>JAGCZA010000031.1 GCA_017960525.1 Prevotella sp.
CGGCGGGAAGAACCATTTCCTGAGCCGTCCGCGACGGTTTGGCAAGTCGCTCTTAGTGAGCACCTTGCATGCCTATTTTGAGGGCCGCAAAGAGTTGTTCAAGGGTCTGGCAATCGAGAAGTTGGAGACAGAGTGGACGGCATATCCCGTGATACATCTTGACTTGTCTAACGGCAAGTACTACGACGAGACGAGCGTGGACGACATCTGCGGTGGGCTGCTGAGATGGTATGAGAAGGACTACGGACTGCCTGAACGGAAAGATTGGAAGCTGAGTGACCGCCTCACTGCCATCATCAAAGCGGCTTATAATAAGACGCAGCGCGAGGTGGTCATCCTGATTGACGAGTACGACGCGCCGATGCTCGACACTATCCACAAGCCAGAACTGCAGGAACATCTGCGGGAGCGCGTGCGCGACCTCTTCTCACCTCTGAAAGCACAGGCACAGTACCTGAAATTTGTGTTTCTGACAGGCATCTCGAAGTTTTCGCAGCTGTCGGTATTCAGCGAGCTGAACAACCTTGATGTCATGACTTTCGACCCAGAGTACGAGGGCATCTGCGGCATCACAGAAGAGGAACTGTTCACGCAGCTGAAGCCCGACATTGAGTGGCTGGCAGAGGCCATCGGTCGTCGGCGCCACAGCCCAATGACCTATGATGAGGCGGTGGCGGAGCTGAAACGGATGTACGACGGTTACCATTTCACCGACCAGATGACCGACATCTACAACCCCTGGAGCCTGTTCTATGCCTTCGAGAAAGGATGGATAGACAACTACTGGTTCGGCACGGGCACACCCTCGTCGCTCATCAATCTGCTGCGCGTCAAACAAATCGTCATGCCCCAGTTAGAGGGCTTCGAGGCCGATATGCAACGCTTTGATGCGCCGACGGAGCGCATAGAAGACCCCATACCCGTGCTCTTCCAGAGTGGCTATCTCACCATTAAAAGCTACGACCTGCGTCGCAACCGTTTCAAATTAGGATTCCCCAATGCTGAAGTGCGTGAGGGCTTTGGTGACTCACTCTATAGATATTACTGTCCTGACTATTTTGGCAGCCGTGAACGGATGGACAACGCCTTATGGGACTTGCGCGACAAGAAAACCACCTTTGAGAAGTTCCTTGAAAGTGTGCGCAAGTGGTATGCGGGGATTCCCTATTCCATTACAGACAAGAACCAAAACGAACAGTTCTATCAGGCACTGTTCTATTCGCTGATGGTGGGGCTTGGCATTGATGTGGAGGCCGAGGGGCAGACCAGCGACGGTCGTTTCGACATTGCCCTGAAAATGGACGATGCCATATACATGCTTGAGTTTAAGTTCAATAAATCCGCAACTGCGGCCACAGAGCAAATCCTGGCGAAGGACTATGCCGTGCGCTTTGCCGCCGATGTGCGTCCCGTCTGGGCCGTAGGCCTGAACATCAGTGAGGACCACCGTACCATAGAGAGCTATGAAATGGTAAAAGTGAAGTGAAGCGTGATCTCAAATAAAAATATATCTTCCGCGATTATGAAAATATTAGTAATGGGTGCAGGCAAGATGGGGAGTTTCTTCATCGACCTGCTGAGTTTTGACCACGAAGTGGCCGTGTTTGAACGCGACGCGAAGCGCATGCGGTTCACCTACAACTGTCAGCGGTTCACTTCTTATGAGGAGATTGAGGCTTTCCGCCCTGAACTGCTGATCAACGCCGTGACGCTGAAATACACCATTCCCGTGTTTCGCGAGGTCATCCCCCATCTGCCGAAGGAGTGCATCATCAGCGACATCGCCAGCGTGAAGACCGACTTGAAAGAGTTCTACGAGCAGGCCGGCATGCGCTACGTGTCGACGCACCCCATGTTCGGCCCCACATTTGCCAACCTGCAGCAGCTCTCCGAGGAGAACGCCATCATCATCAGCGAGGGCGACTACATGGGCCGCATCTTCTTCAAAGACCTCTACCAGAAGTTGGGGCTGAACATCTACGAGTACACCTTCGAGGAGCACGACAAGACGGTGGCCTACTCGCTCTCCATCCCCTTCGTCAGCACTTTCGTCTTCGCCGCCGTGATGAAGCACCAGGACGCGCCTGGAACCACTTTCAAGCGTCACATGAAGATAGCCAAGGGCGTGCTCAACGAGGACGACTATCTCTTGCAGGAAATACTCTTCAACCCCTACACCCACGACCAAGTGAGCCAGATTCGCACAGAATTGAAGGAACTCCTGGAGATCATCGACCAGAAGAATGGTGACGGTATGAAGGCGTACCTGACGAAAATCCGCGACAATGTGCGCCGCGACATCGAGATAAAAAGCTGAACCGGGACTCTACTCGTGGCGGATGGCCTCGATGGGGTCCATATTGGCGGCCTTCTGTGCGGGAATGTAGCCGAACAGCACGCCAATGAAGACGCAGACGATGAAACTGACGTAGATGCTCCACAGGGGCACGCTGCTGGGCATACCGAAGAGGGGCACCACCCACTCGCTGGCCCCACATCCGAGGAGGACGCCCAACAGTCCGCCCGTGAGGCTGATAAGGACGCTCTCGATGAGGAACTGCAGGGATATAATCGGCCCTGTGGCACCGACGGCCATACGCAGGCCAATCTCCTTGGTGCGCTCAGTCACCGAGACAAGCATGATGTTCATAATGCCGATGCCGGCCACCAGCAATGAGAAGGCGGCGGCCACAACGAGGATGAGCGTCACGGTGTCCATTGTGGTCGACATGGTCTCCATCATCTCTGCCTGTGAGCGGATGTTGAAGTCGTCGGCGGCATCGCCCTTCAGCTTGTGGTTGTCGCGCAGTATCTGCGTCAGCTCCTCGATGGCAGCATCGCTCATGTCCTCGGTCACAGCCGAGCAGATGATGTTGGAGAACCACGTCTGGGCGGCAATGCGTTTCATCACCGTGGTGTAGGGGGCAATCATCACGTTGTCCTGGTCCATGCCCCAGTTGTTGTAGCCCTTGCCTTTGAGCACGCCTATGACGGTCATAGGTATGGACTTGAAGCGGACGGTCTTGCCGATGGGGTCCACGCCGCCGAAGAGTTCGTTCACGATGGTCTGGCCGATGAGCACCTTCTTGGCGGCCTTCTTGATGTCCTCCTCGGTGAAGCACTCGCCCTTTTCGATAGTCCACAGGCGGATGTCGATATATTCGGGAGCCTCGCCATAGATGGTGGTCGTGGTGTTGTTGTTGCCATAGATGGCCTGACCGCTGCTGGTCACTTCTGGCGAGACCTTGGTGACAAAGCGTTTCTCTCGCTCGATGCGCTCATAGTCGGCCATCTTCAGCGTCTGCATGGCCGACGGGTCTTGGCGCACGCCGCCTCGGAAGTCGGCACCGGGGCGGATGGTCAGCAGATTGGTGCCCATAGTCGAGAGTTCCTTGCGGATGCTCTCCTTCGAGCCTTGGCCTATTGACATCATAATGATGACGGCGGCCACGCCGATAATGATACCCAGCATAGAGAGGAACGACCTCATCTTGTTGCTGGCCACAGCCCTAAGGCTCACTTTGAGAAGATTGAACAGATTCATCTTAATCGTCTTGTGGTATTGGCAGGGCGGCGAGTGCCTCGGCTGCCGACTTGATGTTGGTGTTTACGGTATCCTCGCGTATCTTGCCGTCGCGCAGCATGATGTTGCGGCTGGCGTATTCGGCAATCTCAGGGTTGTGGGTCACGAAGATGATGGTGTGGCCCTGATGGTATAGTTCCTGGAAGAGAACCAGCATCTCGAAGGAGGTGCGTGTGTCCAGGTTGCCAGTAGCCTCGTCGGCCAGGAGCACGGCAGGCTCGTTCACCAATGCACGTGCAATGGCCACGCGCTGCATCTGTCCGCCCGACATCTGGTTGCTCTTGTGCTCCAGACGGTCGCCCAGGCCTACGGCTTTCAGGGCTTTGATGGCGGCCTCGCGACGGTCGCGTGCGCTGTATTTCGAGTTGTACATCAGCGGCAGTTCCACGTTTTCCACAGCGGTGGTCTTGGCCAGAAGGTTGTAGTTCTGGAACACGAAGCCAATCTTCTGATTTCTCAGGTGGGCGCGCTGGGTCTTCGACATCGTGCGCACAGAGACGCCATCGAGGAAATACTCACCGCTGGTGGGCGTGTCGAGACATCCCAGCTGGTTGAGCAGCGTAGACTTGCCGCTGCCGCTGGTGCCCTGAATGGTGACGAACTCGCCCTCGTAAATCTTGAACGACACGCCGCGCAGGGCTTTCACGGTCTCTGCCCCCACTTGGAAATAGCGCTTTACGTTCTGCAGTTCAATGACTACTTTTCTATCATTCATATTGCTTGTCACTTATCATTTGTCGTAGGCGTGGGGTGGGTAGTCGATGGTGAAGTGGAGGCCACGGCTCTCTTTCCGCTCCAGCGCGAAGCGGGTGATGAGATAGCCCACGTTGATCATGTTGCGCAGTTCGCAGATGTCGCGGCTTGCCTTGACACGCTTGAAGAGCCGCTCTGTCTCCTCGTAGAGCATGTCGAGACGGTCCCAGGCACGATGCAGACGGAGGTCGCTGCGCACGATGCCCACGTAGTTTGACATGATTTGGTTCACCTCCTTGATGCTCTGGGTGATGAGCACCTTCTCCTCATTGGTCATTGTGCCCTCGTCGTTCCACTCAGGCACCTGCTCGTTCCAGTCGTAGAGGTCAACGTGCTTGAGCGAGTCTTTGGCAGCCGCATCGGCATAGACCACGGCCTCGATGAGCGAGTTGCTGGCCAGTCGGTTGCCGCCGTGCAGGCCTGTGCAGGAACATTCGCCCAAGGCGTAGAGTTGCTCGATGGAAGTCTGTCCGTTGAGGTCAACCTTGATGCCGCCACACATATAATGGGCAGCGGGGCGGACGGGGATGTAGTCAGTAGTGATGTCGATGCCCATCGACAGGCATTTCTGGTAGATGTTGGGGAAGTGGTGCCGCGTCTCGTCAGGGTCTTTGTGGGTGACGTCGAGGCAGACGTGGTCCAGTCCGTGGATTTTCATTTCCTTGTCGATGGCGCGTGCCACAATGTCGCGTGGCGCCAGAGACAGCCGCTCGTCGTACTTCTGCATAAACTCCTCGCCGTTGGGCAGTTTGAGTATGCCGCCGTAACCGCGCATGGCCTCGGTGATGAGGTAGGCGGGGTGTGTCTCCTTGGGGTTGTGGAGCACGGTGGGATGGAACTGCACGAACTCCATATCGGCCACCGTTCCCTTGGCGCGATAGACCATAGCGATACCGTCGCCGGTGGCGATGACGGGGTTTGAGGTGGTGAGATAGACGGCTCCACAACCGCCAGTACAAATGACGGTAACCTTGGACAGGTAAGTGTCGACGGCTCCTGTTGGGGACAGCACGTAGGCGCCATAGCATCTGATGTGGGGTGAGCGGCGGGTGACACGCACGCCAAGGTGGTGCTGCGTGATGATTTCGACAGCGAAGTGGTTCTCCTTGATGGTGATGTCCGGGCAGGCTCTGACGGCCTCCATCAGTCCGCGCTGGATTTCTGCGCCAGTGTCGTCGGCGTGGTGCAGGATGCGGAACTCGGAGTGGCCTCCCTCGCGATGGAGGTCGAAACTGCCGTCGGCCTTGCGGTCGAAGTTGACGCCCCAGTTTACAAGTTCGCGTATCTGCTCAGGCGCATTCCTCACCACTTGCTCCACGGCCTTGGGGTCGCTGATGTAGTCGCCAGCGACCATCGTGTCCTGTATGTGTTTGTCAAAGTTGTCCACGGCAAGGTTGGTGACGCTGGCCACTCCTCCCTGTGCGAAGGAGGTGTTGGCTTCGTCGAGTGAAGTCTTGCAAATCATGCACACAGAGCCTTTCTTCTCGCGTGCCACTTTGAGGGCGTAACTCATACCGGCCACGCCTGCGCCAATTACAAGGAAATCGTATTTATAGACCATATCTTCAGAGTTGTTGATATCGTTAATAGAGGAAGCCGAGGAGCCAAAGGGGAATCATGTTGCCTCGGCCTATCTCTGTGTTGTAGCGTGCATAGATGACGTCCTCCTCGTCCTTTGTCTTGCTCTTGGCTTCAGCATTGCATACACAGAAGCGGAGGTTTCCATCGACGAGCCACCAGCCGTCGCGCCCGCACTCATTGACCACGTGGTCTTTCCAGAGTGTGTTGACGAAGAATGTCTCCATTGCTGTCTGCTTCTCCACATGGATGGGGTAGATGGCGTAGAGCAGATTGGAGTTGTGGAGCATGACCCTGGAGGGCTTTTTGGGATAATCCTCCCCCTCACGATAAATCAGGTTCAGGAGACGGGCGTCGGTGAGGTACTTCATATAGTTCATCACGGTAGCGCGGCTTGTCTCAATCTCGTCGGCGAGCCTTGACACATTGGGGGCTTTGGGCCCCTCTTCGGCCAGCAGATAGAACAACTTCTTGATTTTGATGAGGTATTTCAGCTCTATCTGTTTGATGAACAAGATGTCCACCTCGGTCATCATGTTCATGGTTTTAAGCAAATTCTCAGAGTAGTTGCGGCGTTCCTGGAAAAAGGGATAGAAGCCGTGGTGGATGTAGTCCTGGAAATAGCGTCTGGGGGAAACTCTGGGGAGCACTTCGCGGACGATGGATTCATGGTTGTGCAGGATTTCGTCGAGGCTGTAGGCCCTGAAACTGTTGCCGGTGAGCAGATTGAGAAACTCGCGGAACGAGAAGCCTCGCAGGTTGTAGGAGCGGACGATGCCGTTGAGTTCCGGGTTTTCGTCTTTGAGCCGCATCACGCTGCTGCCTGTAAACACGATACGGAGGCTTGGGTACAGGTCGTAACAGCGGCGCAACTCCTTCGACCAATCGGGCTGCTTAAAGACTTGGTCAATCAAAAGCACTCGCCCGCCGTGGTGGTAGAACTCTCCGGCGAAGTCGGCAATGCCCCGGCCCTGGAAGTAGAAATTGTTCATATTGATGTAGAGGCATTGCTTGTCTTCCAGGTTGAAATTCTCGCGTGCATACTGTAGCAGAAAGGTGGTCTTGCCCACGCCTCGGGTACCTTTGATGCCGATGAGGCGGTCGCCCCAGTCGATTTCGTCCATAAGGCGGCGGCGGACGGGAGCAAGCGTGTGCTCTACCAAGTAGCGGTGTGTGCGGAAAAATGCCTCCATATTATGTGCAAAGGTACGAAGAAAAACGGAAATGCTGTATGTGGCCTGTCCAATTTTTCATTTTTTTAATCTTTCAATTTTTCACAAGGAATCCATATCCAGAAGGTGGAGCCTTGGTTTGTGCCTTCGCTGTTGAGTCCGATTTTGCCGTTGCATCTTTCTGCAATGGACTTGCAGATGGCGAGGCCCAGGCCTGTGCCTTGCACGAAGTCGTTGAGCTTGACGAACCGGTCGAAGACACGCGCCTGTTTTTCTTTTGGTATGCCTGCCCCAGTATCTTCGCAGTAGATGTGGAGCCCGCAGTCTTCATACCTGTAGCCCACGCGGATGTGCCCCTTGTGTGTATACTTGACGGCGTTGGTGACAAAGTTGGTGATGACTTGCTGGATGCGCCCCATGTCGAGGCAGGTCTTGAAGGTGGTGAAGGGCGCGTCGACGAGGAACTCCACGCCGGGTTCTTGTACGCGCTGTGACAGCGACTGGCAGACTGTGAGGAACTCTGCGGCAAAGTCTACGTTGTGAGGCTTGATGGAGAGTGGCTTGACGTCGATGGTCGATGCTTCGATGATGTCGTTGATGAGTCGCATCAGCATATCGCAGTTGTTGCGTATGATGTGGATGATTTCCTTGCGCTCGTCGGGTGTGTCGACCATCTGCAGCACGTCTGAGAAGCCTACGATGGCGTTCAGCGGTGTGCGTATCTCGTGTGTCATGTTGGCCAGGAAGGTACTCTTGAGCATGGCCGAGTTTTCGGCGCGTGCCGTTTCTTCTTTCAGCCGCTCCTGTGCCTCCATCAGGTCGGTGACGTCACGCACGACACCGAAGAGGCTGGTGACGTTGTCGTGCTCGTCGATGATTGGCATTCCGCTGACCGAGACCCATTTTGGCGTGTCGGAGACGGGCGTGTGGTGGAAGTGGCGGACGAAGTTGAAGGTTTGCCGCAAGGAGGCGATTCTTGTGATGTTGTCGAGGGCTTGTTTCCTGAATTCCGGGAACATGCCGTCGGCGTATTCCTGTAGCGACTCCTTGAATTCTTCGCCGTGTACTGAGCGCGAGAAAGAAATGTTGCCGGTGGCTATGTCGGCGTGCCAGACGTACATGTTGCAGTTTTCCAGTAGAGTGCGCAGCTCTTTCTCATAGTGTATGTTGGTTTCGGCGGCTTGGTTGATGGCCTGTCTCTGTTTTTTCAGCTCAAGGTACATATTGCGCTCTTCGGTGGTTTCGCGTGAGGTGACGAGGTAGAAGAGCAGCTTGCCGTTTTCGTCTTTGATGGAGCGTATGCGCATTTCTATGTATTTGTCAAGCCCTATCTGCGGGTAGCACATGTGTTGGCAGAAGTACACGTCATCGAGCGTGCGGGGGTCGAAGTCGCCTTTCATCATTTCGATTTCGTAGAACTTGACTTTTTTGAAGAATTCAAGGTTCTCGTCGCCGAGTCCGATGAGCTTTTTCATGTTTTGGTTGAGGTCTACCAGATTGCCTTCTTTGTCGTAGAACGACATGGCGATGAGTGCCGTGTCAAACATCTTCATATAGCGTTTGGTCAGGGTGCGCTCGCGCTCTTCCCGCTCCAATTCGGCTGTGATGTCTTTCGAGATGATAAGTATTGAGGTGGGCTTTCCGTGCTCGTTGAATTCGGGGTAGGAGTAGCCAGTGACGGTGGCATAGTTTGGCTTGTTCGCATCTTTTCCCAGGTTCCATCTCATGGTGAAGGGCGTGGGTGTGCCTTTCTTTGTCTTTTTGCGTCTTTGTGCCGGGGCCATTTTGTCGCGGTCGTCGGGGTGTATGTGTGCACGCATCTCTTCAGTTGAGATGCCCTCTTCCGGCAGCTCGTGGCCGTGCTGGTTGTAGAGCCGCTTTTGCCTGAGGTCGTTGATGAGTACAGAGAACTTGCCCATCGTGAGTGCCTTGTGCATGGTGGCTTCGCTCACTTCGTAGCGTCTGATGGCGGCTTTGACGCGGCTTCTGGCGATTCGGTAGAGGGCGAAAGCGAATATGGCAAGGAGTATGACGGCAAAGATGATGTATTTCAGGTAGGGTGAGGCTTGTGTGCCTATGCGCTCAGGGTGGAACCATTTGTTGTTCAAGCGGTCTATTTTCCCGCTTTGCTGCAGGCGTGCGAACTGGTTGTCTATTTCGTCGATGAGGGCTTTGTCGTGGGCTATGATGCGTATTTCTATGGCGGGGATGTCGAGGGGGGAGATGGCAATGTTTTGTATGTTGTACTCTTTGAGTTTCCACTTGAGCGGCTCAATGCCGAAGACGAAGTACTTGAAGTGTCCGTCTGAAATGCCTGCGAGTGCTTCTCGCGGGGAGTGGGGGATGGGGATGGCTCCGTTGAGTTTTCTGCTGATGCTCTTCAATGCCACGGAGTCGTTGCTGCTGTTGATGACGACCTCCTGGCCTTTCAGTTCGTTGATGGACTTGACGATTTTGGTGTCTTTATGAAAGGCGGCGGCAAGAGAGTAGTAGCCCAATGCGTTGATGGACTGGTAGCAGTTGTCGGTGGGAACCAGTCCGTTGTAGCTTACAATGATGTCGACGTTGCCGTTTTGGAAGGCTTCGATGCCGTTTTTGCGTGTGTTCATGACGAACTCGTATGGGTAGCCGAGTGGGTCGAGCACGGTTTTCAGGACATCGATTGAGAATCCGTCGGTCTGTCCGTCGGTGTTGATGAACTCGTAGGGTGCGAAGTCCCAGTCGCTGCCTATTCGCAGGGCTACTCGTGCTGAGGCTGTGAGTGGGAGTATGGCGAGCAGTATGATTAGTTTTTTCATCATATTTCCTTTTTGCGTACGATGGTGCTGGCTTTGCAGGGTATGGTAATCCATACTGTGGTGCCTTTTCCTGGTTGGCTGCTTATTTCGATGGTGCCTCCGAGCTGTGTGGCAAGTTCCTGGCAGATGGGCAGTCCCAGGCCGGTGCTGTGCTCCTTGGCCGACGAGATGCTGAACCGCTCGAAGATGTGCTGCAGCTTCTCTTTGTCGATGCCCTGTCCTGTGTCGCTGACTGAGATAATCAGTTTCTCGCCGATGTATTCGTAGCGGGCCTGCACGAATCCCTCTTCGGTGTGCTCTGTGGCGTTTTTGATGACTTGCTCGATGATGCGCCCCATGTTGGTGGCGTCGATGTCGACGACAAGCTGGTCGTAGTGGTTTTCCACTATATAGCGCACGCCCTCTTTCTTGATTTCCTGCCAGGCCATCTGGCAGAATCCCTCGAAGGCACCGGCAAAGTCGCAGGGCTGGATGTTGATTTCCACCATTTTGGCGTCGAGGCGCGAGAGGAAGAGGATGTCGTTGATGAGTTCCAGCAGATAGGCGGCGTTTCTCTTGATTTCGGCAATGTAGGTTTCCTCGTGCTCGGCATCGTGCTCCTGGTCGAACATTTCGGCGAAGCTGACCACGGTATCGAGTGGCGTGTGTATCTCGGAACACATGTTGTGGAGGAAATTGTTTTTGAGCTGCTCCACTTCCTGTGCCTTTTCTGTCTCTAATTGCAGCAGGTGCTCTGTGTGCTTGATTTCGGTGGTGTCGCGGCAGATGCCTCTGTATTCCTCAATGTTGCCGTCGGCAGAGAGGATGGGGAACAGGTGCAGAAGCAGGCACAGCCGGTTGCCTCCCGGCACGCGCAGGCGGGTTTTCACGTTGCAGTCCAGAGTTCTGTTGTCGCGCCTGTCCATAGCCCTCATCAGGCTCATCACCTGTTGGACCGAGGCATAGTCGGTCAGCTGCAGGCAGCGTTGCTGTGTGAGTACATACTGTGCCTCGTGCATACGGTGGTTGATGGTGAGCAGATGGTTTTTCGGCGAGTAGCTGACCATTCTGATGCCTCCCACCTGCAGGGCATAGTTGATGTTGTCGACCTGACGGGCTATCTCCTGCATGGCAGAGCGCAGCTGGTCCACGCCCTCGCGGGCCTCGTGGTAGGTCTTGGCCATTTCGGTGACATTGCGGCCTGTGCCATAGATGCCCAGCAGGCGTTGCTGCTCGTCGTGTACGGGGATGAGCTGCTGTTCGTAGCAGATGAGGCCGCTCTTGAGGCTTGAGGCGGTTTGCCTGATGTGGTCGTCAAGGGTGATGAACTGGGTGGCGTAGTAGTAGTCGAAGTTGTCCAAGCCGATGGTCTCCCACAGGCTGGGGAGTGTCTCTTTGGCCTTTTCCGGTGTGATGCCGAAGGTTTTCTGTGCACGGTCGTTCATGTTGGCGACCTGCCCCTTGTCGTCGTAGTAGATCATGTCGATCATAGCCGTGTTGAAGACGCTGGCATAGCGGTGTTTCAGTTCGTCCGACTGCTGTTGCCGCTGGCGTGCCTCTGTCACGTCGATCACGGTGCCTATGATGATGGCGGGCTTGCCTTTGTCGCTTTGCAGCACCGACATGATCATCTCTTTGGTGCGGGGCGTGGCGTCTGTCTTGTCTTTGGCCACTATCTCCAGCTTCTCCTCCTCAGTCTCTATGGCGGCCAGGCGGCTGATGCCCTCTTTCAGCCTGTCGAAGTCGGCGGGCGGGTAGAGTTTGGCAAACTGCGACGGCTTCAGGATGATTTCAGAGCGGGAGTCTTTGCCATAGAGCTTGTAGGTCTCTGAGGCCAGTTCGTAGGTCCACACTTCCAGATTGCAGGCCTTCAGTATGAGTGCCAGGCGGCTGTTGCGCCTTCTCCACTCGCGTGTCATCATACGCTCGCGAATGTGGTAGAAGATGATTGCCAGGATGAGGGTGATGACAAAGATGGCTATGGCTGCGGTCAGGTACAGCAGCCATTTGGGGTTGCTCTCTGTCTGGTTGTCTTCAGGGTGGAACCATTTTGCCTCTATCGGCAGCAGCCGCTCGCTTGATTTCAGGCGCATAAACGTGTCGTCGAGCAGGCGGAGCAGGGCGGAGTCGTTGGACATAAAGCGGTAGTCGCCGGAGGGCATCGACACAGGCGACAGCTCCAGGTTGTCGGCGTGATACTTGTGGATGAGCCACTTCAGCGACATGGTGTTCCAGAGCACCTGGTTGCGCCCCTCGGCGCTCACCATCTGCACGGCCTTGTCCATGTCAGAGTAGGGGATTGCGTTTTCTTCCCATCCCCTATCTTGCATCAGGTGGTGGCTGAAGCTGCCCTCGTGGACGATGACCTGCTGGGTGGCCAGGTCGTTGATATCACGTACCGATGGCAGGTCGTCCTTGAGGTGGGCGATGCTGTGTGTGAAGAGCTGGATGCTGTTTCTGCCGTAGAGCTGCGTGTACTCGTCGTGGAAGTTGGCCACCATGCCCAGCATCAGGTCTGACCGCCCTGCACGCAAGTCCTCCAGCGCCTGGCGCGTGGGCTTCAGGCGTATGGTGTAGGGAATGTCCAGCTCTTTGCAGATGAGCTTCAGCAGGTCGACGTTGTAGCCCGTGGGGATGCCGTCGTCGTCAAGGAAGATGTATGGCCACAGGTCCCATGCGTCCTCATAGACCAGCGGGTTCTCTTCAGTGAAAGTTCTTGTGGCTGGCGCTTTCGGAGCGTTCTGGGCAAGCGCCTTGGCGGGGCCAATTGCTGCCAGCGTCAAGAATATGTAAATTATATAGTTTGTGGTTTTCATTTTGGGCTTGTTAAGGCTTTTCTTTAGCTTTCAAAGTGCAAAGGTATGAAAAAAGCCCGAAACGCCAAAAAAAATTCTTGATTTTTATCAATCTGCGCGGTTGAAAAGAAAAATAGGCAAAACAGCCCCGTGAGTTTGGTTCGTCCAAACTGGTAGTTTGGTTACGGCAAACTCATAGTTTGGTTCGTCCAAACTCATGGTTTGGTTCGTCCAAATTTTTTCATTGGTCCGGGTTCTCCACAAACCCCTGGTATTGTGGGGCGAGTGCCGACATCACGGCATCGTAGGCCTGGTTCTTGACGGCTTCCATGTTGTCAGCACCCTGTCCGACGGGATAAATGGGCTGGTGGATGGTGAGCGTGAGGGGGTGCCAATGTACGAAATGCCAGTCGCGCATACGGGGCATAATGTCGAAGGAGCCGTTGATGGTGAGGGGCACCACCGGCAACTGCAGTTCGTCGGCCAGCGCGAAGGCGCCTCTCTTGAAGACGCCCATGTGGCCGGTGAACGTGCGTGCACCCTCTGGGAATACGGTCAGGCTGACGCCTCCCTTCAGCGTCTCGCGGGCGGCATCGTAGGTGGCCTTGATTTTCTTCGGGCCGCGCTTGTCTACGAATATCTGGTGCGACTTGGCGCTGGCATAGCCCACCACAGGAAGTTTGCGCAGTTGGTATTTCATCATCCACTTGAAATTGCGGTTCAGATAGCCGTAGACGAGGAAAATGTCGAAGGCTCCCTGGTGGTTGGCCACAAAGACGTATGACTGCCCTTTCTCCAAATGGTTGCGACCTTCCACCTTGACGGGGATGAGCAGCAGCCAGAGCAGGATGCGGCCCCAATAGTGAGCCGGCCAGTAGCCCCAGAAATGACCGAAACCGAGGCTGCACCCAATGATGACGAACAGGCAGGTGACGATGGTGACAATCAGCGCCAGCGGCAGGGCGATGCAGAGTTGGTAGAGGTAGTAGAGGTATTTCATTTGTCAGTTTTTGGAGGTTCTGAGGGTGATGACGACAATCTCTGGTGGAACGCCCAGGCGGAACGGAACGACTCCTCCCAGTCCTTTCGTGACGAAGAGGCGGCGCCCCCTGATTTCGTATAGACCGCCGCACTCACGATAGAGCAGCGAGGCAGGACTCCACCCCAAGAGGGCCACTTGTCCGCCGTGGGTGTGTCCGCTCAGGGTCAGTTGCGTGTGGCTGTGTGGCAGTATCTTCCGCCGCCAGGAGGTGGGGTCGTGCTCCAGCATCACCACGAAATCGTTGCGGCTGATGCCCCAGAGGGCGGTGTTCACGTTGCCCAATTCTGGGAAGCGGCCCTCGCCGTCGTTCTCCATTCCGGCGATGACGATACGGGCTGTGTCGCGGCGTATGATCTGGCGCGTGTTGTTGAGCAGCGTCCATCCCATTTCCTCGTGCAGGCCCATTGTCAGGCCCAGGTTACGGGAGATGATGAAGGGGTCGTCGGTGTCCAGATACATAGTGTAGTCGTGGTTGCCCATCACGGAGTAAATCCCGTCGTGGGCCTTGATGCTGCCCAGGAGTGGCACGTATGGCATAATCTCTTCTGGCTCACGGTTTTGCAGGTCGCCCGTGAATGCCACTATGTCGGCCTCCTGGGCGTTGATGCTGTCAACGGCCCGTTGCAGCAACGCTTGTCGGCTGTCGGTCAGCGTGCCCAGGTGGACGTCGCTGAAGAGCACTATCTTGTAGCCGTCGAAGGCTTCTGGCAAATCGTCGAAAGCCAGTTCCACGTGCCTCACCTCCAACTGGCGTACCCAGGCAGACGAACCATAATAGAAGGAACCCCATCCCAACAGCAACACCAGCGGCGTAAGCCGGCGCAGGCGTTTGCGCCGTTTGTTGCGGCAAAGCAGAAGCAGCACAAAGGTCAGTATGGCCAGGAGTGCCGCCATAATCCACAAGTAGGCATCGGGGTCGAGCAGTCTCATCTGAACACAAGGGGTTGGCCTATAAAATCTGGGTCTACGTGGCCATTGCAATAGACCGTATGGCCGTTGCATAGCGTTTGTTCCACCCTCCAATTGAACGTGTGGCCCTCCAAGGGACTCCATCCGCACTTGCTCTCAATGTCGGCCTGGGTGAGCGTCCAGGGGCTGTTGGGCCTCACGATGGCAATGTCGGCCTTCTGTCCTTTACGCAAAAAACCGCGCTGGCGAATATTGAAGAGACGGGCGGGGTTGTGGGCCATCAGTTCCACCAGTCGTCTGATGGTGAGCACGCCAGCATCGACCAGTTCCAGCATAGCCACAAGCGAGAACTGCACCATAGGCATCCCGCTGGCGGCACGGGCGCAGCCGCCCTCTTTCTGGGAAAGCAGATGAGGCGCGTGGTCGGTGGCAATGGTGGTGATGCGACCGTCGGCGAGACCTTGGCGCAGAATGAACTGGTCCACAGGGCTTTTGATGGCGGGGTTCACCTTGATGCGTGTGCCCAACTGGGCATAGTCTTGTGAGTTGAAGAGCAGATGGCCTACGGTGGCCTCGGCTGTTATTTGCGTGTTGTTTGGCTGGAAAAGTTCCAGTTCCTCGGCGGTGCTCACGTGGGCCACGTGGAGCCGGGCGTGGTGCTTGCGGGCCAGGGCAATGGCCTTCTGGGTGGAAGCCAGACAGGCCTCTTCGCTACGGATGAGCGGATGCAGGCTCACGTCGGGGTCGTCTCCATAGCCGGCCTTGACCGTCTGCATATTGCGGTTGATGATGGCCGTGTCTTCACAATGGGCCATAATTGGCAATGGGGCTGCCGCCTGGAAAATGCGCTCCAGGGCTTCGTCGCGGTCCACCAGCATATTGCCCGTCGAACTGCCCATAAAAAGTTTGATGCCTGGCACGTGGTGCGGGTCGAGTCTTTGGAAAAGACCGGCGTTGTCGTTGGTGGCGCCGAAAAAGAACGAGTAGTTCACGTGGCTGCTGCGTGCCGCCCTTTGGAACTTGTCTTCCAGAGCCTCAAGGGTAGTGGTGGGCGGAACGGTATTGGGCATATCCAGAAACGAGGTGACTCCGCCAGCCGCCGCAGCGCGGCTCTCGCTTTCGATGTCGGCTTTCTCCGTCATTCCCGGCTCACGGAAATGCACGTGGGTGTCGATGATGCCAGGCAGCACGTAGCAGCCCGTGGCATCAATCACTTGCGCTTCTTGGGGTATGGATTGTGGGTCAAAACTTGAGGGCTGCACTATGTCGGCAATCTCCTCATCCTCTATGATGATGATGCCCTCCTGACACTTCCCCTCACTGACAATACGGCCTCCGCTGATGAATGTTTTCATTCCCCGTTGAGTATGCTTTGAACAATCGAGTCGGTAGGCTCCTCCACGATGGGCGCATTGCTGGCCGTACTGGCTGTTGCATCGCCATTCCTCATCTTCTCATGGATTTCGTTGGCCTCGCGGTAGTAGTTGCTCACGTAGGCGTCGCTCTTGAACTTGTCGGTGGCTTTGCTCATCAACTCCTCTATCTGGGGCGTGAGAATGGGGTATTGGTAGCGGCTGGTGACCATCATAAAGATGCCTGGGCCCAGCACGTTGTCGAAGTTGTCTATGATGAAATGGGTCTCCAGGCTGTCCATACGGGTCGCAATGAGTTGCGCCTCACGAGAGAGTTGCTTGCCGATGGTTTCCTCGTCGATGCCGTCGAGCAGCATCTGGCTTTCCCGATGGCTCAACTCCACCATCTGGTTGTCCATCTGGTTGTGCTTTTCAAGGAAGTCGTAGAGCAATTCATTAAGCGGGGTGCCGCTCACGTTCTGCTGCACGTCGTCTATGCGCACGCTGATGTTGCCCTGCTCCACCACGAGCGGCATGATGCTCTGTTCGTCCATATAGAGGCTGGCCATCAAGGTGGTGTCGAAGATGCCGGCAAACTTGAATTTGCCGTGTACCACTTCGCACGAGTCGATGCTCTGAAGTTTGGCTTCCTTGAGGGCTTTCAGGTAGAGTTTGCTCCCGTCGAGGCGTGCCACCGACGACGAGCCTTGGATGTTGTACTGCTCGGCACAAGAGGCCAGGGCAGCGGCGATGACTATTGCGGCGTAAAGAATTTTGTTCATAGACTGCTTCTTTCTCGCCTGCAAATGTACGACGATATATTGAAAGGGGAAAAAAAATTTGCGCATTTTAAAACAACAATGCGCACTTTTAGCGTTTTTTTGCCTCTTTCTCCAGTTCACTGCCTATCCTGTGCGAGGTATAGAGTTGCAAGATGGCTGCTACAAGGAGAGTGACTACCCAGTTGTTTTGCACATAGTTCACGTAGGTCAGCCAGTCCAGCCCCAAGGCGTTTCCCTGTCCGGCAAACATCAGTACGGCTGTGAGCAGGAAGAGCAAGTCGCTCACGATGACGATACGGCGCAGGCGGCGCAGCACAAAGTTGTTGCCGTCGTAACTTTGCAGCATCTGCATACTGGTAAAAGCCACGGCCCCCACGGCATAGACGTAGAAAGCGGCAGACCAGTGGAACACGCTGGAGACAGCGCCGATGACCATCAGGAGGGCACCAACGACGAAGATGGCGCTTTGCACGCTATTCAATTGTTTCATTGGCGGGGTCTTTGGGCTGGGGGGTGCGCACATCGTCGCTGAGCACGAAGATGTCCTCGTCCTGGTGTTTCATGAAATAGCGCTCACGGGCAATGCGCTCCATAGCCTTGGGATTGGTCTGCAACTGGCGGATCTGCGCCTGGTCTTTGCGGTATTCACCCTCGAAATGGTCTATTTCGTCGTGCAGTTCGCTGATGCGGTGTTGGTAGGCGAAATGTGCCCACAGGCTGTTGGAGCCTACAAAGCCGATGATGGCCACGCCGGCAACAAGCACCACGATGTATTTCAAACTGCGGATGCGGGCCACACTCAATAATATGTCTTTGATTTTCTTCATCTTATATAATGTCTGTTTTTGTTCCTTTATGCCAGTTGGAGGTCAAATTCCTCTCTCAACTTTTCTATGGCTATGTTCTCTTTTCTCATTAGTTCGAACTGTTCGCGCCGCGTCAGTATTTTCTCCTTTTCCTCTTGCTTGGCCACGCGCAGTTGCAAAGTGATGGCCGAGTTGTGCAGATAGAGTTTCAGCGTGGCCAGTATGTTCTTGCGGATGCTCTCCACCTCGCTCTTGATGATATCATTGGGCACCACCACTTCCACGTCGGGCATTTGCAGAATGACGGGGTTCATGTTCTTCATTCTTGCGGCAATGCCGCTCAAGCGTTGCGGCATGCGGTTGCACATGGCCATCCATTGCAGTTCAAGGTCTTGCTGCGAGAAGGCCTGGTCCTCTTTTTCCTTCTTTTCGTCGGCACCAGGTGTGCCTGGAAGTATCTGCATCTTCTTCGGCTGGGTCTGCTGGCGGATGTTTTTCCACGAGAAGCCCAATTGTGATGCCTTGATAGAGGGAGCGGCGGGGCGCTGCTGAGACTGCTGGGGGGTGGCGGTCTCTTGGCGATTCGGCTGCACAGCCGCGGCTACCTGCGGGGCCGACTTCTGGGCGGGCTGCGCTTGCTGAATCAGTTGCTTAAACAGGGATTTCAATCGTCTGGGCTTGCGCCCACTGCCAGGCGTGCCGTCGTCGGGTTGCGTCAGTTGCGCAATCTCGATGAGCGTCAACTCTACGAGGAGCCGCTTGTTCGACGACTGGCGGTAGCCCAGGTCGCACTCGTTCATCAGCCGTAGGGCATTGTAGAGGAAACGTGTGTCGGCCTGCTGTGCCTGGCTCTGATAGCGCTGGCGCATCTGCTCGCTCACTTCCAGCAGGGGCAGCGTTTGGACGTCCTTGGCCATCAGCACGTTGCGGGTGTGGCGTGCCAGCCCTTGGATGAGCAGTCCGCCGTCGAAACCCTTGTTCACCACGTCGTTGAGCAGCACCATCAGGTCGGCCACCTTATTATTAATAGAGAGGTCGATGATACGGAAATAGTATTCTGCGTCGAGCACGTTCAGGTCTTCGATGACTTTCTGGTAGGTGATGTTGCCCTGACAGAACGAGGCGGCCTGATCGAAGATGGAGAGTGCGTCGCGCATACCGCCGTCGGCCTTCTCGGCAATGACCGCAAGGGCCTCCTCCTCATACTGAATACCCTCCTTTTCGGCCACGCTTTTCAGGTGGTCGATGGTGTTCTTTACCGTCATGCGCTCAAAGTCGTAGATTTGGCAGCGCGAGAGGATGGTGGGCAGAATCTTGTGCTTCTCAGTTGTGGCGAGGATGAAGATGACGTGTGCGGGCGGTTCCTCCAAGGTCTTCAGAAAGGCGTTGAAGGCTTGCGTGGAGAGCATGTGCACCTCGTCGATGATGAAGACCTTGTACTTGCCCACCTGCGGCGGGATGCGGGTCTGCTCCATCAGCGTCTTGATGTGCTCCACCGAGTTGTTCGAGGCGGCGTCCAGTTCAAAGATGTTGAGCGACCGCTGCTCGTTGAACGACAGGCAGCTCTCGCACTCGTTGCAGGCCTCGCCGTCAGGGGTGGGGCTTTGGCAGTTGATGGCCTTGGCAAAGATGCGCGCACAGGTGGTCTTCCCCACGCCTCGCGGCCCGCAGAACAGGTAGGCGTGTGCCAGCTTGCCGCTCTTCACGGCGTTCTTCAGCGTGGTGGTCAGGGCGGCCTGGCCCACCACGGTGTCGAACGACATTGGGCGGTATTTGCGTGCAGAAACGATATACTCCATATCTCTTATTCAGTTTTCTTCTTGTCGGCGAAGTCGGGGGTGCGGAAGCGAACTTTCTCGCTCTCGTCGCGGCGCTCGTGGTAGAGTTTGGGCAGAGGGTTCTGCAAGGGCTCGTCGAAGTTCTGGCGGTTGCGCCACACGTCGATGGCCATATAGATGGCGTTGCGAAGCGACTGCTCGTCGCAGATGCCCTTGCCGGCGGCAGCGAAGTAGGCGCCATGGGCAGGAGCGGTACGCACCAGACTCAGGCCGGTGGTGAAGCGCACACCGTTCTCGTAGGCCACGGCCTTGAAGGGCGTCTGCCCCTGGTCGTGGTACATGGCCAGCACGCCGTCGAAGCGGAAGTAACTGCTGCGGCCAAAGAAATCGTCGGAGGCGTAAGGGCCGAACACCTGTATGCCCTGTGCTGCCAGTTCGCTGATGGCGGGGATGATGATTTCCTGCTCCTCAGTGCCCAGCACGCCATCCTCGCCGCAGCGGGGATTCAGCGAGAGCACGGCAATGCGCGGATTGTTCACACGCATGTCGCGGCGCAGGGCCTGGTGCAGCAGCACGGCCTTGTCTACGATTTTCTGCTTTGTGATGGCTTCGGCCACGTCCTTGATGGCCACATTGTTGGTCACCAGGGCCACGCGCAGGTCGTCGTTGGCCAGTATGGTAAGCCCCTTCTTGCCGTCGTTGAGTTTGCGCTCCAGGTAGTCGGTATGGCCGTGGAAATCGGGGATGCTGTTCTTGAACACAGGGGCGGTGACGAGCACGTCGAAGAGTCCCTTTGTATAGTCGTCGAGGGCGCGGTCGAGGGCGATAAGGGCTGCCTGTCCCGATTCGGGCGTGGGCTGTCCAAGGTCAATCTTCACCTCATTGTCGAATGTGGTGAGCAAATTGAGCCGTCCCTCCTTGGCCTCATTGGCGTTGCTGATGATGGTGAAAGGCGTTTCGATGCCCAGCGTCTTGCTGTGGTAGGCGGCCACCTTGGGCGAGCCGTAGACGATGGGCGTGAAGAGTTCGAGGATGGTAGGGTCGGCGAAGGTCTTGAGTATCACCTCATATCCTACGCCGTTGGTGTCGCCGTGGGTGATGGCCACGCGGGGTTTTCTTTCTTCCATATACTTTCTGGGATTTATTGTGATTAACTATGATTAGTTGGGATTTCGTTGGCTATTGGCGGTGGAGAGCAGCCCGCAGGCGGCCAGGATGTCTTCGCCTCGGCTGGCACGGATGGTGGTGTAGACGCCGTGCTGCGTCAGGTAGTCGCGCAACTGTTCCATCCGACGGTCGTCGCTGGCGGGCAGGTCTACGTCGGGAATCTGGTGGAAGCGAATCAGGTTGACGCGGCACTCCAGCCCTTTCAACAGGCTGGCGATGGCGCGGGCGTGGGCGGGAGTGTCGTTCAGTCCCGCGAAGCAGATATACTCGAAAGAGCAGCGCCGCTGGTGGGTGAAGTCGTATTGGCGCAGCAGTTGCACCGTCTCTGCTATGGGCATAGCCTGCTCGGCGGGCATCAGTTGAAGGCGCTGCTCGTGTAGCGGCGAGTGCATAGAGACAGCCACGTGGCACTGGCTCTCGTCGAGGAAGCGCTTCAGCTTGCCCTTCACGCCCACACTGCTGACGGTGATGCGCTTGGGGCTCCAGCCGTATTCACCGGTGAGCAGGCTGGTCACGCGGAGGATGGCGTTGAGGTTGTCCATCGGTTCGCCCTGGCCCATAAACACGATGTTCGTCAGTCTCTCTCGCTCGGGCAGGGCGTAGATTTGGTTCAGTATGTCGGCGGCGGTCAGGTCGCCCTGCCAGCCCTGCTTGCCCGTCTGGCAGAACAGGCAGTTCATCTTGCAACCCACCTGGCAGGAGACGCACAGCGTGGCCCGCTCGCCGTCGGGGATGAAGACTGTCTCTACGAAGAGGTGTGGGGTGGGGGGTGAGGGGGTGGCGGTGCGCACGGGGAAGAGGTATTTCACCGTGCCGTCCTGCGAGCGCTGGCAGTCGATGGGAGCCATGGTCCCCACGGTGAAGTGCCGGCCTAGCAGTTCGCGGTTGGCCTTCGATAGGTTGGTCATCTCGTCGATGTCCGTCACGTGCTTCTGGTAGAGCCATTGCGCTATCTGCCCGCCCGCAAAGGCCGGCATCCCCAGCTGGCGCACCGCTTCCCGCAGTTCGCCCGTGGTCATTCCCATCAGCACGCGTCGCTCGTCCATATTCCTTTTATTTATTGCTTATCATATAAACGTTCTCATCGCCGCAAATATTGCGTATCTTTAGACGCAATGGTTTTTTATGGCTGTAGATGCACCCGTTCCAGAAATCTTTTGTGCGCTTGCCATTATATGCCACGTGTCCTTTGTCATCGTAAATTTTTACCTCGCTGTCAGAGTGCCATTCATCGTCATGGCCCGCGTGTGTGCAGTCCACACTTAGCCATTCAATGGTTTCCAGCCCTTCGTCGCTTACTACTATTTCGCGGAAGTTCTTGTTGTTCTGCAAGCCTTTGGCATTGAAGGCGGTGATGGCTTGCATCACACGGTCGCTGTGGAAACTGGCTATTTCCAGCTTCCACTGTTTCTCAAACAGCCCGTCGTTTTGTTGTACTGGTGGCAGAACTGTCACGTTGTCATCGGCCACCACGTCGTCGAGAAGGTCACTCATAGTGCGCAATTCCACTTCTATGTCTGTCCTGTTTTGTTCGTTGATGAACTGTTCAATTGCAACTTTGTCGTCTATGTCTACATAGTAGACTATGACCTTTTTGATAGTGATGGGCAGGTCGGTCATTTCGTCGAGTATGAGCGACATCTGTGCTTTGTCTAACAGTTGGTCGCCACTGTCTTTCAAGTCAGGATAGTAGACTGGCATTTCTCCTTTTGTGTCTCGTATGCAGCCTCTCCATAGTTTACTCCCGAAACATTCATCGGCATTGAAATTGGGGATAAGCTCCTTCAGCTTATCCATTGTCTGCTGCGGATTGCGGAAGAGGGCGATGCCGCCCTTGAGTTTGATGATATCGAACTTTAAACCTTTCTCAATCAAGTAGTCACGAGTGGTTTCAATGCTGTTTATTCCTATGTCGCAATGAATGAACTTTCTCTTATTCGTGGCTGCTACAGCCGCTGTGACACCACTCCCTCCAAAGAAATCTGCTACAACCATTCCTTCGTCACTACTTGCCTGAATGATTCTTTCTAATAATGCCTCTGGCTTTTGGGTCGCATAGTCACGGCGTTGCTTGTCTGTTGAAGCTATATAAGGAATAGTCCAAACATCCTTTACCTTTTTATCTGAGGAAAGTTCATAGATAATGTTACCTTCTTCATCTCTTGCTCGCATATTCTTGCCATCTACCTTAACACGTTTACTCTGCATAACAGGGGTCTCGCGTTCCTCTTTGATTACGTTGAAAACGTTTTCCTTTGACTTCGAATAAAAGAAAATGGTATCATGCTCACAAACAAAGTCATGGCTTTCCTGATTGCCACTCATCTTGTTGGTATAATGCCAAATGATTTCATTTCGGAAGTTTGCCTCTCCAAACACTTCGTCCATCAGCACTTTGACATAATGGCCGATGTGCCAGTCCAGGTGCAGATAGATGCTGGCCGTCTCGCTCATCACGCTCTTAATGGCCATTAGGTTTTCGTACATCCAGTTCAAGTATTGGTTCTTGTTCCAGATGTCACCATACATCACCTCGTCGAACTGCATACGCAGGGTGTCTTGCAGATTGCGTTCTTTCTGCTCCATTTCCTCAACCACCTTGGGGTTGCGTCGTAGGTAAACCTTCTTGGCATAGTCAGCACCGCTGGCAAAGGGTGGGTCGATGTAAACGAGGTCCACCTTGATGTTGCGGCTCTTCAGGAAGGCACAGGCTGCTACACACTCACCATGGATGATGAGGTTGCCGTCCTGGTTGTCGCCAGTGCTCTCAATGGTCTCTGCCTCAAAGAGTGGCATACCGCGCTGTATGTACTGTTCAGCATCCTTGTCGCCTGTATAGCGCAGGCGGTAGCAGCGCTGAAAGTTCAGCATAGCCTGCCCGTCGATGGGCTGAGGTCCGTATGATATGTATTTTACTGCCATTAGTGTGTCTCTATTTGGAAAAAGTCTTTTATCTTTTGCTGTAGCCTCACTACCTCTTGGGCTTCCACTTTGGTCTTGCCCTCGATGTAGTGGAATTGGAACCTGTCGGCGTTTTTCTTCAGGAACCAGTTCTCCACGAACTCCTTCTGCTCGCGGAAATCGTTGGCATACACTTGCCCTTTGGTCTCAAGTATCAACAGCTGCTCAATCTGGTTTTCTGCATTTCGTCTCAGGATGAGGAAGTCGGGCGTATATTTCCTGACGTGCACCCAGTCCTTGCCGTCGGGCTTGTAGCATTGTATGGAGAATTGTGTCAGGTTTGGCTCTCCGTTGTAGTAGACTTCCACATCGTATTCCTTGATGATGCCGAGCAACAGTTCTACAAAGTAGTTACGCTCCAATCTGCTGCCGAAGCGATAGGGGATGGTGTGATAGGTCTTCAGGTTGACATTGTCCCTTGGGGCGATGTATGAGTTCGGATCGTCCTTTAGTGTTTTTATGACCGTCTCGTTTCCCTTCAGCAGGTCGATGGCCGCCTTTATGTCGTCTTTCAGCACCTTGTCTGGATGCTGATCGTCTTCAAGAATCTTTTTGACGGTGGCCTGGTTGGGATAGAAAAGGCTGTCGTCGATGACCGTCTGCTCTTTCTGCAGGCGCTCAACGATGAGTATTTCGGCTTGCTCCTTCACGTCGTAGTAGTCTACCTTTGTGGCTCGGATGTCTCTGAAAGCCTTTCTCACGTTTGCCCTTACCTCGTTTTGGTAGTAGTTGCGGCTCAGATGGCGTGTGCCCTCTTTCTCATAGCTTATTTGTCCGAAGATGTGTCGCAGGGCTTCTCCGTGTTCCATCAGCCTTTCGTAGGCAATGGTCTGGAAACTCTCCTTCGCAATGAGGTGCACCCAGGCTTGGAAGGTTATCGGGATTTCGTCGACGCGGCTGCTGAGTGTTGTCTCTGTACTGTCAAGGTAGGTGCCCAGCATCTCCTTCTTGATGATGTTCACCTCGTCCACTTTGGGCAGGTCGATGTGCCAGAGCGACTCACCGGGATTGGCCGGTTTCACGGTGTCAATCTTTCTCTCCATGCGCAGCTGCCAGTACTCTATTGGTGGCAGATTCACCACCGACATTCGGCTGAAGCGTTCTATGCGGATGCGTTTGTCGGTCTTATGGTTGATTTCTTCTATCGAGGTGTTCTGTGTCCTGCTGAGTTCGTTATCCAGTATGGTGGCGTTCTCCTTGTTCAGCCAAATCATGGCTGTTTCGTGCACGCCCCGGTCCACTTGGCGCAGGCAGCGGCAGCTGGTCTGCAGGATGTTGACATTGCTGCTCAGTCCGTTTTGGGGCAGGATGACACCCGTCAGGCTGCGACAGTCCCAGCCCTCTTTTCCTATCTGCACCAGCAAGACTATTCTGTATGGCGACAGCGGGTTGTCCAGGCTCTCGAAGGCCGTCTTGTTCTTCTTGGGCAGGCGGTATTCCTTGGTGTCGCCATAGTATTTCAGCACACACTCTGCCACATTCAACCCGTATTCAGCCACGATGCCAGCCACCAAGGGCAGCACCTCTTTCTCCAGTGTGTCTATCCGCCCGCAGTAGATGGCCAGTTTGGCCAGTGCGCCGTTCTCGTACTTCTTGTCGGCATATTCGTCGAGAAAGGCCCTGACACCTCGGTCAATGATGACGTTGCGGTCGGCATCCAATTGATGAATGATTGGCTTTTTTAGGAAATTGTCTATACCGTCAATGAGTGGGTAATGGCACACCACATTGGCCATATCCTTCGACTTCAGGCAGCAGTCTCTGCCCAGCTCCACCTCGCTTGCAGTCTTCAGGTAAGGCGTTCCGGAGAAGCCTGTCACGCCCACAATGTTTCCGCCCCTCGTCCATTCGTTCACCACGTGACGCAGTTTGTTGTCTTCCTTCACCGTGTGGTGTACCTCGTCTATGAAGAGGCTCAACTGGGGTATTTGCCCAATGATGTGGCGCAGCTCGTTAGCTATGCAGATGCGCTGCCACTCCTCACGGCTGTATAGCGAGCGGTCTTTGGCTTTGTCGGCGTGGTGCAGTATGACTTTCTCGGCATTGACTATAGCCACCAGTCCGCGCAATTGCTGCAAGGGCTGATAGCTGCTGATGGTCTGGGCATTGGGGTCTCTCACCAGATTGCTTTTCTTCTCGGTGCGTGGCTCGTCCAGTATCTCAAACTTCAGTTCCGCCTTCAGTTGTGAGGCTGCCGGTTCGGGTATCACCCATGAGGGGTCAAACCGCTTGATGCTTTTCAGGCTTGGCAGGATGGATGATTTCAGTCCCGACGGCACCAGCACCATGAAGTTGCGGGCGAATGCCTTGTTGTGCTCCTCGGCCTTGGAGAAATAGAGGTCCAAATAGATGAAGGCGGCCATTAGGAAGGTTTTGCCTGCTCCCATTGGCAGACTGTAGACGCTGCTGGAATAGTCGGTCTCATAGAACACCTTGTAGAGCATTTTCCCGAAGTCAATGTCGTCGATGTGCGCCTTGATGTACTGCTCCGCCTTTGGCGACAGCTGGCGACCGTTCCTGTCCGCTTGCTTGGTGTATTCCAGAAGGGCAATGGCCGCAGGCTTGCCTCTGAGGGCTTCCCACGTGCGGCGCTCCAGCTGCTCGCTGTCAATGTCAAGGCTGCTCAGTCGGCCTGCGGCAAACAGTTCCCACAACGGCTTGTTCTGGCAGACAATCTTCAGATAGAGGTAGGTCTTGATGGCCTGTATCTGCGCATCGCGCATCATGCCTTTCTGCTCAATATAGGCAAGCAGTCCCCGGACGGTGCACCCGTCCGAGGCCAGCCATTCGTCTCTTTTCTTCTCTATTAGTCTGTAGAACATTCCTTGGGTCGTCTTTCTGTAGACGTCTGTGTCTTTAGTTCTCGTAGTCTATCTCGTGGTCGAGTTTGGAGAGGAAGTCCTCGTAGACCTCCTGCTCTACGTCGCCCATCTGGTACTCCTTCTCGGCATCCTTGCGTATTTCGGCAATCCAGGCGCGGCGGGCGCGGATGTAGTCTTCGCGGATGCGGTCGCAGGCGGCCTCGTCAATCTCCGTCAGGTGGTAGTAGTCCAGTATGAGCTGGTAGCTCCAGGCCCAGCGGTAGTCGCTGTAGTGGTTGTTGATGTCCTCAAAGCGGTCGAGCAGTTGCTGGATGTTCTCTATGGAGCCGTTCTTGATGTCGTCGAGCAGCCGCAGCTCTTCGCTTTCGGGCAGCAGCAGTCCGCTCAGGTCACTCCATGCCCCCTTGCCCACGGTTGAGGTGGGTTTGCCGAAGAAGCCCTCCTTGACGGCGCGTTTCAGCACGGCACCCATGTAGATGCGCAGGGCGATGTCGTAGTATTTCAGGCCTTTCTTGAGCGACGAGGCGTTGATGACATATTCGTGGAAGTTGTAGGTCGTCACGTTGTCGCCGCTGGCCGAGCGCAGTGCCTTCAGTATTTGTATGCCCTGCAGTATTTCGCCCACGGTGAAGGGTGAGAGCCAGTCGAAGTTGATGATGGACTTCTTTGACTGGCGTGAGCGCTTGTCGCGCTTGGGCCATTTCTTGATGTCGCGGTAGAGTCCCACGGTGGTGATGTTGCGGCCGGGCACGAGGTACATCGTTTCGCCGTAGGCAATGAGGTATGAGAAGGGCAGGTTGCGCGTGTTGGGGTGGTGCATCAGCTTGCCGAAGCAGACGCTGAAGGCGCCGATGGTGGCGGGCATGAGCACGTAGGAGCCGGAGGCCGTCTTGGTGCCGCGCTCCAGGGTGCCGTAGTGCATGGGTCCCATCTTGTAGGCGTGGTTTGAGAAGTTGGTGTTCGAGCCGGCGTTGTAGAACGAGAACTGTCCGCCGATGAGCAGGCTCGACTTGTGGTGGCTGGCGGAGAAGGGGCCGCAGAAGGCGGCGCAGGCCTCGCCGTTGGCCATGAACGAGTTGGCGAAGAAGAGTGAGGCCTCGGCCGTGAAGCCGTTGGTCACCTGGCAGGCCTCGCCCACGAAGCAGTCCTGCATCTTCACGGAGTTGTTGATGCTGCAACCGTCGCAGATGATGCTGTTCTCGCAGATGACGCCCGTGCCGATGAACACACTGGCGTCCTCGCTGCTCAGGATGGTGCACTCGTTCAGGCGGGCGCAGCCGTCAATCTCGCAGTCACCCTTGATGACGGTGTTGGTGATGTCCTTGGTGTTGATGATTTTCACGCGGTTACCGATGATGCCTCGTTCCGGCGTTGAGATGCGCACCTCGTCGTCGATGAGTTGGTGCAGGCGTTTGGTCAGTTCCTTGTCGCGGTTGTACTTCACCATAAAGGCGGCCAGTTGCGAGTTCAACTCACGGAAGAGTGTCACGTTGCCGTCGCCCATCTCGTTGAGCACGGAGATGGTCGAACCGGCGCCGTAGTTGGCGCCCTCGGTGGTCTCCAGGGTCGAGATGTTCGAGATGTAGCAGTCGTCGCCGATGGTGTAGTTGTTGATGAAGTTGCCCACTTTCTCTATCAGGCAGTCGTTGCCCACAGAGACGTTGCGCAGCGTGGCGTCGTTGATGCCGGAGTGCTTGAAGAAGCCCTTGGCCACCTCAATCTTCTTCTCGAAACGGCCCAGGCGGATGTCGCCGTAGAACATCACGCGATGGAAGTTATAAGGGCGGAACTCAGGGTCGACCAATACTCTCGACCAGTCCTCGGCCCAGCATACGTTGTTTTCCAATACTTGGATTTCCTCTTGTGTCAGTTGTCTGTAGTCTCTCATAAATTTTCTTTTTTTTAGTGTGTTTAGTGTTGTTTATTATTGGGTTCGTGTGCAAAGTTACGAAAAAAAAGTTGTAAAGAGCAAAGGATTTTGGAAGATTAACGCAAAGGTGACTATCTTCCAAGTATGAGCTGTCACAGGTTCAAATCAGCTTTCCAACGGCTGATCTGAGTCTGTGGCGTCAGAGAGGATTTTGCGGGTGGCACCTGCCTTGCTCTCCACGTAGGCGGCAGCGTTGCGACCGGCTTCTGAGCGGGTTTCGGGCGAAGTCTCGAAGCGTTGCATCAGTTGCTCAAAGTCTTCGTAGTTGCTTATCTCGAATCCTCCGCCGTTGCGCTTCAGTTCCTGTGCCTCCTGGAACTTTTCGTTGTTCGGGCCGAAGATGACGGGTGCCCCCCAGACGGCTGCCTCAAGGGTGTTGTGGATGCCTACGCCGAAACCGCCTCCCACATAGCACACATCGGCATAGCGATAGATGCTGGAGAGAAGTCCAAAGCAGTCGATGATGAGATATTGAAGATTGGAAACCGGAGACTGAAGGTTTTTCTCCAGTTCCGTATATCGGACTCCTTTCATCCCCTCCAGCATCTTCTCTATCTGTTGCAGATGGTCTTCGCCGATGACGTGGGGGGCAATGATGAGTTTCCATTCCGGATGCTGGCGGAAATAGCGGATGAAGATTTCCTCGTCGGGTGGCCAGGAGGAACCGGCGACGAAGACCTTGACGTCACTTTCTGCCGAAGAAGCCCCAGGAAGGAAATGCTCGACGACGGGCAACTGCTTGGCCTGCTCCTTGATTTGCAGGACACGGTCGAAGCGGGTGTCGCCCGTGATGGTGACGTTGGTCAGCCCTATAGAGGCCAGCAACTGGCGGCTCTTCTCGTTCTGGACGTAGAAGTGGGTGAAGCATTTCAGCACCCGACCGTATTGCCGCCCGTACCAACGGAAGAACACCTGGCCCTCGCGGAAGATGCTGCTCACGCTATAGACGGGCACCTGGCGATGCTTCAAGATGTGAAGATAGTTGTACCAGAACTCGTACTTGATGAAGAAGGCCACTTCCGGGCGTACCAGCCTCAGGAACCGACGGGCGTTGGTGGGTGTGTCGAGGGGCAGGTAGCAGATGATGTCAGCCCCCTCGTAGTTCTTGCGCACCTCGTAGCCTGAAGGCGAGAAGAACGTGAGCAGAATCTTCACTTCCGGGTGGTCGCGGCGCAACTGCTCCATCAATGGCCTGCCCTGCTCGAACTCTCCGAGCGAGGCGGCATGGAACCACACGTAGCGGGCATCCGGCTCCACCTTTTCGCGCAATACGCGGAAGGCGTCGCGCTCGCCACGCCACATCTTCCTCACTTTCTCGTTGAAGCGGCTGTAAACGGCCACGCCAAGGAGGTACAAGTATATGATAAGGTTATACATCAGCCTAATGTTTCTATTGCTCTCCTTGTACGCTTCAGGGTCTCGTCCTTGCCGAGGAAAGATGAGATGTCGAACATGCCGGGGCCTTTGCCTTCGCCTACGAGGGCCAGACGCCAGGCGTTCATGATGTTGCCCAGTTTGTACTCCTTCTGCTCAATCCACTCGTGGACGATGTGCTCCTGGTTCTCCAACGAGAAGTCGTCGATGCCCTCCAGGACGGCGCACAATTCGGTCAGTTGCTGGGCCGAATCCTCCTTCCAACGCTTCTTGACCGTCTTCTCGTCGTAGGCCGTAGGAGCCTCGAAGAAGAAGGAGCAAAGGGGCCATAGTTCCTTGACAAACGAGACGCGGTCTTTCATCATGGTCACCACCTGGGTGATGCGCTCCAACGGCTCGGTCACGCCTTGCGCACGACACTCAGGCTCCCAAAGGGCGGCAATCTCCTCGGCACTCTTGCGAAGGATATACTCGTGGTTGAACCAGATGCCCTTCTCGTAGGCGAACTTTGCCCCTGCCTTTGAACACTTCGTGATGTCGAAGAGGGGCACCAACTCGTCAAGGAGATACATTTCGCGCTCTCCGCCCGGGTTCCAGCCCAGAAGGGCCAGGAAATTGACGACGGCCTCGGGGAAGTAGCCCTGCTCACGATAGCCCGTGGCGGTGACGTTGCCCTCGGCGTCCTTCCAGTCGAGCGGGAACACGGGGAAGCCCAGACGGTCGCCGTCGCGCTTGCTCAGTTTGCCCTTGCCGTCAGGCTTGAGCAACAGGGGCAGATGGGCGAAGCGGGGCATGGTGTCCTGCCAGCCGAAAGCCTGATAGAGCAGCACGTGGAGGGGGGCGCTTGGGAGCCACTCCTCACCACGAATGACGTGGGTAATCTCCATCAGGTGGTCGTCCACGATGTTGGCCAAATGGTAGGTGGGCAACTGGTCGGCACTCTTGAAGAGCACCTTGTCGTCGAGCGTGTCGCTCTTCACGTGCACCTCGCCACGGATCATATCATCGACCAGCACCTCCTGTCCGGCATCAATCTTGAAGCGCACCACATACTGATGGCCCTCGCCTATGAGCCGCTCCACCTCTTCGGCAGGCAACGTGAGCGAGTTGCGCATCATCGTGCGCGTGCTGTTGTCGTACTGGAAGTTCTGAATCTCCTGCCGCTTGGCCTCCAACTCCTCAGGGGTGTCGAAGGCAATGTATGCCTTGCCGGCATCAAGCAGTTGCTGGACGTATTTCTTGTAGATGTCGCGGCGCTCGCTCTGGCGGTAGGGGCCATAGTTCCCTCCAAACGAGACGCCCTCGTCGAACTGTATGCCCAGCCAACGGAAAGCCTCCAGGATGTAGGCCTCGGCTCCTGGCACAAAGCGCGAAGAGTCGGTATCCTCAATGCGGAACACCAGGTCGCCACCATGCTGACGAGCAAAGAGATAATTGTACAAGGCGGTACGTACACCACCAATATGAAGAGGGCCCGTGGGGCTGGGTGCAAAACGCACCCTCACTTTTCTGTCTGTCATCTGTCTGTTTTTTTCTAGTTTTGCCTGCAAAGGTACGTAAAAATAGCCATATCGCCAAACAATCGGGCCGAATGTTGTAGTAAATCGGTGAAAATATTAACAAAATGTTTGGTATTTTCCAAAAAAGCAGTAACTTTGCACACGAATTTGCGTCAAGCAGATTGGACAAACTAAACCATGGGAGAAAGAATTCGTAAACTGAAGAAAATAAGAATACATCGCGAAGGAACAGACGAACTGCTCTACGGATTGTTTTTTATCATCGCCATCGGCGTGGTGCTCTGGCGTTCTTTCGACACACCTATTCCCTTTGCCTTATTCACAATTGTCCTCGGCGCCATCTGGCTGCTGATGCTCAATTTCTATCGCTGCCCCATACGCTATTTCAACGGCGATACGGAAAAGGTGGTGGTGGCCCCAGCCGACGGCAAAATAGTGGTCATCGAGGAGACCGAGGAAAATGTCTACTTCAAAGACCGCCGTCTGCTCATCAGCATCTTTATGAGTCCGCTCAACGTCCACGCCAACTGGTTCCCGGTTGACGGCCAGGTGAAGTTCGTCAACCACTCCGACGGCAACTACCACAAGGCGTGGCTGCCAAAGGCCAGCGAGGAGAACGAGCATGCCGACATTATGATTGAGACCCCCGACGGCCAGGAAGTGCTCGTGCGACAAATTGCCGGAGCGATGGCCAGGCGCATCGTCACCTACGCCAAGGCTCAGGAAGACTGCTACATCGACGAGCACCTGGGCTTCATCAAGTTAGGGTCGCGTGTGGATGTCTATCTCCCCTTAGGTTCTGAGGTGAAAGTGAAGATGGGTCAGAGCACTACGGGCGACCAGACGGTCATCGCCCGCCTGGCATAAAGCGGCCCACGAAAACGAACTAAAACCTAAGAAAATTGAAGAAGCACATCCCCAATACCATCACGTGTTGCAACCTCATTTCGGGGTGCATCGCCACTTACTTCGCATTTCAGGGAAACTATGCTGAAGCCCTGCTCTTCCTCGTCATAGGGGCTGTTTTCGACTTCTTCGACGGTATGACGGCCCGCCTGCTCCACGTCAGTTCGCCCATTGGCAAGGAACTCGACTCGCTGGCCGATTGCATCACCTTCGGCTTTGCCCCGTCTGCCGTGGTGTTCAGTTTCCTTTGCTCTTTCCACATCCACCAGCCTTGGGTGCCCTTCCTGTCATTCGTGATGGCGGCATTCTCGGCCCTCAGACTGGCCAAGTTCAATCTTGACGAGCGCCAGGCCTTGGGATTCATCGGGCTTCCCACGCCGGCCAATGCCCTGTTCTGGGCGGCACTCATTACCGGCATCGGCCAGAATCCTGACGCCTTGCCCCCCTACTTTATATATATAATTGTAGGTCTGCTGGCCGTCAGTTGCTATCTGTTGGTGAGCGAGATACCTATGTTTGCCCTGAAATTCAAGACCTGGGGCTGGCAAGGCAACGAGGTGAAATACATCTTTGTGGCCAGTTGCCTGCCCATCCTACTATTGCTTGGCATCAACGGCTTGTCGGCCATCATCGCGTGGTATGTACTGCTTTCGGTGGCCACACAACGGAAACCACAATAACCCCAAAACCGTAGGCCTATGGATCTTTTCCTTGTTCTTTTCTTTGCACTACTGGTTTTCGTCACCATCGGTTTGTTGGTGGTATTCTATTATGTTCGCAAGGGCATCCGCTACTTCAGACGAATGAGCAACGGCGATATGACCGAAGAGGAATTTGAGCAACTGGCTAACAGGCACTACAGGGGGAATTCCGATGACAGCAGAGCCTTCGACAACGACTACTTCAAGGGCCACGCATGGCAACGTGATAGCGGACGGCAACAACGGCCATCACAACAAGCCCGCACCACACGAACCGCCGACGGGGTGACCATCGTGGACCGTCGCACCGCCGACGACATCAGCAAAAAGATTTTCTCAAAAGACGAAGGCGAATACGTAGACTTTACAGAATGAACGGAGGGCCAGCTATGCACATATACAGGGTGAACGAAATTTTCTACTCCCTACAAGGCGAAGGTCGTAACACGGGCAGGGCTGCCGTCTTTGTGCGTTTTTCGGGATGCAACCTCCGTTGTGCGTTTTGCGACACCAATTTTGAGAGTTTCCAAGAGATGACGGCCCCCGACATCGTTGCCGCCGTCCGAGAGAAAAGCAACATTTGCAAAAACCCATTACCCCTGATTGTGCTTACTGGCGGGGAACCCACCCTACAGGCAGACGACGCCCTTGTAGAGCTGCTACATCAAGCGGGCTACTTGGTGGCAATGGAGAGTAACGGCACCCTGCCGCCACCAAAAGGCATAGACTGGCTCACCATTTCTCCGAAAAGCTTGGGAAAAGGCGGTACGCGCTACCAATGCGACGAGCTGAAGATCGTGTTCGACGAAAAAACGCCTCAGCAGCTGACAGAACTGGAATTGCCATCCGACGATGACAAAAGCCCCCTTCTCTATCTTCAACCTTGCGACACGGGCGACAACATACGCAACAAGCATATCACGGCAGCCTGCGTCGACTATATCAAGCAACACCCCCAATGGCGACTTTCATTGCAGACGCACAAGCTGATAGGGGTTGAATAAGAAGAAGCTTATGAGCATACAAGGCATATTGTTCATCCTCTATCAGGTGGTGGTCATCGCGACCATCGTCCATGTGGTGATGGACAATCGCCAACCGGCAAAGACGGTAGCCTGGGCATTGGTCATCTACTTTGTGCCCGTGGCCGGCATCATCGCCTACCTCTTCTTCGGCACCAACACCAGAAAGGAACGGCTGGAAAGCCAACGCTCCATAGACCAGTTGACGAAACGCTCCATGCTCCAGTTCGCCGAGCAGAAGTTGCTCCAGATTCCAGAAGCATACAAGCCGGTCATTGACCTGTTCACAAATGAAAACCTCGCGCTACCCTTTAGTGGCAACAAGATAGAAATCCTGACCAGCGGCTACGAGTTTTTCCCCCGACTACTACAAGATATTGCCCAGGCAAAGAGCCACATCCACATCGACATCTACATCTTCGAGAGCGATGCCTTGGGCCGTCTCGTCGCCGATGCCCTCATAGCCAAGGCGCATGAAGGGGTCGAGGTGCGCCTGGTCTACGACGACGTGGGATGTTGGCAAGTAAAGAGCCGTTTCTTCGAGCGTCTGCGTTTGGAAGGTATCGAGGCCGAACCGTTCATGCCCGTGCGCTTCCCCTCGTTTGCCCGACGTGCCAATTACCGCAACCATCGCAAATTGTTCGTCATCGACGGCAAGGTGGGCTACGTGGGCGGCATGAATATCGCCCTCCGTTACGTAAAGGGAAGGGACAAAGGCAAACATACGGACGAACCGACGGAAAACCGTTGGCGCGACACCATGCTCCGCATCGAGGGAAAGGGCGTTTACTCACTCCAGCGTGCCTTCCTGATAGACTGGTATTTCGTAGACCGCACCCTGTTGAGCGACCGCAAGTACTACCCTTCGGCAGACACCCAGGAGACAACCGCACCAGGCCTGACGTCCGCTATCCTCCAGACGGTCACCAGCGGCCCCTCGTCGCCCTATCCTGAGATTATGCAGGGCTACGTGCGCATCATCATGGGTGCCCGAAGTTATGTCTATATGGAGACCCCCTACTTCCTGCCTACGACGCCCGTGCTTTACGCCATCAAATGTGCCGCCCAGTCGGGCGTGGACGTGCGCCTGCTCGTGCCGATGGAGGGTGATGCCCGCTTTACGGAATGGGCCAGCCGTAGTTATCTGCGCGAAGTGGCCGAGGCAGGTGTGAAAGTGGGGCTTTACAAGCCTGGATTCCTCCACTCCAAACTAATGGTTTGCGACGATGGTGTGGCCAGTTGCGGTTCGACAAATATCGACTTCCGCTCGTTTGAAAACAATTTCGAGGCCAATGTCTTCATCTTCGACCCCGAAACCGCCCGACGGCTAAAAGCCACGTTCCTTGTCGACGAGAACGAATCGGTGCCTCTGACCCAGCAAAGTGAGCGTATGAACCCCAAGTTCCTCCCACATCTGGGCGAGTCATTTGCACGATTGTTCTCTCCCTTGTTGTAATCTGGAATCAGAAACTACACCAACGTAGCGTATTCGCTACTATATCGTAGCATCTGGTGGTCGTAAGCCTCCGTGTAGTCCGCATAGAGGTCTGCAATTTCACCCATTTCATCGAAGACTGGAATGAGGCGGGGATTGATGAAACCCTTGTACGGCGCCAGGCCAAGGCGCTCATAGCGTGCCAGCACCTCGTCGTGGAGCGTCGCATCGACCTTGATGCCGTAGCGTTCCACCAGTTGGCGGGCATCGTCGTAGGAGCCCTCGCTCTTGATGCGTTGCACTTCGGCCAAAAGGGTGGCCACAAGTTGGCGCAACCGCTCATAGTTGTCTATCTGCAAATAGGTTTTCCCATCTCTTTTGACGAGCTTCATAGCATCGGCCCCATGCTCCAAGCACCAGCGCGCTATCAGGGCGCGGTTGCGCATGTGGGCTTCCTCTATCTGGTGCCCCCGCTCAATCCTGACGAGTTGGGTCAGCAATCCGTTCATCATATAGGTGTAGTAGTGGGCTTTGTACGCCTCGCCGTCGGGGAGCAATCCCAGTTCCACCATCTTCTCGTCGGCCATATAATAGAGTCCGAAGAGGTCGGCTCGTGCCTCCTCAATGGTGTTGCCGTAAGCCTTCAGAGCGTCGGGCGAGACACCTGGCAACAACTGACCGCTACCATGCCCCAGACACTCGTGCAAATCGGTGTGAAGGTCGTCACAGGAATCACCATATCTTTCTATCAATGAAAGCGTTTCATCGTCAACTACGAACTCTTCCTTGAATCCGTTTCCGTGGGCGGCTTTGTTGTAAGCGTCGGTAATATTGCTGATGGTGATGCTCTTTGAACCATAGCGTGCACGTATCCAGTCGGCGTTGGGAAGATTGATGCCGATGGCGGTAGAAGGATATTCTTCGCCACCGAGCATAGCCGCACAAATGACACGGGCCGAAACACCCCTCACAACTGGCTTGCGGAAGCGTGGGTCTACGGGCGAATGGTCTTCAAACCATTGGGCATTGTCGCTAATGGTCTGCGTGCGCCGGGTAGCCTCTTCGTCGACATACTCCACCAGTCCTTCCCACGTGCCTTTCAACCCCAACGGGTCGCCATAAACTTCGATGAAACCGTTGATAAAGTCGACATTGCCCTCCAGACATTGGAGCCACGCAATCGAGTAATCGTCGAAACGCTTGAGGTCGCCCGTCTTGTAATAGTCGATGAGCAGGTCGATGACACGCTTCTGCTTGTCGTTCTCGGCCACTTCGGCCGCTTTCTCCAGCCAAAACACGATATGGCGTATGGCGTTGGCATAGAGGCCGCTGGCCGACCAGACTTTCTCCTTCATTTGACCGTCGGTTTTCACCAAAGTGGTGTTCAGGCCGAAGGAGGGGGCTTCGTCGCCGCCATTGTCTCTGAGGGTCTGATAGAACGCCTCCGCCTCTTGCTGGGTGACGCCCTGGTAGAAATTGCAGGCCGAAGTGGTCACCAGGTCTTCTCCGTCGGCCTTGTTCACCCGCTTGGGCATCACGGTTGGGTCGAAAATGACCGGCACCAATTCGTCGGCCAATCCGTCAACGGTCTGCCCACTTGCCAAGGGTAATCTTTGAGCATCCACCTGGTGCATGGCTTGTCGGAGGAAGTCCTCACTAAAGCCTGGCACGAACTTCTCGCACCCGTAATGATGGTGTATGCCATTAGAGAACCAGAGGCGCTTCAGATAGACGGTCATCGCCTTGAAGTCGTCGCTCTCGTGGTCGATGCGGAGGTCGGTATAAATCGCCTCCAACGTCTTCCTGATGCGGAGATTGTAAATGCCGAACTGGTCGAAAGTGATGTCGCGCCCGTAAAGGGTGGCCTGGCTGAGGCAATAAACCAACTGCTTTTGCCTGGGCGAAAGACGCTCAAAGCCGTTCAAACGATAGCGCAACATCTGAATGTCGGCGAAACGCTCCCCGACATAGCGAAACTCATTGTGTTCCGTCTTCATTCGCCGTATAACTTGGGTTTCTTCTTCTTTGAGTTCTTTGCCGTGAGCGGCACAAGATGTTGTTGCCTATAGTCACGCGGCGTGATGCCCGTGAGCCGATAGAACGAGGCATAGAACGACTGGCGATTGGCAAAGCCCACCATATCGCTCACCTCTTCGATGCGCAAGTCCTGATAGCGTTTGTCCACCAAAATAGACATCGCCTCCTCAATGCGGTACTTGTTGATGAACGAGGTGTAGTTCATGTGGAACTTCACGTTCACCACGGCCGAAATGTAGCGGGTGTTCGTGCCAAGGTCGCTTGCAAGCTGGCGTGCAGAGTAGTTCTTGTCCTTGTACTTCTTCTGCATCACAATGACGTTGAGAATTTTGTCTTTCAACTCGTCCATCACCTGCGGACTTACAAGTGCCCGGTAGTTGGCCTCCTTCTCTTTTTTTTCGGTGATGTTGTACTTACTCATAGTATTACCTCCTAACGGTTAAAGATTACGGGAAATTTCTGCAAATATAGCAAAAAGTTTTCAAATTAGGAACTTTATACACTTTTTTTAACACAATTAATGCAGAATAAGGACTTTAATGCCCTCCTTATTTGTTGTTTACTTATTTTTTCGTACCTTTGCAGCCCCAAATCAGAGTAATTCAGTGAAAATGAAACCAACAGCCATTTTGCTTCTGCATTGCCCCGACCAGCAGGGCATCATCTCAGAAGTGACAAAATTTATTACCGACAACCAAGGGAACATCGTCGACCTTGACCAGTATGTGGACCGCCAGGACGGTATGTTCTTTATGCGCATACAATGGGAACTCGACGGGTTCCTCATCCCGCGTGAGAAGATAGGCGAATATGTGGAGACACTCTACTCGCGCCGCTACCAGATGGAGTTCAACCTCTATTTCAGCGACCAGCGGCCCCGTATGGCCATCTTTGTCTCGAAGATGAGCCATTGCCTGTACGACCTCCTGGCACGATGGAAGGCTGGCGAATACGACGTGGACATCCCCTGCATCGTGTCGAACCACGAGGATTTGCGCTACGTGGCCGAACAATTCGGCATCCCCTACTACGTGTGGAGCATCAAGAAAGACCACTCGAACAAGGCCGAGGTGGAAGAGGCCGAAATGGAACTTCTACGCGAAAAGGGCGTGACGTTCATCGTCCTGGCCCGCTATATGCAAATCATCAGCGACGAGATGATTGCCGCCTATCCCCACCACATCATCAACATCCACCACTCGTTCCTCCCCGCCTTTGTCGGCGCCAAGCCCTACCATCAGGCTTGGGAGCGTGGCGTGAAGATTATCGGGGCCACCAGCCACTACGTGACCGCCGAACTTGACGCAGGCCCCATCATCGAGCAGGACGTGGCCCGCATCACCCACAAGGACACGCCCGAAAGTCTTGTTCTCAAGGGCAAAGACCTGGAGAAGATTGTGCTCTCCCGCGCCGTCACCAAGCACATCCAACGCAAGATATTGACGTACAAGAACAAGACGATTATCTTCTCATAATAAACAAAATCCCCTCCCTTCGAGGGGAGGGGTTGGGGGTATTTGCTCTCTAAAAGCTCCCCTCCCTTCGAGGGGAGGGGTTGGGGGTGGGGTCACCCCCTTCTACTTTTCGCCGCCGTGTCCCGACATGATGGTGAGCCAAGAGCCGTAACTACCGTTTCCGTTTCGCCAGTTGGCTGCCCTTGTTCGTCCAGGATGTCTCGCCCTTCAGTTGCATCCTCCAGCGGCAGGTTGATGTTGTTGGCAATGGCCTTGTTCTTGTCGGAACCGATGCGGGAAATAGCACCCTTATCGCTATAAGTATTTTTGCTACAAGTACCGTCGGTGCCACGTACAAGCGCATCGCCAATAGTCATAATCGCACGTCCGTCCTTAGTGTTATAGTACTTCTGTGTGCCAGATACCAGGTCGCCACCACCCAGCATTGCAGACACCGTCCAGTCCTTCATGTCTTCATAAGTCAGGTCGGCCGACCATTCGTTGTCTGTCAAGGCAATGCCCCAGGTAGTGGTACCGCCCACCGAAGGGACCTTGTTGCAGCCCACCTGGATGGTGTCGCGTTCTCCGACAGCCACATAGTTGTTATAGTCCACGTAGGTCATCTTGACCTTAACCGTAGCCGTCTCCGTCTGGGCAACGGCGTTCATAGCAACCGCCAGAATGATTGACAAAATAAACAGAATGTATTTCATAAGCAGCGTATTTGAGATTATGAGGCAAAGGTACGAAATAAAAATGAAAGCGCCAAATTTTAGCAGCGGATTTCGCACAAAATGTCCAGCGAATTTGCCCAATTGGAAAACTTCGTTTTACGTAGCCGATTGTAGGGGCAGGCCCTGTGCCAGCCCGCACATTCTTCAGAGTTTGCGGTTAGTGGCATTGGTGGTTCTCAAAACCAAAAAGCGTCCCACGCGTCCCAGCGTCCCACGTCCCATTTAGTACCTTCCCATTTTCCGAAATTGTGTAGTAGTAGAATTTTATTA
>JAGCZA010000032.1 GCA_017960525.1 Prevotella sp.
GCGGTCTCCTTATTCTTCTCAACAAACCACACCACGCCTCTGTTCTCATTAATCATGTCCTGCGACAAGAGGGTAGTCTCCTGGCTCGTGATAACCAGCTGCGACTTGTCGGAGTTGAAGATGAAGACATTGAGATAGTAGTACAACAGGTCGTTGTGCAGGTCCTCGCCCAGTTCATCAAGATAGTACACATGAGGACTCGTTATCAAATCGTATAATGCATCGAGAATGCGGATGTACTTCTGAGTACCCTTTGACTGCCATCTGAGCGGTATGTTAAAGTCGCCATTGTCGGAATGGTTCAAGAAGGTGATGGAATCTGTAGTAGGCTTCAACAGAACATCTTTCATCTCCTCTGGGATATTTTCCTTTTGGATACGTTCGCGGAAATCATTGGGCACAATGCGGTCTTCTACAACAGGACGATACTCCAAAATGTTCAAGTCGGCCTTCTGGAGCATGGTGTTATAGAACTTACGCTTCTTAGGGTCATTGTAAGCCTCTTTCAAAATCTCGACAATACCCTTATCTCCATCGCCATCAATCTCATGGTAGTTATCCATGATCCAAGCGTGAAGCGCATTGAATGGTGCTATGTCTTCTTTCAAGGCAGCCTTTCGGCAAACAGACAGCACACTGTGATTGTTCAAAGTGTTCTCGCGGATGCTCTCCTGCGTCTTAACTTGCAGTTTAAGGCTCGCACCAAACTTGATGTCAGCCTGTACATTCTCGCCTACAAAACTGCGTTCATAGAACAGCGATTTTGATTTATTTGGGTAATAGTACAAGACTTCACTCAGAATGTGCTTGCCGTTGAACTTGACATCGTAATCATATCGGGTACCATCAGCATAAAATGAAACATGCATTTCCGTTGGCTCATCTTTGGTAAGCACAAAGGGAATACAACCACCAATTTCGACTGCCGCATCTGATTTTGGCAAAACCAACAGACGGAACACCTCATTCATGGCAATCAGCATGTTCGACTTGCCCGAAGCGTTTGAACCATATAGAATACCTAGCTTATACAAGAATACCCCATCAGCAACTTCGGTGACTAGTTCCGAAGATGGTCCCTTGGCCACGAAGCTTAACTCCTGCTTGTTTCGGATGGAAAGGTAGTTCTTTACCCAAAAATCTCGTATCATACCGTAATATTTTATTTATTATCGTAAATTTGCTACAAATTTATAAATAATATCTGATATAGTTACTATATTTTTGGTGATTTTTGTAATTATACTACGATTTTATATATATTTAACCATATTTTAGGTATAGAGATGGCAATTTGTACATGTTAACTGTTTAAAGCTATTGCCCGGTAGTTCATTCACCTCTTGTTCATCTGGAAAGTGGCAGACTTGAATAGAAGTTCTCGATTTCTTCCCTTTGGCATAATCTCATGCGCGTAATAAAATAAGGTGTTGTCATCGTCTCCAAACTTGCACGTCGATCTCAGTATGTCCGAAGTAAAACTGCGACAACCCGTCGCAGTTTGGAATCGTTATCGAAAAAACATCCCCTGTAAGCCATAATAGCAACTCAAGATCTGCACATTTTCATCCTTTTTTGTGGTTTCACAAAGTTAAAAGTGTTAAATCTTCGTTTGTTTTATCACTCACAGAATCTGCGGCATCACTTTTCTACCGTTTAGTGTGAAATACACTGATATACAATTAGATACAAATACTCGGAATGCACCGGACTGACTGATGTGATGGTAAAAAAGAACACCCCGATAGATATTTACGGAACAGTGTTCCCTAATCGCTCCAATGCCACACTCTATGTGCCGAAGGGTAGCAGGGATGCCTATATGGCAGCTGACTATTGGAAAGAATTTAAAGAAATCATAGAGAGCGACCACATACCCAGTAAAGTCGACCTGCTGAAAAGTAGTGGTGCCGACGTCACCTTTGGCTGGGATACATCAGAGCTGAGTATTGGTCTGAACAACCAGTCGACAGATTTGACGGCCTACCAGTTTGACCTGACACTCCCCGAGGGTTTCACGCTGGCGAAAAACGATAAGGGTCGCTTCAAGGTCACGCTCTCCGACCGCTACGAGGACGACGAGCAGTCGCTGACCATCACTCAGCTGAGTAATGGCAGCTACCGCTTTGTATGCTACTCTAACTCCAACGGCAGGATTACCGGCACGAGCGGTCCCCTGCTGAGTATGACGTTTTCGGTGGAGAGCGGAAAGCCCATCGGCACCTATACGGCGACCGTCACCGACGCTCGTGCCACAAATACGGACAAAACTGCCGTGTGGCTGAGGGACTTGAACATCGCCCTCAATGTGAACGAGGTGCTCAAGGGGGATGCCAACAACGACGGTGACATTAACGTGGCCGACCTCGTGGAGATTATCAACTACATCATGGAGCACCCCTCGTCCCGTTTCTTCTATGCGGCTGCCGACTACAACAACGACGATATAGTAGACGTGACTGACGTGGTCTGTGTGGTTGACTATATCATGACCCCCGAGCCCCAGGACTTAATCGACCTTGAGAAATGGGAGGCTACTTTAGCCGGCGGCATCCCCGAGGGCTTCATCGTGAACTTCATCGACAGTGAGCGCACTTCTGAGGACACTTACGGCTCAGGCCCACGTATGTTCGGCTTTGCCGAGGGTGGTGACTTCACCAAGGGTCTCTACTTCCGCGAGGGTGACGTTGTCTACGGTAGCGTAGAGGGCTTCGAGCTGCCTCTTGAGGCTGGCAAGAAGTATGTCATCTGCTTCAAGTCAGCCATGTGGAAGGAAAGCGGTACTCAGATGACCTTCCAGATTATGCGCAAGGACGATCCCGAGAACGCCCTGTTCTCGCAGGTCATCGACAATGCTCCCAATGTGAACGGTAGTACTGGACCTGTCAGTGGTGCTACCAACACAGAGATTACGTTTGTTCCCAAGTTCGACGGCAACTATCTACTGAAATGGGCTGTGAACGGTTTTGTTGAGGTCCTCCTGGCCAATCCTACCGTGAAGTACTTTCCTGTTCTCGGTATCGAGGAGACCCGGCCTGCCGAAATCTACAGCGCCGACGGACGACTCGTGCGCAGCCCGGCTATCACCACCGACGGACTACCCAAGGACATTTTCATCATCAACGGAAAAAAGCAAATACTGAAATAAGATGAAGACATATAGAGTTTTGACCCTGACCTTACTGCTCGCCGTGGCGGGCAGCATGCTGGCCGACAACCTGTTAGTGGAGAATACCAGCCTGGCGCCCGGCGAGACGCGCCAGGTTGCCATCACCCTGAAGAACCCCGACAAGACGTACGCCGCCTTCCAGTTTGACCTGCTGCTGCCCAAGGGGCTGAGCATCGCCAAGAACGGCAACAAACTGATGGCCTCGTTGGACAAAGACCGTAAGGACGACCACAGACTGACGATATCGCTAAAGAGCGAGGGGAAGTACCGCTTGATGGCATATTCTGATAGCAATTCCGAGTTCCTGGGCACCGACGGTCCCCTGGTCTACGTCACCTTGCAGGCAGATGCCGGAGCAGCGGTAGGCGCAAAGACAGTCACCATCGCCTCGCAGGTGTTTACCGAACCTGGCGGCGAGATTGACAAGTGGGACGATCTCACCTTTACCGTCAACGTCGCCCTTCCGTTGTTACGAGGCGATGTAAACGGTGACGGATTTGTGAACAATGACGACTTGACGACCCTCGTCAGTCAAATCATCGGCCTGTTGCCCATGCCGTCCGACATATCGGCCTCAGACATAGACGGTAACAGCCTTGTGGACATAGCCGACGTGACGCAGTTGTTGGACATCTTACTCGACACAACGGATTGAGCGTTACCCGGTGGGTAAAGGCGGGAATAGAGTGAAGCCCTGCTATCGTTACTGATAACAGGGCCTCATTCGGTATAAAGATGGCAGGCACCAATACTCCCGCTTCTTGTCTATATGTCTTTATTGTCTTCTGTCTATGTCATAGGCAGTAGAGTTTTGAGTTTACTACTTTTTTATCGAATTCTTCGACCTTGGCATTTTCCACATAGTTATTGAAAAGCCGCCAAGCCTGTTTTTCACTACAGCCATGGGTGTTCCTTTCTCATTGCAGCCCAAAAATCATCGGCCTGAATCCACTTTTCTGGGTCTTCAATGCCGGCATCTACCTCGTCCATATCGGCCTCTATCTCGGCTACCCGTTGCTCGAACACATCCGGGTCGTCGGTATAGAACCCGAACGCCCCAAGGGGAATCTGCTCTATCTTCTCGGCTTCTTCACCCATATAGGTAATGCCGGAATGCCCATACTCCCGTGTGGCGTATGCAGTGACTGGTTCGGCTGCGGTAAGGCTGCCATCCTCCTCTTCTATCTTCGGATATCTCTTTTCTTCCATCGTTCCAAGTGTTTAAGCGACGGTGCAAAGATAAACAAAAATCCCCGAACCGCCAAGCGATTCGGAGAAAAAACTTTATCGTATCCTTCGTTTCATTCTTTAGCACACAAACGCACAATCGTCATCAATATTTTTTGCGGAACGGGGAAAAAAGCGTAACTTTGCAGGCGAGTTATGAATAAAGACGAGAAATACCGATTGCTCACCGAGCAAATCAAGGCCCTCGTTGAGGGCGAGACTGACGTGGTGGCGGTGATGGCGAATGTAGCTGCCGCCATCCACGAGACGATGGGGTTCTTCTGGACGGGTTTCTACCGGGTCATCGGCCGCGAGCTGGTGCTCGGGCCTTTCCAGGGGCCAGTCGCCTGTATGCACATACCCTTTGGACGCGGCGTCTGCGGCACGGCCTGGCAGCGCGGGGAAACGATTGTGGTGCCCGACGTCGAGCAGTTTCCCGGCCATATCGCCTGCAGCAGCCTTTCGCGCTCCGAGATTGTCGTGCCCGTCCTGTCAGCAGCAGGCGAAGTCATGGCTGTGCTCGACATCGACAGCCGCGAGCTGGCCACCTTCGACGACACTGACCGCCTGCACCTTGAGCAGATATGCAAGCTGATAACGCCTTTGCTATTCAGCCTTCTTAACGATAACAAATAGGCGCTGGCACGATTCGAAGGGAATATTCCACATGGCATCAAACTTGTCGATGTCAAGTGCTTCGTTGTAGGCCTTGTTGTCCGACACGTTCCTGTACTTCTCCACGGAATTCTGGATGAAGAAGTGCTTCTCGTCGTAGCCAACCACCGGCACGTAGTGCATCGAACGACCGTTATACAGCAGCAAAGCTATCACGGGAACGCCCTTGCTGACGGCGTTCTTCAGGTCGTCGGTCGTACCGGTGTAATATGCCGTCGTGTAGTTCTTGTGCTGCTCCTCGAAAAACACCTTGAAGCACTTAGGGAAGGCACCGCCCTCGTACTTACAGGGGAACGTCTCGCTGTGATACAACACCACGCCATCGGCCTCTTCGCCAAAGAAGCGCAGAAGGTAAGCACTCGAGCAGGCAGCGCACTCCACCTTCTGCTGCGTGTCGGGAGCCGGGTTCGGGGTTATCAGATATGAAGCGGGATGGTCGTGGCTGTTGGCATATTCCGCTGGAGTCACCAGCCAGTTAGAGCGGGCATAAGCCTTCTCCTCGTCAGTCATTTCGCCAAGCATCTCCACCAGTCGTTCAAAGATACTGCCCTGACCGGCAGCCTGCACTTCCTGGTTCTGGGCGCTCACAACCGAGGCCCAGAAAAGCATTGCCACAAGCAACGCGGATGAAATATACGATGTCCTTTTCATTGTGATAGCTGTTTGTTATTGTCTAATTGCATCAGATTTGCCGCAAAGTTAGCCTATTTCCGGAAGAAGCAACCGCCTCCACCGCTCCTGTTAACATTATTTATAAAGATTCTTACGTTACAGCCTGCTGGCAACAACGGCGGCGGGGATTTTGCGGACAGCGATTGTAATCGCAATCGATATGTTTTGCGGAATGGGAAAAATTGCGTAACTTTGCAGCCGATTATGGAAAAAGAAGGGAAAAAGCTGTCGCTCCCGAAGCGTATCAGCAAGTTCATTGCCGACTACATGGGCGTGCTGGTGCTGTTAGCCGCTGTAGTGGCGCTCATCTGGCCCGGAGCGTTCAACGGCGTGAAGCCTACGGTCATCAATCCGCTGCTGGGCGTCATCATGTTCGGCATGGGAATGACGCTGCGCTGGGAGGACTTCCGCGTGGTGTTCAGCCGGCCGAAGGACGTCATCATCGGCTGTCTGGCACAGTTCACGGTGATGCCGTTGCTGGCATGGCTGCTGGCCAGGGCTTTCTCGCTCGACGAGGCGCTGACCGTTGGTGTGGTGCTGGTGGGCTGCTGCCCGGGTGGCACGGCGTCGAACGTCATCACCTATCTGGCAAAGGGCGACCTGGCCCTGTCGGTAGGCATGACGGGCGTCTCGACCCTGCTGGCGCCGGTGCTGACGCCGCTGCTCGTCTGGCTCCTGGCTGGCAAGACGGTCGACGTCGACGTGGCCGCCATGTTCCTGAGCATCCTCTGGGTGGTCATCCTGCCCATCGTCGCAGGACTGCTGGTGAAGCGTCTGCTGCCCAAGCTGACTGAGCAGGCCACAGCCTATCTGCCTGCCCTGTCGTCGCTGGTCATTGCTGCCATCGTGCTCATCATCATCGCGGCCAGTGCCGACAGGCTGCTCTCTGGCGGACTGGTAATCATAGCCGTCGTGATGCTCCACAACATCGGAGGTCTCTCCGTCGGCTATCTCATCGCACGCCTGCTCGGACTGTCGTGGCCCAAGCGCAAGGCACTCAGCATCGAGGTGGGCATGCAGAACTCGGGCCTGGCCTCATCGCTGGCCACGCTGCACTTCGCTGCCTACCCCATGGCCACCATTCCCGGAGCGGTATTCAGCGTGTGGCACAACATCAGCGGTGGCATCGTCGCCCGCTTCTACGCATCGCGCATCAAGAAATAACGTAAAACAATATCATAGAAATGGAAAAGAAATTCAAGCAGGGTACGCTCTGCGTACAGGCCGGCTACAAAGCCAAGAACGGAGAACCTATCGAACTGCCCATCATCCAGTCGACGACGTTCAAGTACGACGACTCGGACGAGATGGCAAAGTTGTTTGACTTAGAGAAGGAGGGCTACTTCTATACCCGCCTGCAGAACCCGACGAACGACGCCGTGGCTGCCAAGATTGCCACGCTCGAAGGGGGCGTGGGCGCCGTGCTGACCTCCAGCGGTCAGGCCGCCAACTTCTACGCCATCTTTAACATCTGCCAGGCCGGCGACCATTTCATCACTTCGAACGAGATTTACGGCGGCACCTACAACCTCTTCGGCGTGACGCTGAAGAAGCTGGGCATCGACTGCACGTTCATCTCGCAGGAAGCCTCCGACGAGGAGATTCAGGCCGCCTTCCGCCCCAACACGAAGGCTGTGTTCGGAGAGACCATCTCGAACCCCGGCTGTGCCGTCTTCGACATCGAGCGCTTCGCACGCATCGCCCATAAGAACGGTGTGCCCCTCATCGTCGACAACACCTTTGCCACGCCCATCAACTGTCGTCCCTTCGAGTGGGGCGCCGACATCGTCACCCACTCCACCACGAAGTACATGGACGGCATGGCTACGCAGGTAGGCGGTGTTGTTGTCGACAGCGGTAACTTCGACTGGATGACCTGTACTCACGGCCAGTCTTCCCCCTCTACGGGAGGGGGCCAGGGGGAGGCCAAGTTCCCCGGCCTCTGTACGCCCGACGAGTCGTACCACGGTCTGACCTACGTGAAGGCTTTCGGCAAGATGGGCTACACAACGAAGCTTGTGGCCCAGCTCATGCGCGACCTCGGCTCGATTCCCGCCCCGCAGAACTCGTTCCTGCTGAACCTCGGTCTGCAGACACTCCACCTGCGCATGGCCCAGCACTGCAAGAACGCCCAGCAGGTGGCCGAGTTCCTGAGCCAGAACGAGAAGGTGGCGTGGGTTCACTACTGCGGCCTAAAGGACGACAAGGCCTATGCCCTCGGCCAGAAGTACCTGCCAAACGGCTCATGTGGCGTCATTGCCTTTGGTCTTAAAGGTACGCGTGAGACGGCCATCAAGTGGATGGACTCGCTCGAGATGATCAACATCGTCACCCACGTGGCCGATGCCCGTACCTGCGTGCTCCACCCTGCCAGCCATACTCACCGCCAGCTCAGCGACGAGCAGCTGCGCGAGGCCGGCGTGGCTCCCGACCTCATCCGCCTCTCTGTCGGCATCGAGGACGTTGACGACATTCTCGCCGACATCCGCCAGGCGCTCGATAAGATCTGAACAAACGTACTCAAATAACCGCAAACTGCCAGAATGACGTATCGAATTGTCATTCTGGCAGTATCTTTATGCTTGGCACGTATCTTGCATTTACCTCAGCGAAGGCCGCAAGGCTATCGAGAAAAGAACAATAAGTTAAACCCTTTAAAACAATAGAATTAGGAGGTAATGATTATGCTACCAGTAATGTTTAAGAACAGTTGGTTTCCTACCGTGTTTGATGAGTTTCTGAACAGTGACTTCACGCCGAGCACCTGCAAGACTACCGCTCCGGCCGTCAATGTGAAGGAGGACGAGAAGTCGTACACCATGGAGGTGGCCGCTCCCGGCATCAAGAAGGAATGGTGCCGCGTAAGCCTCAACGAGGAGGGCAACCTGTGCATTGCCATCGAGAACAAGATGGAGCACAAGGAGGAGGACAAGAAGCAGCACTACCTGCGCCGCGAGTTCTCGTACACCAACTACCAGCAGAACTACTCGCTGCCTGAGGACGTGGTGAAGGACAAGATTTCGGCCAAGGTTCAGGACGGCATCCTCACCGTCACTCTGCCGAAGCAGGAGAAGGAAGCCAAGGTCTCGAAATCGATAGAAGTTTCGTGAGAAGTAATAAATGAGAAGTGACAGAGAGTAAGAGCAGCCTGATTCAGGCTGCTCTTGCTTATTTAGCAATAATGGAAATCAGCTGCACAATGTCGGCAATATCAACGACGCCATCTCCATTAACATCGGCATTTACCCTGAGGAATTGACCGGAAGGCTTACCAATAACGGCATTCACCAATTCGCCGACGTCAGCCTTGTTCACTTCTCCGTCATTATTGGAATCACCGACGTCGCCCATTTCCTTAATATCTTTAAAGTAACTCCAGCCTTTCCAATGCTTATAGGCAGCCAGTTCCCCCTTCGGCACATAGAGTGTGGCTTCTGTTGGTGTAATCACCCACCTGCCTCCTTCATAATCTACTTTTTGAGAAAAGGTATAATCACTAATCGAAGAGGGGGAGGTGATGTGGGTAACCACTGAAGTCAATTTGTAATCCCACGCAATCAGTTCCGAACCGATTTCCGTCAATGATTTCGGCAGTTCGAGGTAGTCGAGTTCATATAGAGCGCCGAAAGCTCTTTCCCCAATGCTTGTTACACCCTCTGGAATTATCAAGGTCTTTAGCTGAGAATTCCAGAAAGCTTCTTTTCCGATAGTCTTCAGAGAGCCCGGCAACGTAATATCTGTGAATCCTGCTCTGACAAACGCGTGGTCTCCGATTTTCTCAAGGCCTCTTGGCAATGAGATTCTCAACAGATTACTACACTCAGCAAAAGCCGAATTACCAATGGCAGTCACCTGAAGAGTCTTCCCGCCGATAACGACTGATGCGGGAATTGTAATCTCCGTCTGTTCACAATAACTGTCATCCTTGACAACTGTGGCCTTCTGACCTCCCGTGGCGTAAGCATACCTGATGCCATCAACAACAGATTCCATCAAATCTCCCTCCTCGATGACTTTAAACTGCCTCCATCCTGATAAAGCCTCATACTTTGACTTAGAGCCTATTGGCACATAGAGCGTGGCTTGCGTCGGGAATATGCCCAACACATTTATATAATTAGCGCCTAACTGGTACATAAACGTCTCTTTGCCAATCTCAAAGGGATTCTGAATGTGTGAGACAAGCAATGAAAGTTCATAAGTACCATAAAAAGCGTATGCCCCGATACTGATCACTGTTGAGGGTATTACGATCTTGTCAAGTTTGCTACAATACCTGAAAGCGTCAACGCCAATCGTTTCTATTCCTTCGGGAATGGATACAGACGTCATATACCATCCATAGAAAGCCCTGTCATCGATAGCTACAACTTTATAATCGACACCATTAGAATTAACGGTCGGCAGGATATTCACACTTTCCACATACATATCGGCCACATAGTCCTGAATCACCTTGGCACGCTTGTATTCAGGCGTACACCGATATGTCAGTCCGTCGACGACAACATCCTTGTATCCGGCCATTTTGACAGTTGCAGTCGCTAAGGCTTCATCAGAATTGGGCGTAGTAATTTTCAGATTATAGGTCCCTGCTTCTTCCTGAAGGAATGCCAGGCAGATATCTGAGCTCTTGCCCAATTCGGTGTAGCACGTGGTTTTGGCACATTGTTTCCAGTCCGTCTCACCCTGTTTCTGTATCCAAAGAATAGAAATAAGCTGCTGCGTCTCGCCGTTATTGGTAATGTTGGCAGACAAACTGCACTGACTTCCCGCTTCCGGATAGTTGGAAAGACTTAGGCTATTGACCTTGAACGACATGTTATATTTGTCAGGTGCCCTCATAGAGAACGTAGTAGGCGTAACTTCCACATAAACGGAACAGACGCCGTAATTCTCGCAGCGTTCCCAGTCAGTTTCTCCCTGCAAACGGAAAACCTGACAGAGCTGATAGCTGCCCGCTGGCAGTCCTGCTCCGAAAGAGACGGTCATTTCATTGGGTATTATAGGTTCTTTTTCTGCAGGAATAGTGGTGGACGTACTGCCTATGAGGAGTTTAAGTTCATCTGCCTGGTAAAGTGCCCAGCCCACCTCGACGCCCACCTCGGATTCGGGTTCCATGGGATAGTATGCGAACAGATTAAAACATAGCCATACGTCGGAGAAATCAGCCGTAGCACCCGTGCGAGTATAGGTATTGGTCATCTCAGGAGGATACATATGGCTTCCTTCCGATCGCAGCAAAGGCCTCATCGCCTCACCGTCTTTTCCTGGCTGCATATTAAAGAGCGCACTCTGGCTCCAATGGAGAGCACTGGAAGAATCTCCAACTCCTTGGGCGGATCCAAAGTCGGCCAATGACAAGACAAAATATGAGTCTGGAAGCCCACCCCAGCCCCAGTTAATGTGAAAAAGCCCGTGGCCGTCGTAGCCGTCAATAATGAAACGATGACTCATCCAATCACTTGCACCGCTATACAATACCGGGCGTTTCTCAGAAAGTTCATTATAGACCATTGTCTCCCACTGGCTGATAGTGTAGTCATCACGATTTAATTCGTAGATATGCTTGCTGTAGCCAAAGGTCTTAATCAACACGGAAGGGTCTGCATAGCCGAATGTAGCACCAACACCATAATCAACATGGAAGGCCTGACCGCAGTAGCGCATCAATTCTGCTACAGCGTCGGCAGCCTCGCTGGAAAACGTATTGGAATAGGTGTCAGTCATATCCTCCCATTTGAAGGTTGTCGAAGGAAGTCCTTTCAGTGTCTTTCCCGTTGAAACCTCATAGCCATCAAGTGCAGGGCAGGTCTTTGGCCATTTCCAATAATACATAACCTGGGCTACAGCTGTTGGAACACAGCCCGTAATACAAGGGTCATCATTTTTATATCCATCCTCATAGTAGTCCACATAGTTGGCGTTGGGACACCTGTTGTTATAAGGAGACTCCTGACTCCACTTCGACTGAATAAGAGGTTCTATGGCTGGTCCAATAATTTGAGGGCTTGCCGGCTCCAATCTGGATAGTGCAGAAATTTGGGAGGCATAGCTGTCGAGCCACCACTGCACGTTGGCTGGAAGATGGTCGGTATCCAGATTGCCATACTCTGCATATCCAAGGATATCACGCGTACGGTCATCACCTGAAACAATGACAAATCCCCTATTGTCTTCTGCATTAAACACATAGAAAGACTGGCCGCCATCAACTCCTCTTGAACAAGCTGATGAGACTGGCGTGCTCTCCGTAAACTGTCTGCCTGGCATGAATGTCTGTGCCTTTTTCAAGGCAGCATTGTGGTCAACTTCATTGGCCATAACGGACGACGTTGTGAACAGTCCTACAAGAATCAAAAAGAAGAATAACATAAGCTTAATCATTAATGACATTGCAAAGGTACAAATAAAAACCTGAAAAAGCACCACTTCCGACGGAAAATATTACGAAATGGACATATTTGACGGTATAATGCGATGGCGGAATCATAAAAAATGACTACCTTTGCAGACACAAAACCAAAAACAACGAACTACTAAGATGAAGAAATCAAGAATCCTGGGCTTCTGCCTGTTTGTTCTTACGTCGCTGAGCGGCTATGCACAGACCAAGTCGTGGACCGCCGACAACGGTAACGGCACGTTTACCAATCCACTGTTCTACGATGAGTTCTCCGACCCCGACATCCTCCGAGTGGGCGACGACTACTACCTGGCCGGTACGACGATGCACGCCGTTCCCGGACTGGTCATCCTCCACTCGAAGGACCTCGTGAACTGGGAGTTCGCCTCCTACTGCTTCGACCGCTTCGACTTCGCCGACAACAGGTTTGCACTCAAGAACCACGAGGAGATCTACGGCCAGGGCATCTGGGCACCGTGCATACGCTATGCCAACGGGCAGTTCTACGTTTTCAGCAATGTCAACGGGAAGGGCCTGCAATGCTACACCGCAAAGGACATCCGCGGTCCGTGGACGCACCATAACATGCAGGGTAACATCTACGACCTCGGCGTGCTGTTCGACGACGACGGCAAGGTGTACGCCATCCACGGCTACGGCACGGTGAAGTGTACCGAGCTGAAGCCCGACATGAGCGGCCCTATAGAGGGCACCGAGCGCGTCATCATTTCCGAAGGCAACGGCGTGGGCGAGGGCCACCACATGTATAAGATTGACGGCATGTACTACCTCATCTCGACCGACTACTCGCCCAACGGCCGCACCCTCTGCTCGCGCTCGAAGAGCATCTGGGGGCCCTACGAGACGCGAGTCATCACCGCCGACGAGACCTACGGCTACCACGCCGCCTCGCTCACTCAGGTGCCCCGTGGCACGAAGTACCGCATCGGCGAGGACGGCACGAAGTTCGGCCTTGGCCCCGTCGACAAAGACGCCACCGCCTGCACCAACGCCCACCAGGGCGGCATCGTGCAGTACAAGGACGGCTCGTGGTGGGCACTCTTCATGCAGGACTTCCACTCCATCGGCCGCACCGTCTGCCTGATGCCGATGACGTGGGAGGACGGCTGGCCCATGGTCGGCCTGAAGGGCAACCTCGGCCGCGCCCCCCGCACGTGGTTCAAGCCCGGCACAAAACCCCAGCAGACTCTCCCCCAGCCCCTCCCTATAAGGGAGGGGAGCGGTTACTCTCAAGACGAGGCTGCGATGGGTCTATCTACTCCCCTCCATCACAGGGAGGGGCAAGGGGGTGGGTCTGTGCCTTACGCCCGCTCCGAAACCTTCAACGGCAAGACGCTCGGCCCCATCTGGCAGTGGAACCACAACCCCGACGATAAGCTGTGGAGCCTCCGTGGCGGCCGCCTCCGCATTCAGGCGCAGCCCGCCGAACAGCTGATGTGGGCCCGTAACACGCTGACCCAGCGCGTCATCGGCCCGAAGTCCGTCGCCACCGTCGAGCTCTACACCAAGGGTATGAAGGACGGCGACGTCTGCGGACTCGGCAACATCAACGTCCCCTGCTCCTGGATCGGCCTCGTCAAGCAAGGCAGCACCCTCACCCTCCGCTGCTTCGAACAGCTGACCAACGACACGGTCTCCGTGCCCGTCATATTTGACGGGAAAATCTACCTCCGCATGATCGGCGACTACGACAACGACCAGGCCCAGTACGCCTACTCCACCGACGGCGTGACGTTCCAGACGCTGGGCCGCATGATGCCCCTCTCCTACCAGCTCATCTCCTTCCAGGGCTCGCGCCACGCCCTCTTCGCCTTTAATATAAAAGGTAAGCAGGGCGGCTACGCCGAGTTCGACAACTTCACCGTCGACGAGCCTTGTGCCGACCGCAGCCTGAACATCCCTTACGGCAAGACCATCCGCATCATCAACAAGGCCACGGGCCGCCCCGCCATCGCCCTGAAGCACGGCGTGCTCTACGACACCCATGCCGGCGACAAGAGCCAACTGACGCAGTTCAAGGTGATTGACCGCGGAGAGGGAAAGGTGGCCCTGCAATGCGCCGACGGCCGCTATGTGAAGGTTTACGGCGACGGACTGCCTGGCGACGTGCGCTTTATCGATAAAATAGACAAGAGTAACCTTCCCTCCACCGAAGAGGTGAACAGCACGGAGTTCCTTTGGCAGGACTATCTCGACCACGACTTCATGCTGCTCTCGCTGAAGAACAACAAGTATCTGGGCAAGAGCCCCACCACGGGCAGCCCCTACTCTATGGACTTCGCCGGTCCTGATCCTGCCCGCCGCAACGGCTCCGTATTAGTATGGGAAGAAGTAAAATAACATAGGAATATGAAAAGACTGAGAATCATAACTGCTGCCCTGCTGACATGCCTCGCTCTGCAGGTCAGTGCTCAAGAGAAGGATTTCGTGAAGGGTGCCGACGTGGGCTTCCTGACAGGACAAGAGAAGCGCGGCGTCGTGTTCCACGACCGTAACGGCAAGGAGCGCGAGTGTCTGGAACTGCTGAAGACCGACTACCAGATGTCGGCCATCCGCATGCGTGTCTGGGTGAACCCCAGAAACGGTACGAACGACAAGAACGAGCTGCTCGCCATGGCGCTGAGGGCCAAGAAGCTGGGGATGGACCTGATGGTGGACTTCCACTACGCCGACTCATGGGCCGACCCCGCCAAGCAGCCCATCCCCGCCGCCTGGCAGGGCCACAGCTTCAAGCAGATGAAGCGCGACCTCCGTGACCACACCATCGACGTGCTGACACTGCTGAAGCAGAACGGCGTCACGCCGCGCTGGGTGCAGGTGGGCAACGAGACGGCCAACGGACTGCTCTGGCCTATGGGACACATCGAGAAGAATCCCAAGCAGTATGCCGGCTTCATCCGTGCTGGCTATGACGCTGTGAAAGAAGTGTTCCCCGAGGCCATAGTCATCGTCCACTTAGACCGCGGCCACAAGCAGTCGCTCTACGACTGGAACCTCGACATCGTCCGCAAGTACGGCGGCAAGTGGGATATGGTCGGTATGTCGCTCTACCCCTACTGGGCCCGCCAAGACCATCCCGAGCTGAACCCCGACAGCATCATCACCGACTGCATACGCAACATCCGCCACGTCAGCCGTAAGTACAAGTGCGACGTGATGATAGTTGAGACGGGCTTCGAGGTGGACGAGCAACACCCCGAAGTGATGGAGGAAGGTCGCCGACAGCTGGCACGCGTCATCCGCGAGTCCCGTCTTGAGACCGACGGCCACTGCCGCGGTGTCTTCTACTGGGAACCGCAGTGCCTGCCTGGTGGCTACAAGTTAGGTGCTTTCGACAGCAAGGCCCGCCCAACGGCGATTATGGACGGTTTCATTGAACCGCCAACGATTAGCACGACCAACGGACTGGTACAGGGCATCGTTCAGGAGGGCAGTTACGCGTTCCTCGGCATCCCGTATGCGAAAGTTGAAAGGTTCATGCCGCCACAGCCCGTGGAGAAGTGGCAGGGCACCCGTCTCTGCGACCACTGGGGACCGCAGGCCATGCAACAGACGAACCGCCCGATGACGGAGGCCGAAATGTCGGAGCAGTGCTGCGTGCTCAACGTCTGGACAAAAACCTCCCCTACGGGGGGAGGCAGGAGGGAGCTTCCCGTTATGGTCTGGTTCCACGGCGGTGGCTTCGACAGCGGCACCTCGGCCTGGGACCCGGGCATGTGTCTGGCTCATAAGGATGTCGTGGTGGTCAGCGTCAACCACCGTCTGAACATCCTCGGATTCCTCGACCTCTCGACCTGCGGCGAGAAATACAAGCAGTCGGGCAACGTCGGTATGCTCGACGCTGTGAAGGCCTTGGAGTGGGTGCGCGACAATATTGCCAACTTCGGCGGCGACCCCAACAACGTCACCATCTTCGGCGAGTCGGGCGGCGGCGGCAAGGTGGGTACCCTGCTCTGTATGCCACCCGCCCGCGGACTCTTCCACAAGGCCATCATCATGAGCGGCACCATCCTCAACGTCAATACCAAGGCGATGACCGAGGCACTGGGCGAGGCCGTGCTGAAGGAGCTGGGCATCGACAAGAAAAACGTGGACAAGATCAAGGATGTGCCCTACAAGGAGCTATACGCCGCAGGCCAGCGCGCTATGGCAGCCAGCATCGGTACCCGCCGACCCGGTACGCCGATGATGTGGGGCTTCGGCCCTACACCCGACGGCAACGACGTGGTGCAACAGCCCTTCCAGCCCGCGTTCCCAAGCTTCAGCGACAACATCCCCATCATGATTGGCACGACGTTCAACGAACTGCAGCGCCAGCGCTACAACCAGCCGATGACGCTGGACCAGGCCCGCGCCGAACTGCAGCGCACCTTCGGCGACGAGACGGATGCCTACATCGCTGCCTTCAAGGAGGCCTATCCCGACTATACGCCGCAGAACCTGCTCAGCATCGACTGGCTCTTCCGTCCGAAGACCATCATCACCAGTGATGCTATCGGCGGCAAGCGCAAGGCCGACACATACGTCTATATGTACACCGTGACCGAGGCGGACAAGGCCGGCAACGCCAAAGGCTCAGCCCACGGTGCCGAGCTGAAATACAGCTTCAACGTAGCCCACCACTACGCTGACCAGCTTTCACAGGAAACGCTTCAGGCCAACAAGCTATGGGGTGAACTGATGAGTTCCGTCTGGGCACACTTCGCCCACGACGGCAAACCCGGACTACCCGGATGGCAGCCCTATACAAAAGAGAATGGTGAGCTAATGGTATTCGGCGGAACACTCCCTTCCATCCGCCGCAACCACGACCGCCGCTTAGAGGAGATCATCAACCGCCACTGCTTCCACCAGTTGGATGAGTTCAGGGCCAGACAGAACGTCAATTCTCAGTCCGTGCGCTGACGCCTACTCTGCCTCGTGCTGCTCGCAGCCCTGGCTGCTGCCTATTTTGATTTCAGTCGCTGACTCTCAGTTTGTCCAGCTCCTTCGCCGTCATCAGCTTGCCGTCCTTATCAACCGCTGGGAACGGGCAGCCTGTCGGCTTTGATGTCGTCGATGATGGTGTCCATCAGCTTCACCAGACCCTGTTTCCAACGTCAAACAACTCGTTTGCAAGTGCAAAAGTATAACTTTTATTTGAATTCTGCAAACTTAATGCCATATTTACATTAATGCGTAGGCAACTTCTCTTATGATTCCTTGATATTGGAATCCGCAAAGTTGTTTCGTTGCATTTTTGATTATAGGAGCTATGATAGAGAAGATGTTGTACTTTACTTCGCAAAACTTGGACTGTCTGCATAACCTTACCGTCAAATTCGTTAAAAAACATAATTATAAGGCAAATTAACGGGCAACTTTGGCATAACGTGAAACAAAATCACTATCTTTGTAGCACAAATGATTTCAGAAGATATGACGATCTAACAGTATTGTTGAAAATGAAGGCTGATCAGAACATCAATAAAGAATGCGGTAAGCGTTACCCGAGGTTTGCAAACTTTGGCAATACATTCCTCTTGACTTTCCCTAACCAGAAGTTTATATGTAATAAAAGAATGAAGTAACAACAAATATGAAGACTGAAAAGCAAATTTCGTTGGCTGCTGCTGAATTTGCAGAGCGATGGAAAGGCAGAGGATATGAGAGGGGTGAGTCGCAACCTTTTTGGATTGATTTGCTGACAAATGTTTTTGGCATCGAAACGCCATCGGATGGCTTTATTACTTTCGAAGACCATCGGATGGTGGATGCCTCCAACTTCATTGACGGACGCATTCGTTCCACTAAGGTTCTGATAGAACAGAAATCTTTAGGCAAGGACTTACGTGCTGGCATCCGTCAAAGTGATGGTTCATTGCTGAATCCTTTCCAGCAAGCCCGTCGTTATGTGGTCAGTCTGCCCGTCTCGGAGCATCCGCGTTGGATTGTTACTTGCAATTTCTCTGAGTTCTTAGTCTATGATATGGAGCAGCCAAACGGTGAGCCGGAGCAGATTCTCTTGGAGAATTTGGGTAAGGAGTATTATAGACTGATGTTCCTGGTTGATGCCAAGAACGAGCATCTTAGCAAAGAAATGCAAGTCTCTATGCAGGCTGGCGAGATTGTAGGCAAAATATATGAGGCTTTACTGAAACAATACGACGACAACTCACCCGAAGCACTGCGATGGCTGAATATCCTCTGTGTCCGTATCGTGTTCTGTCTTTATGCTGAAGATGCAGGAGTGTTTGCGCACGATCAATTTCACAATTTCCTTGTGACCTATGAAGCCAAGGATTTACGACGTGCATTGCGTGACCTCTTTGAAGTGTTGAACACACCAGTAGAAAAGCGTAGCAAGTATCTGCAAGAAGAACTGAAGGCTTTCCCCTATACCAATGGCGGACTGTTTGCAGAAGAAATCGAGATCCCCCAGTTTACAGAGGAACTGAAACAGACTTTGTTGCAGAATGCCAGTCTTGACTTCGACTGGAGCGAGATATCACCAACTATCTTTGGTGCAGTCTTTGAATCGACATTGAATCCTGAAACCCGCCGTAGTGGCGGTATGCACTACACAAGCATCGAAAACATCCACAAGGTCATTGACCCATTATTCCTAAATGACCTGCGTCGTGAACTGGATGAGATTCTGGAAGAAAAGGTAGAAAAGCAACGCATCAAGAAACTCGATGCCTACCAAGATCGCTTAGCTTCCTTGACTTTCCTCGATCCTGCTTGTGGCTCTGGCAATTTCCTCACAGAGACATATCTCTCGCTTCGTCGTTTAGAGAATGAAGCCATCCGTGAACGCTATCATGGTCAGGCATTCCTCGGCTTTGAGGAAGTAAATCCTATCAAGGTGAGCATCCAGCAGTTCTACGGCATAGAGATTAACGACTTTGCAGTAACAGTCGCCACGAAAGCACTTTGGATCTCAGAAGCGCAGATGCTATGTGAAACAGAGAAAATCACCCGCCGAGACATTGACTTCCTGCCACTGAAATCGTATCATAATATCCGGGAGGGCAATGCCTTGCGAATGGATTGGGACATTATCGAAGTTCCTTCTGATATCCCGACAATCCATGCCAATAATGTTCACCTGATTGTTGAACCTCAACCTCAGATAGCAAGTGAGCCTATTGTAAAATATGACGAACTCAATGTTGTAGCAAATCGTTTCGATGGTAACACAAAACCAGAAGTTCAACGCTATCAAGTTAGCTATGACTATATAATTGGCAATCCACCGTTTATTGGTGCAAGAATGATGGCTGATTCACAAAAAAAGGATGTAATAAAGACTTTTGGAGCAAATTGGCAAAATGTAGGAAACCTTGATTATGTATGCTGTTGGTATAAGAAAGCAGCTAACCTTATGAAGAATAATCCTGATTGTCGTGCTGCATTTGTATCTACAAATAGTATCTGCCAAGGTGAGCAAGTAGCTAATCTTTGGAAAAAGCTTTATGAAGATGGAATACATATTAACTTTGCCCATAAAACTTTCCGCTGGGATAGTGAAGCAACATTAAAGGCACATGTTCATTGCGTAATTGTGGGCTTCAGCTATAATTCTTATGGTCTTAAAACTATTTTCGATGGTGAACGTATTGTCCTAGCTCAAAATATCAATGCTTATTTACTTGATGCGCCAAATGTGTTTGTCGGAAGTCGCCAACATCCACTTTTTGATGTGCCTGAAATTGGTATTGGCAACAAACCTATAGATGGAGGCAACTATTTATTTGAAGAAGATGAAATGAAAGCCTTCATAACTCAAGAGCCTGCATCAGCTCCTTATTTTCATCCATATTATGGTGCAGCTGAGTTCATTCATCAGAAGCCTCGCTATTGCCTGTGGTTAGGAGATTGCACACCTGCAGAGTTGCGTCATATGCCACACTGCCTACAAAGAATAGAATCTGTACGGAACTACCGATTGTCGAGCAAAAGTCCTGGTACGGTGAAACTGGCAGATCGTCCTACACGATTCCATGTTGAGAACATGCCTAAGGGCAACTATATCGTTATTCCGCAAGTATCATCTCAGAATCGTCGATACATTCCTATGGGATATATGGATGAAAGCGTGATTTGTAGTGACAAAGTCAGATTGATGCCTAATGGGACTTTATATCATTTTGGTGTTTTGGAATCAAATGTTCATATGGCATGGATGCGTACAATTTGTGCAAGACTTAAGAGTGATTATAGTTATACGGTTAATAATGTTTACAACAACTTCCCTTGGCCTAATCCAACAGATGAACAAAAGGCAAAGATTGAGCAGACGGCACAAGCCATTCTTGATGCCCGTGCTCTCTATCCAGATTCGTCATTAGCAGATCTCTACGACGAACTAACAATGCCCGTAGAACTCCGAAAAGCCCATCAAGATAATGATAGAGCAGTTATGCAAGCATACGGCTTTAATGTCAAAACGATGACAGAAAGCCAATGCGTGGCGGAGTTGTTTAAATTGTATAAGGAAATATCAAAAGGATTATAATTATGGTAAACTGTCAAACAAACAAGGCAAAATTGTCTTTTATACTTGTAGATGAGAAAAATCACAAAACTGTTAGAACTGTTGTAGAATTAAGGCAACTTATTGATGATTGTAGGAGGAACGGAAGAGCACTTTCTGGATATGATTTCTCAAATTTGGATGTGATTGACTGTGTATGCTTTGACAGATTGGTTTTGGAAGATGTCGTGTTCAGTCGTTTTAGACCCTGCGTCAACAAACGGCCTCTTTTGTTTCAATTGAAAACTACTGAGCGACATTTACGACGAAACTTATCCCCTGGCGATGGCTGAAAAAGAAATGCAATGCAGAGGGAATTCAACTCGTGAGTGCACTCACGAGTTCAAATTCGAGGCTCAGAGTAGTTCTGCGTAGCTTTTACTTGCATCAAGTCCAAAGAAGTCAAACAGACGCTGCTTGAGCTCCGCATACTTCGGGTCGCGCAAATCACCATAACAAGTGCTATTCCGCCAATAAGGTGCATTTGATTGCATTGCAATGCACTGACGTAATCTGCAGAAATCAAGTTGGAAGCCGATACCCTCGTTCCTGAATTTGTCAAGACTTATGTCTGGGAATCTTTCGCGGAACTGCCACTCTCTCGTCTCGCGGTAAATAAGACCATATTGCAGGTAAACCGTCCCAGGATCTATGTTGTATCTGATGCTACGTCCTAAAGATATCAACGGTTCGTAGTCCTCTACAGACAAAGGGAGATGACCAATGACAGGATACTCGCCATAGAAGAACCGATTGTCCATGACAGCCTGTGAGGGCATCGTCTTCAGACGATACAGTTCTTCTATCGGCACTTCGGGCGTTGAGCCAATTTTGTGGTATAGATGAACTATTAGCGGTCGCCCCATCAGATTGGCAAGGCCCCAGTTCTTGTTTGCAGTGAAATCAGGGTCTTTTCGCAGCTCACTGGTATCCATGAGGATACGGCCATATCCCCATTCCCGTCGACTTATCTTGAATGCGAAGAAGTCACCAACCTTGAAACGCTGATGAGTACGCTTGGCCATTTTGAACTGCTCAATCTCTTCCATGTCCTTTTCCGAGGTGTCGGCAATCCATTGTTGGAGCCAGGTCTGAACACTCTCACGTAGTGAACCTCTGCTTTGAAAGTCCTCATGAATATAAGTCTGTTGCGTTGTATAGTTGGCTATACCAACAGAACATTCTTCCTTTCCCCACCAGACATAGAAATAGGTTCCTTCACCTGCCATCGCCTGTGCAGACGTGAAGTTCAGAGGCTTTGGCCTGCCCCGTTTCGTTTTGGGCAAGACCACAGTCCGATTTTCCGTTGTTAATACATTTAACTGCACTTCCTGATAGGTAGAAGGATTGATGATGATTTTCCTACGCACGACATCTCCATCAAATAGCAAATAAATCTGATCATTGCTATTCTGGCGGTTACAGTATTCTACCGCCTCCCACTGGCTGCCTATCGGTTCCAATCCGAGATAGCGTCGTTGTTCGTTCGAAATAATCTGCCCCATGCTGTTATGATAATTAACGATGCAAAGATACAAATAATTATTCAATCTTCCAAATTTATATGGATTGTAATCAGCCACACCCGCGACTTCTGTACTACTGAAGAATGCGGGGCGAGGCAACTATTTCGATGAACTGCTTGCTTGTGTTGAACATGTGGTGGTTCATGAATTGTGTCACCTCATAGAGCCGAGTCACAACGCCCGTTTTCACACTCTGATGGACAAGTATTTCCCACGCTGGCGGGAGGCCAGCATGGAAACCATCCGCATATGCCGGATGATGGGTGACGATGAGAACGACGAGTAATCATTAACAGAATAGAGTTTTTTGATTCTTTTGTTTGGCCGTTACGCAGAATTTGTTTAACTTCACATCCTATGTGGACCAAACACAAAATAATCGGTAAAAGTGTCACTTTCTTTGTATTTAACTGACAATAAGCAGGTTGCAGAGGTGGTGCTTATTCAAAAAGCACCACTAAGCACCACCGCTTGTTAACAGACCGTCAAACTGGGGTGAAACCCCTGTTCCTACAGAGGTTTCAAGGGTTGTACGAAAAGTAAAACAAGTTGTTTTACCTTTACAACTCGGCGGGTAAACATAAGCTACCCGCCGCCAAACCAAAGCAAAACAAGTTGTTTTACTTTCCGAACCACCCGGCAATCTTGTCAGCCGTTACAATTACCCTCTTAGCTTGATGCCACCAAACGACGAGAAAAACAATGATTTGCAAAAACAAGACCTATTCCATGTAAGCGTATCCGCTGTAGCATCTATCCTAGCTTGTTGGCCTGTTTCCACTTGTCTGGTAGCAGGTTCCTGTATTTTGTAATAGGCGTATTAGGTGGCAATGCAGCAGCCTTGTTGATTACATCTGATATGTACTCAAAGAAACTGACACCCTGCAGTCGGCACGAGCATGCAAGCGAGTAGAACTTGGCTCCCCGCTCTGCTCCCTTA
>JAGCZA010000033.1 GCA_017960525.1 Prevotella sp.
AAACAAGTAATCGCTTAAGCAAGGAGGACGTGAATTATGGCACATAAAAAAGGTGTAGGTAGTTCAAAGAACGGCCGCGAGAGTGCAGCCCAGCGACTTGGCGTTAAAATCTGGGGCGGGCAGAAGTGCCTGGCCGGAAACATTATCGTCCGCCAGCGCGGCACGAAGCACAATCCCGGTTCTGGCGTAGCCATCGGCAAGGATGACACGCTCTATGCTCTGATTGACGGTACTGTGAATTTCCACAAGGGAAAGCGCGACCGCAGTGTGGTGTCGGTGATACCCGCAGAGGCATAACAACAAAACAAACACTTACTTCCAAACAAACATGACAGCCCCCCGGAACCACGGTTCCAGGGGGCTGCTCTTTTCTGTGTGTCTCTTTGGCAGAGAGGTCTACCTCTGCGCTTGTTCTTCCTCGACGACTTCCTCGTCATCAACTGCTTGGGCGGGAAGCTGCGAGATGCTGATAGACTGCTCGCCATTCTCGTCGCGAATCACAATCTCACCCTGCAGATACTCGTCGGTCAGGTTGTCCTCGGCTGCCTTGACGGTAATCCAGGTGGTTCCCACGCCGCTGTCTTGTGAGACAGTGGCGAACTCTGGCACGGAAACGACCTCCCACTTGCCCTCGGTCACGATAGAGAGCGTGGTGCTATCGCCCTTCTGGCAGCTCAATTCGTTTACCTCTAATACTGCCTCATCAGGGTAGTTCGTCGTGGGAGTGCCATAGCAAGCCATCAGTGCCAGGGGCGAACTGAAGCCCAGCAGGGTGAGGGCCTTTGTCATCAGGCTGCTGCGCAGCCGCTGAAAGTTCATGCTCATAACTCAATGTGTTAGTATTTTGGAAATGTTGTCGGCAAAGTTACAAATAATTATTGTAATACTGAAGCTTTTTTGGGAAGATTAACTCATTTTTTCCCAAAAATGGCGTTTCGGGGGTGCCAGAGTTTGGTTCGTCCAAACTCATAGTTTGCTCCGTCCAAACTGGTAGTTTGGTTCGTCCAAACTTTTGACTATTCATCGCCTTCCAAGCTGCCGTCAGATGGTGGTATGAGTACCGAAACGGGATGCTATTATTAAAAGATGTGTAAAATCCGTATTAAATCACAATTATCTCAGAAAAAAACGCTATCTTTGCAGGCTAAGATTAGTAAATAGTTAACGATGAGCAGAACGTATATATCACTTTTCAGTTGCGCAGGAGTAGGCTGCTATGGATTCAAGATGGCAGGCTTCGATTGTGTGGCTTCAAACGAACTCCTCGAGCCTCGCATAGATGTGCAGAGGGTGAATCACAAATGTAAATACGAGAGTGGTTACATTTGTGGAGATGCCACCAAGGAAGAAACCCATCGGCGAATTTACGATGAGATTGCGATGTGGCGCAAAAAAGAAGGGCTGGAGCAGGTGGATGTTGTCTTTGCCACACCGCCTTGTCAGGGAATGTCTACTGCCAACTATAAGAAAACAGATCATGAGCAGATTCGTAACTCTCTTGTAGTAGAAGCCATCAAGATGATTAAGGGCATACACCCTAAGGTGTTTGTTTTTGAGAATGTTCGAGCCTTTATGAAATCGACATGTACAGACCTTTCTGGCAAAGACATGTCAATCAAGGAGAGTATCTATAGGAACTTGTCTGGGGATTATAACATCTACTGGAAAGTCATTAACTTCAAGGACTACGGAGTACCATCAAGCCGTCCTCGTACCATTGTTATCGGGACAAGCAAAGAACTAAAACATACAACGCCATTACAATTATTCCCGACACGTCAAAATGAGATTTTGTTGTGTGACTCAATTGGAGGATTCCCTCGTCTGGCTTATTGTGAGAAAGACAAGAAAGACCCCTTCCACTTTGCTCGTCCATTCCCAGAATACATGTTGGATTGGATAAAAGACTTGAAGGAAGGTGAAACTGCATTTGACAATCCTGATGAGACAAAACCTTATCAGCTGGATAAGAACGGAAACAAAATTGTTAATAAAGGAGCCTATATGGGCAACAAGTATCGCCGTTTAATTTGGGACAGACCAGGTGCTTGTATAGCTACCAGAAGTGATATTATGTCGTCACAAGACACAATCCACCCATGTGACAACCGTGTTCTTAGCATACGTGAGTTAATGACTCTGATGACAATACCAGACAGTTTTCAATGGACAGATCACGATAGCGAACTCACGGTTGAGAACTCGGATGAGTATCTCAAAGATAATGAAGGCAATATCCGCAGGTGTATTGGTGAAGCTGTACCTACACAGATAGGTAAAGACATTGCAGAAAAGATAAGGAGGATGTTAGACTATGAGGATTTTGTAAACTTTGGAGAAAGTAATGAGACCAGCAATTTCTTCATAGAGGCACATAGGGCTTTTGGTGAAATATTGCCACATGCAGCTTTTGAAGAAATAAGTAAGCAAAAAGAAGATGTTGAAAAAATATCAGTGAAAGTTATTGGCATAGAAGACTTTTTGACATTTATTCCTCAGTTGATTTCGTATTACTCACACATCAATTCAATAACAATAGATGTCTTTAACTTGACTGGCGAAGAGGAAATCAAGTTCTTGTCCATTTTTGGGGAGATGAAGATTGGGAGTAATGTCAGCATCAATATCCCTGATAAAACAGCTGGATTTGAAAGCTATAATTTGATAATAGAAAACGGGAAATGTCGCCATTTCTTTATCACAGAAACAGGTGTAAAGCGAACGGCTAAGAAGCCGCAAGTAGACCCATTACAACTTTCATTTTTCTGAGATTATGAATCCAAACATTGATGTATCCACCCTCGAAGGTGTCTTGGTAGGTCGTGTAGACCCTCAAATATATGCATTTACAACAGAAACCATCCCCAACTACCTGAAAGTTGGTGATACATATCGTCCTCTTCAAACGCGCTTGGATGAATGGAGAAAGCACTATCCCAACCTCATACACAAGTTTAATCATTCTGCAAAACTTGAAAGTGGAAACATTTTCAGAGACTTTGCTGTCCATGATTATCTTGAACTGATTAAACATTATCATCGTTTACTGCCTCATGAAATTGAAGACGATGTTTATTACTCCAGAGAGTTTTTTGAGAATGCAAAGGAGGACGATGTAAAGGAAGCTATTGAGGATATAAAGCAAAGCGAAAGGGCTAAGGATGGAAGATACCATTTCTATACGCCTGACTATTTGCCCGTAAAACTTACTTTTGAAAGAGTAAAGGATTTTCCTCCCAGAGATAATCAACAGAATGCTATTGACAAGTTCAAAGAAGCTGTAAGGAACGGGAGACATAACCTGTTGATGTATGCTGTAATGCGTTTTGGCAAATCATTTACTGCAATGTGTTGCGCTACAGAGATGGATGATGCGAAATTGGTGCTAATAGTTTCTGCCAAAGCTGATGTGCGTAATGAATGGAAAGAAACTGTAGAAAGTCATGTCCGTTTCAAAGACTATATTTTCCTTGACGGTGAAGACTTGAAAAATTATACTCAAATCATTAGCAACACCCTGAATGACAACAAACGGATTGCACTGTTCTTGACACTTCAAGACCTTCAGGGAGAAACTATCAAGACAAAACACCATGAGATATTCAAGGAAAACATAGATTTGCTTATCGTTGACGAGACTCATTTTGGTGCTCGTGCCGCAGAATATGGTAAAGTTTTGCGCGAAGGTGGGTTGTCCTTGTCTGATAAGGAAATCAAAGGAGAAATTCAGACTGCCGAGACAACAGATGATATTGATAGCGAGATTAAGCAACTCAAAGCAAGAGTTAAACTTCATTTGTCTGGAACACCTTATAGAATCTTGATGGGTGATGAATTCACCAAGGATGACATAATTACATTCTGCCAATACACAGATATCGTAGACGCAAAAGAACAATGGGACAGAGATAATGCTGATTGCGATGAGGTTGCGGAGTGGGATAATCCATATTACGGATTTCCCCAAATGATCAGGTTCGCTTTCCTGCCTAATGCTTCATCTATTAGGCGGATGAAAGAGATGAAAGAAAAGGGTGTAACCTACGCATTCTCTGCTTTATTCAAGCCGCTCTCACTAACAAAAGCTTCTGACGGGAGTCATAAAAAATTTGCAAATGAGAGAGAAATATTAGAGTTGCTGGAGGTTATTGATGGTAAACGCGACGATGATAATGTTCTTGGTTTCTTGGACTATGAAAAAATCAAGAAAGGAGAAATGTGTCATCATATCGTATGCGTTCTCCCATTCCGAGCTTCGTGTGATGCTCTTGAGTCACTAATAGAAAACAACAAGGCCAGATTTGAGAACTTAAGCAAATATACTGTCATTAATATAGCTGGCGTTGATGACGAGCGTACATATAGCAATAGTGAGGCTGTTAAAGCTAAAATAAATGCTTGTGAAGAAGCTGGCGAAATGACAATCACACTAACTGTAAACAGAATGCTGACGGGAAGCACCGTGAAACAATGGGACGCCATGCTCTATTTTAAAGACACGGCTTCGCCACAGGAATATGATCAGGCAATTTTCCGCATACAAAATCAGTATATCAAGGTTTACAAAGATGCAGAAGGAAAAGAAATCAGGTTCAACATGAAACCTCAAACGCTTCTTGTTGACTTTGACCCCAACAGAATGTTTCGTATGCAGGAGTTGAAATCGCAGTTCTACAATGTCAATAAAGAAAAGAATGGCAACAGCCTATTAAAGCAGCGCATAGAACGCGAACTCGTAATATCTCCAATCATTACGATCAACAAAAATCTGATGAAGCAGGTGACTGCTGCTGATGTGATGGCTGTTGTTCAGCAATACTCTCAAAACAAGAGTATAATGGATGAAGCTTATGAGGCCCCTATTGATTTTTCGTTACTTGATGACGCAACTATTCGGGCTGAGATAGAGAAAATGAAGGAAATAGATGCCTCAAAAGGGCTTGAGTTTAGTCCCAATGAAGGTGATAACGATGATGATTATACCATTCCTGATATAGATACAACACCCGGCACAGACGATAAGACTAGTAATAAAACCGACGGACAACGAAAAGAAGAGGAAGAGGACGAAGAGGAAAGCTTGGCAAAGAAATTAAAGACCTACCAAGCCAAAATCCTCTTTTACGCTTTCTTGACTAATAGCAGGGTAGAATCAACAGAAGATATCATAAACAGTATCGTTGGTGATACTAACGATAATCGTCGTATTGCAAAAAATCTCGGTTTAAAAGTTCCTATATTGTGGCTGATTCACAATAAGTGTAATCCCTTTATCTTAAGGCATCTTGACTATAAGGTGAAAAATGTAAATGACTTGATGCGGGATGATACACTCACTCCTTTAGAAAGAGCAAATAGAGCTATCAATAAATTTGCAAGGGTTTCTAACTCCGAGGTTGTAACTCCTCCGATGTTAGCAGATGAACTGGTAAATCTCTTGCCGTCAGATGCTATGCAACAGGATACCACGATTCTTGACATATCTACAGTTGAGGGTGAAATTGCCTGTGCAATACAACGGAAATATGGTATCGCCTTTAATCGAAAGCTGTATTCCATTCCGTCATCCCCATTGGCCTATGAGTTGACCAGAAAGATATATAGCATACTGAATATGCCAATTGAGAATATCATTGATTTCTATTCTTATGATTTGATTGGCGATAATGTAGATGAACTTGTACAAAGTCTTGTATCGATTAACCCAGATGTGGTAATTGGTGTGCCGCCTTTCAGCGAAAAAGCAGGCGGAGGACGAGGTGATGGAGGAAACGCTATTTACCATAAGTTCTTTAATTTCATTAAAGACAAACTATCATCTCGCTATATTGACATGATGATGCAATCCACATGGTACACGGGTGGACGTGGCGATAAACTCGACGATTTTAGGGATTATATGCTTGGTGACTCAGAAGGTAACAGACATGTGAGGGAGTTACATGACTACCCCAATGTGGAAACATACATAAAGGGTGTCACAACCTTGCGTGGAGGTATCTGCCTATTCCTGTGGGATAGGGAATATGATGGTGACTGCCTGTTAATCAATCGCATCAATCATCAGGACTATCCGATGACCCGCCCCTTAAGATACACACATGGCGATTTCCGTGCAGATTTTCTGATAAGATGGAATGAAGGATTGTCTATTCTTGACAAAGTGGTGAGCAGAGAAACATCATTTATCTATGAGAAGGACTCTCCTCAGATGCGTTCACGCAATCCATTTAAGTTCCCTAATACTGCTGATAATTTCTCGAAGCGGAAGACTCGTAAATGTAATACGAAAGTTTATTTGGCAAAAGGTAAGGTGGGGTATGCCAAGGATAGCCAGTATAGCCACACGCCAGAACTTGACGCTCTAAAAAACAGTTGGAAGGTGATGGTAGCCAAATCAAGCTCAGGGACGGATAGCCTGCCACATCTTGTTATAAGTGAACCGATAGTATCAGAACCTGGAAGCGTGACAGCGAATACCCATTACATTATCGAAGGTGTGTCAACAGAACGAGAGGCTCGGAATTTGGCGGCATACATGCGCACCAAGTTCTTCCGCTTTATGGTGAACCTACTTCGAAGCAACCAGAATATGCGACCGGATATGTACCAGTTTGCACCGAGACTTGACTTTACACGTAGCTGGACTGACCTACAGCTATACGATAGGTACAATCTGTCCCCACGGGAGCGTGATTTCATTAATTCTGTGGTAAGAGATATGGATTCAAAGAAATAAATGGATTTACAGGTAAGTTCTCTTGGCTTGACAGAATTATCTATCTTGTAGATAAGATAATGTTGGTTCTTGAATATTTCGAAATAGATGGGGTTGTAATTAAAGAATTATAGTTATTCTAGTTCGTTAATGATGTTGAATAGTTGGTATGATTACGATACTGAAGCTTTTGTCCACTTTTGGCAGGGTCTGAGCGCAATTTTTTTCGGTATCCGTTTGGTGGTTTCAGGGAAAAGTTGTATCTTTGCCCCTGCAAACCTTTATTTTTAATATATGATTATCGACACTTTAGACAACCTCGCCAAGTATGTGGGCGTCAATCCGCTCTTCAAGGACGTGGTGGAGTTTATTGAGAGCGAAGACCTGGAGGCAATGGAGCCAGGCAAGTACACCATCAAGGGCAATGACCTCTTTGTCAATATCGCCGTGGCGAAAGGCAAGGCTCCAGACGAGGCCGTGCTGGAGACCCACGTCAAGATGATTGACATCCAGATTCCCCTCGACGGGCCTGAGACTTTCGGCTACACCCCGCTGTGCCGCCTGCCCGAGACGCCCTACAATGCCGAGAAGGACATCACGAAGTATCCTGACCTGATGGCCGAGAGTTTCATCGACTGCCAGCCCGGCATGTTTGCCATCTTCTTCCCCCAGGATGGTCACGCCCCCTGCATCTCGATGGCTCCTGAAATCAAGAAAGCCATTTTCAAAGTGAAGGTCTGACCATAGGGTAATCACTCTGCCTTCTTGCCGAACTGGCGGACAGGCTTCGTGGCGGGAGTCACGGCTGTGCTGTCGGTGCTGCGGGTCTGGCGGGAGTAGTAATAGTCGTCACACCACTCGTCGTAGCCCCAATATCTGTAGTTGTCCCAGTTGGGCGACGAGATGTGGGCAAGGTCGAAGTGTATGTCGTAGTCGCCGTCGGCAATATAGCCAGTGAAGCGGGAGTTTGACAGGTGATAGTCGGCGATGACCACCGATGTGCCCTCCTCGCGGAAGTAAACGTAGATGTTTCCGTTGTCCACGCTCCAGCTGATGTGGTTGGCCACATAGTCCCAGGGTGCGCCGCTGTAGTAGTCGACCCAGTAGCCCGAACCCTTTGTGAAGCGGTAGGGGTCGATGTTGAAAGTGATTTCCGTGTGGGTGGCGTAATAGTCGCGTCCGTCGTAGTAGGACGATACGTACATATTGCCGCTCCAGGTTCCTTCGAGGCTTTCGGCGATGAACTCGTCTTCGCAAGCGGTGAATGTGATTGCCATTGCGGCCATCAGCATTATGGTGTATAGCTTTTTCATAGTTGTAATGTTTTTTATAGGTGAGACATTCTGTTTGTTAATTCTGCTGCAAAGATACGGCTTGCGGGAAAACTTTGCAAGGGTAAAACCATAAAGTGACGGGGGCAAAACCATAAATCGGAATGGGGAAATCCCTATGCAGAACCATTCTTCCTGACCTTACTATTTCACTACGACAATCAAAAAATTTCCGAAGCTCACCGTGCCCGAAGTGGAAGTCGCTCCGGGCGAAACCTGGCAAGGGCCTGTACATCAAGAACGGTAGGAAGGAAATAGTCAAATAGGAACCAAGAATAATCCGAGCCGCTTGGCGGCTCGGATTATTCTTGATCGCCCCACAGGGACATAGTTTATTTGCGAGTGTTTGCTGCCATTACTGGATAGTGGGACTGAACATTCTTCCCCAAAACGTAGTGACCTTCTGGTCGAACAGGCCGGTCTTGGTGACGGCAACGGTGGCATCGACAACCAGCGTGTCGGCAGCATGTGCGTTGGCAATGGAGTCGCAGGCAAGAACGATAATTCTGGTGTTTTCGTCAGTGTCGGGCCAGTAATCGTTAAAACTGGTTGCGAAATGATTCTCGAAAGCTGATTTCAGGCCTCCACTGGATCCTCTGTGCCTGCCCAACAGTCTGCTGAGTGTTTTATAGCTGGCTTTATACACCTCGTCGCTGAGTGTGGGCTTTTTGGCTTCCAGCGCAGCGTATGCTTCTTCTTCATTTGTGACGAAGGCATATTTCACGTATGGCGTGGTGAGTGCCGGCCCCATCTCGTAGGTGGCGATGAGGTCTTCCTTTCCCTCCATGCCTACTGCGGTTGTGTAGCGGAAGAGGTTGAACTTCATATAGGGGCAGTTGATGTTGGCATACTTTTGCTTGACAGCCTCGCACTTTGATTTCATCTCGTTGTCCTGAGGGCTGCTCAGCATTTGCGTGTAGTTGACTGCCTGGTTGAAGGCAGCAGTCACAGTCTGAATCTCGTCATAATAATAGCTATAGTAGTCGGATGCTAACTTGACCTCGTACCTATAGGTGTTGGGGTGGCTTTCCTCCGAGGTACAAGCTGTGAACACTGTTGTTGTCATTACGCAGCAAAGGACGGCTGCGAGCGTCATAAGAGTCTTTTTCATAGTGATTGTGAATTTGATGGTTTATAATGTGAATAGGTATTGTTGTTGGATAATAATCATTGAAACTTTTCAAATGCAAAGATACAAAATGATTTGGAAATAGTCAAATGTTTTTGAGAACATTTTTTTGACCACGCAATAAATATACAAAGAAATTGTAAACAATATTTAAATTATCGGCAAAAAGCATTGCGGTTAGCCATACTTTCACTATCTTTGTAGTCTTATAATTCAGGATGTGAAACCTATTAACAAAACATTTACATGATATGAAAGAGACGACAAAGAAAGCAACAAAGAAGAACGCTGTTCCCGAATCCCCCAAGCACATCGGCCTTGTGCAGAACGACCCGTGGCTCGAACCCTTTGAGCAGGCCATCAGCGGTCGTCACGACCACGCTGTGTGGAAACTGAACCAGCTGACCCGCAATGGCAAGAAGACGCTCAGCGAGTTTGCCAGCGGCCACCTCTATTTCGGTCTGCACAAGCAGGCACGCGGATGGGTGTTCCGCGAGTGGGCGCCCAACGCCACAGAAATCTACCTCATTGGCGAGTTCAACAACTGGCAGGAGGACGAGCACTACAAGCTGAAACGCATCGAGGGCACCGGCAACTGGGAGCTGAAGCTGAAGGAGAAAGACCTGAAGCATGGCCAGCTCTACAAGATGAAGGTGAAGTGGAACGGTGGCGAGGGCGAGCGCATCCCCGCCTGGTGCCGTCGTGTGGTGCAGGACGAGCAGACGAAGATCTTCTCCGCACAGGTGTGGAATCCCGCCGTGCCTTACGTCTGGAAGAAGGCTGGCTTCAAGCCCAAGAAGAACCCGTTGCTCATTTACGAGTGCCACGTGGGTATGGGTCAGGATGCCGAGAAGGTAGGCACCTACGACGAGTTCCGCCTCAATGTGCTGCCCCGTGTGGCCAAGGACGGCTACAACTGCATCCAGGTGATGGCCATTCAGGAGCATCCCTACTACGGCTCCTTCGGCTACCACGTCTCCAGCTTCTTCGCTCCCAGTTCGCGCTTCGGCACGCCTGAGGAGCTGAAGGCACTCATCGACGAGGCTCACCGTCTGGGCATTGCCGTCATTATGGACATTGTACACAGCCACGCCGTGAAAAACGAGGTGGAAGGCTTGGGCAACCTTGCCGGCGACCCCAACCAGTTCTTCTATCCCGGTGACCGCCACGAGCACCCGGCTTGGGACAGCCTCTGCTTCGACTATGGCAAGGACGACGTGATCCACTTCCTGCTCTCCAACTGCAAGTACTGGCTTGAGGAGTTCCACTTCGACGGCTTCCGCTTCGACGGTGTCACCTCTATGCTCTACTACAGCCACGGACTGGGTGAGGCCTTCTGCAACTATGCCGACTACTTCAACGGCCACGAGGACGACAACGCCATCTGCTACCTGACGCTGGCCAACTGCCTCATCCACGAGGTGAACCCCAATGCCATCACCATTGCCGAGGAGGTCTCGGGCATGCCCGGCCTGGCCGCAAAATTTGCCGACGGCGGCTTCGGCTTCGACTACCGTATGGCTATGAACATCCCCGACTATTGGATCAAGACCATCAAGGAGCAGGCCGACGAGAACTGGAAACCATCGTCGATATTCTGGGAGGTGAAGAACCGCCGCCCCGACGAGAAAACCATCAGTTATTGCGAGAGCCACGACCAGGCGCTGGTGGGCGACAAGACCATCATTTTCCGCCTCATCGACGCCGATATGTACTGGCACTTTGCCAAGAAGGACGAGAACGGCGTGGCCGAGCGCGGCATCGCCCTCCACAAGATGATTCGTCTCGTGACCGCTGCGGCTATCAACGGCGGCTACCTCAACTTTATGGGCAACGAGTTCGGACATCCCGAATGGATCGACTTCCCACGCGAGGGCAACGGCTGGAGTTACAAGTACGCACGCCGCCAGTGGAACCTCGTGGACAACCACGACCTGTGCTATCACTGGCTGGGCGACTTCGACCGTGAGATGCTGCGCACGCTGAAGTTGGTGCGCAACTTCCAGGACAAGCCCGTGGTGGAAATCTGGCACAACGACGGCGACCAGGTGCTGGCCTTTATGCGTGGCGACCTGCTCTTCGTCTTCAACTTCTCGCCCACACAGTCGTTCACCGACTATGGCTTCCTCGTGCCCACGGGTTCGTATGAAGTGGTGCTCAACACCGACGCCCAGGAGTTTGGCGGCCACGGCTTCGCCGACGACACGATGACCCATTTCACCAACTATGACCCGCTCTACGTGAACGACCACAAGGAGTGGCTCAAGTTGTATATCCCGGCCCGCTCGGCAGTGGTGCTGAAGAAGAACTAAGATGATGGACAACACTTATATCATTGCCATCGACCAAAGCACGTCGGCAACAAAGGCACTGCTCTTCAACAGGCAGTGTCAGTTGTTGGCGCGTGCCGACAAAGAGCACCGCCAGTACTATCCCCAAACGGGATGGGTGGAGCACGATGCAGAGGAAATCTATGCCAACACCGTTGACGTTATCCGTGAGTTAAGTGTTAAGTGTTTAGAGTTGAGAGACTTTAGTTCAGAAGCAAAGTCTCTCAACTCTCAACTCTCAACTCTCAACCTTTCCCTTGCCATCACCAACCAGCGGGAAACTGTCGTCGTGTGGAACCGCCACACGGGCAAGCCCATCTCACGCGCCGTGGTGTGGCAGGACACACGCGGCAACGACATCTGCCAGCAACTGAAGCGTGAGGGCCACGGACCGATGGTGATGGAGCGGGCAGGACTGCTCATCGACCCCAATTTCTCGGCCAGTGCAGTCAAGTGGCTGCTCGACAATATCCCTGGCGCACGCCAGCAGGCTGAAAACGGCGACTTGCTGCTGGGCACCATCGACACGTGGCTCGTCTGGAGGCTCACGGGCGGCAGCGTCCACGCCACCGACACCACCAACGCCTCGCGCACTATGCTCTTCAACATCCACACGATGCAATGGGACGACGAGTTGCTCAAACTCTTCGGCATCCCTCGCCAGATGCTCCCGGAGGTGAATGCCTGCGACGATTTCTTTGGCGAGACCACCGTCGAGGGCCTTTTCCAGCAACCCATCAAGATTGCCGGCGTGCTGGGCGACAGTCACGGCGCCCTTGTCGGCCAGATGTGCTTCGGTGAGGGGATGGGAAAGGTGACCTACGGCACCGGCTCGTCCGTGATGGTGAACATTGGGCAGAACCCGCTGAAGGCTCCCGAAGGACTGGTCACGAGCGTGGCCTTCTCGGCCTTTGGCAAACATTTCTATGGCTTTGAGGGTAATATCTACAGCACGGGCGCCACGCTGAAATGGCTGGCCGAACAGTTGAAAATGGTTGCACACCCCAGGGAGATGGAGGCCGATGCCGTCAGCGTGAGAGATACGGGCGGTGTCTATATTGTGCCTGCCTTTAGTGGCTTGGGCGCACCCTGGTGGCACAGCGATGTGAAGGGAGCCGTCTTCGGCCTTACCTTTGCCACCACACGGGCGCATTTCCTCAGGGCCGCCTTGGAGTCAATCGCCTATCAGGTGAAGGATCTCATTGATGTAATGACCTCTTTCTCCCAACTCACCAGCATCAGTGCCGACGGCGGCCCCACGAAGAACCGTTTCCTGATGCAGTTCCAGGCCGATTTGCTTCAGACACCCGTCATCTGTACTGAGGTCGAGGATGCTTCCGCCTTGGGAGCCGCCATTATGAATGGCTTTGCCCGCCGCGTCTGGAAGTCCTTCGACGAGGTCGCCCCTTTGCGCAAGGTCACACAGGTGTTCCAGCCCCAGCCCGACAATCACGCCGACCTCTATGCCGGCTGGCGCCACGCCGTCGAACAGTTGGTCAAGTGAGAAGAGAATAGTCAGCGGCCGGTTGTCGGATTGCAAATCCTCATACTCACGGCTGCAGGATTGCAAATCCAGCAGAACGGGAGGAATCTATTTTGAGGCGCATCCAGCCATGATGGAAAGGACTTTCGCAATGTCGGCCACGTCTATCTTGCCGTCACAGTTCACGTCGCCCTTGCTGTCTTCGCCGTCCATTGTGACGCTGCTGAAGCCCTCCATTACGGGCTGGCCGTTGCGCCAGCTGATGGTGGCCGTAGCCGTGTCGCTGACAAACCAACCTTCGAGATGGGCGTAGAAGCTAATAGTGTAAGTCTGGTCGATGGCTGCTTCGCTGCCGCTACCGCTGAAGCGGTCACGGCATGTTATCTGGTAAAAACACTCCGCCCCCGGAGTTTCGCAACTAAACATCAGCCGTCCACGCTCATACGCAATGGTGGGGGTGGCACACTTATTCCTGTAGGTTTCCGAGCCTTCTACTGCCGGAGCCTTGAAGTCGGAGAGCGAGAACAACAACTCTCCGCTGTCATGGCAGGACATGAGCGCACTTCTGTTGCCATTCATTATAGCATCTGACGGGCAGAAGGGACCCCAGTATGCGCCTATACCCTCCACCCAGATGTTGGACACGAATGTGATTATTCCACGCTTGACATACCAACCTTGCGTGAACCATATCCTTTTGCGGGGGGTGCCGCCAACACACACGGTGTCGGTCTTCGTGACAATGAGGTTCTCATTATACGGCATTGGGGGATATGGGTCAAACTGGTCACCGACGCTGAGCGAGAAATCGTAGAACAACTGCTCCCTTTCACCGTCTGTGGCCCACACTTTCTGGTCTTCCTCACGCAGTGCAAGCTCAAAGGTGCCGCCATCGCGCACCAGCCGCTTCCATGTTCGACCGTTGATGACGGTGTCGCCGCTGAGGGTGAGACCGTAAACGACTTCATCGCCATCATCGTAATCTATACTCTCAATATGGTCTTTTACCTGCCACGTCCGGCCCTCCTTAAGCATAGTGATGTGCGACTGCGACAGGGCGGATGGCGGGAAGGCCACAAGCAGCAGCGGCATCAACGTGCGCTTGCTGATATTTTTAAAGACACTTGCTAACATATACATTCCATTTGTTTTTTATT
>JAGCZA010000034.1 GCA_017960525.1 Prevotella sp.
CCACCGTCGTTATTGGCGGTCTGCTCACAGCCACGGTTCTTACGCTCTTCGTGATTCCTACCATTTACAAGACTTTTACGAAAAAAACGGAAGCAAATACACATCAAACAGAAAATGAAAAGAATATATAGTACCTTATTAATATTGATCTGTTGCCTGTCGTCAGTGGATGCACAGTCGCTGGCGAAGTGCATCGAGATTGCCCGTGCCAACAACATGGGCGTGAAGGTGGCCGACCTGCAAGTGCAGCGGGCAAAACGAATGGAAGGCTCCTATTTCGAGCTGGATCGGACGGAGTTGTTGCTGTCGCAGGACCCGACATCGGGCGGCAGTCCCGACAATGCACTGACGCTCTCGCAGAAGATTGATTTCCCGACCGTTTACGGCAAGCGGCGGAAACTGCTGAAAGCCGAAACTTTGGTTGAAGAAAGCCGGTATCAACTTACGGAAAGTGAACTTACGAGGGATGTTTCCGTGGCTTATAGTCAGCTGCTCTTTTGGCAGCATGTCGAAGCGCTTCTTTGCGGAAACGACTCTGTGCTGGGTGAGTTTGTTAGGACGGCAGACATCCGATATAAAAACGGTGAGACCAACCGCCTGGAACTGATGAACGCCCAGCAGATGAAGGCAGAGAATGGTATCAGACTGCGTGAGGCACAGGATGAGAAAACGGCTGCCGCCATACAGTTGCAGCAGTTGATGAACACCTCGGAAACAGTTGTTGCTACAGACGGTTATCTGTGTGTGCAGCCTGTGGACGATGCCTGGTCGTTTGCCGCTACCCCGCAGGGACAACTATTGGAGAGTGAGCAGATGCGCAGTGAAAGTGAACTGAACTACATCCGCCAGGGAATGATGCCATCATTCAACGTTGGAATCCGTCATCAGTTGGTCATTTCCGGTATCAACCCCTACAACGTGGATAGGTCGCGCTTTGACAAGGGTAACTGGATGGGCTTTGAAGTCGGGGTGGCCTTCCCGCTTTTCTACGGCTCCCAGAAGGCTCGTAAATCTGCTGCAAAACTGGATGTGGATATCGCACGCACTAGAAGGGAGCAGGCAGAGCGCAAGAGCGGTTCCGAACTGCTGATTGCCAAGAATGCCTTGGAGAGTGCCAGACGCTCATACGACTATTATCAGAGCGATGGCTTTCCTGCCGCCATGGAGATGCGTCGCCTGTCGAGTATCGAATATGGAGCTGGAGAGATTACCTATGTGGAACATGTGCAAAACCTGTCGGCGGCACTTGCCGTTGAAATGGATAATGCCAAGGCCATCGACGCGTTGAATCAAGCCATCATCAAACTGAATTTTATCAAAGGAAAGTAATTATTAACGATTAAGAAGATGAAGAAAATAATATATTCTATGATCGCCCTGTCGCTGCTGACCGTTTCTTGCAAGAACGAAGTGAAGCAGGCAGAGGAAGAAAAAGAGTCGCATGAAGAGAATGTCGTTGAACTGACCGAACAGCAGTTGAATACCATCGGTGTCAAGTTAGGGCATGTAGAGCAACGCCAACTTTCGGGCACCATCAATGCCACGGGAACGTTGAGACTTTCTCCGCAAGACCGTGCGGATGTTACCTCTTTGGTTGCTGGCATCACCAAGCGCATCTTGGTGAAAGAAGGACAAGCTGTAAGGCAGGGGCAGACGCTGGCCTTAGTGGAGAACACCGAGATTGTGGCTCTACAGAAAGACTATCTCGTCGCTTCACGACAATTATCGCTGGCACAGCAGGCTTTGCAGCGTCAGCAGGACATTAATGCGCAAGGGGCTGGTGTGGGTAAGAACCTGCAACAAGCCAAGGCCGAACTAGACATGGCCATCGTCACTGAGCAAGGCTTGCGTCTTCAGTTGGAACAACTGGGTATCAGCAGTCGTCAGGTAGCGCAAGGACATTTCTCGAATGCAGCTCCAGTGCGTTCGCCCATTTCGGGCGTGGTGGGCGAGATATTGGTCAGTATGGGTAGTTATCTCAACAGTGAAACCGTGCTGATGAAAGTCTATGACAACAAAGCCCTCCATGCAGACCTCCATGTCTTTGAAAGTGACATCGCCAGCATCCATATCGGCCAAAAGGTCACCATGCAACTCTCCGACCAGCCCTCAACTCTCCTCACGGGTACAGTCTCGTTTATTACCGCAGTCTTGGACAATGAGTCGAAGTCGGCTTCTGTTCATGTCAAACTCGACAGCGCGGAAGGGGCAAAACTCTTGCCCAATATGTTCGTTTCGGCAGTCATCCACTGTAACGAACAGACCTGCGATGCCGTGCCCGATGAAGCCATTGTGATGAGTGTCAATCGCAAGTTCGTATTTGTCAGTCTTGGTTCCAACCGTTTCCGGAAACAGGAAGTCGTCACGGGATTCAGCCAGCAAGGCTACACGCAAATCACATTCTTGGACGAGCCAAGCGTCAGAGCCGGTTACACCGACAGCGTGTCTCCTTCCTCCGAAATTGTCATAGCCAAGGCCTTTTATCTGGAGTCTATGCTGGCCGATCACGGTGAGGAGGAATAAGTAAATACCATTGTTATGGTTTTGCA
>JAGCZA010000035.1 GCA_017960525.1 Prevotella sp.
CCGTTAAAGCTCTTTACATACTTCTCACCGCCGTTTTTGCGGCTCAATTCAACAATTTTATCACGGTCAAGTGATTTTATCAGCTGACCATACACCGGCTGTCCGAAAAAATGTGTACTTTTGCCCATGGTTACGTTTGATTTTGTTTGGCGACAGCAAAGGTAACCCAAAGGGCTGACACCTAACACTGGTATCAGCCCTAATTTAATCTCAATGCACAAAGTTTAGCGGACAGTAATAGTTAATTATTACGAAAAGTTTGCGTAATTTTGGCTTTTGTCGTAATTTTGCTTTGAATTTTTAAAACATGATGTGATTATGGATGAAATGGCATTGTTTTTATTGATTGGAGCAGCTGTCTTGCTGCTTGTCTTCTTTATGTTTGTCTCATACGTGAAAGCACCGCCCTCGTTTGCTTTCATCATCTCCGGACTTTCGGCGCAGCCTCGTGTGCTCATTGGTAAGGGCGGATTCCGGGTTCCTTTTTTAGAACGCCTTGACAAGGTGTACCTTGGACAGATTACTGTCGACATTAAGACCGAGGAGAGTGTGCCTACCAACGACTTTATCAACGTCGATGTGGATGCCGTGGCAAAAATTCGCGTCACGCCTAACAACGAGGGTACAAGACTGGCAGCCAAGAACTTCCTTAATATGGATCCTGCAGAAATAGCCAGCCAGCTACAGGACTCGCTTCAGGGCAATATGCGTGAGATTATCGGTACGCTAGACCTGCGCTCACTAAACACCGACCGCGACGGATTCTCCGACCAGGTGATGCAGAAAGCGCAGCCCGATATGGCCAAGCTGGGCATTGAGATCATTTCGTGCAACATTCAGAACGTGACCGACCGTGAGGGGCTTATCAAGGATCTCGGTGCCGACAACACGGCGAAAATCAAGAAGGATGCAGCCATCAACCGTGCAGTAGCTGAGCGTGACGTGAAAATTGAGGTGTCGAAGGCCGACAAGGATGCTAACGACGCACGTGTTGATGCCGACACAGCCATCGCCATCAAGAACAACGACCTTGCCTTGAAGCGTGCCGCCTTGAAACGTGAGGCCGACACTGCCCAGGCAGATGCTGACGCCGCCTATGCCATTCAGCAGCAGGAGCAGCAGAAGACCATCAACATCAAGACCGTAGAGGCCGAGATTGAAAAGACCAAACGGGAGCAGATACTGTCGAAGGAGCAAATCGAAATCAAGCAGAACCAGCTGGCTGCAGAGATTGAGAAGAAGGCCGATGCCGATAAATATAAAGTTGAACGCGATGCTGCCGCCGAACTGGAGCAGCGCAAGCGCGTGGCCGAGGCCCAAAAGTATGAGGCAGAACAGCGGGCACTGGCTCAAAATGCTGAATCGGATGCCACTCGTTACCGTCTGGAACAGGAGGCTGCCGGTATCAAAGCCAAGGGTGAGGCCGAGGCTTATGCCATCCAGAAGAAAGGTGAGGCAGAGGCATTGGCAATGGACAAAAAGGCTGAGGCCTACAAGAAATACAATAATGCCGCTGTGGTGCAGATGATGATTGAGGTGCTACCGCAGGTGGTGGAGAATGTGGCCAAGCCTATCTCGGCCATCAAGGATGTGCATGTCTACAGCGGTGCTGGAAACAGCGACGGTTCGGGTGTGGCTGCTATGAGCGGTGGCGTGCCAGTAGCCATCAAGCAGGCTTTTGACGTGCTCAAGAGTGCAACGGGTGTTGATATGGCCGACATCATGCGTGCCGGAACGATGGAGGCAAAGGTGACTCGCAATGTGAACCTGAACGACCAGGCACGCGACGCTGCCGACAATATCATCGGCAATAAGTGATAATCAAAAGTAGATGAAACAATTAAGTGGGAAGTGCAAACGAAATCACTTCTCACTTTATTTTTGGATTTTTCGTCCGGGCAATGTCAAAGAGATAGGTCATCTTAATGGTGATGTTGTTGAAGTTGGAGCGTGAGAAATAGTCGCGCTTCGAGTTGCCGAAGATGTTGCCAAGGCCGAAATAGTAACGGCCTTCCACCATAAAATGGCCGAGACGGGGTATAGACAGTTCCAAGCCTATGCCGGCAGCAATCCCATAGTCCAGTTTATGCTCTACGGACATCGTGTCTTGGGCCACTACCGGCGATGTGCGTCCCGTGCCGTCAGCGTAGGAGAGGGTGCGATAATCCCAGTCGAAGTTCATCTTGGTCTTCTCACTGAGGAAATAGCCCAGTTGCGGTCCTGCCTGTGCATAGATCTGGACTCCCTTGCGCTCACGCCCCCAGCCCAAGCGTGCAAAGACAGGCAGCTGGAGATAAGTCATATCGCGCTGATATTCTTCTGGCAGCCCAGTCACCTCATTGATGACAGGTTCATCATCCTTAGTGAGTATGCTCTCTTTCCATCCCACTTGAGCATAGTTCAGCTCGGCCACAATAGCACAGATACTCTTGAAGTATTTCTCCGAAGTGTAGCGCATGGTGATTCCTCCTGTCAGGCCAGGCTTGAAGTTCTGCGGCACTTCAGGTACAAAGTCTATACTGCTCATTATGTAGCCGGCACTTGCGCCCACAGCCAGTTCGCTGCGGTGTTCCCCCACCTGGGCGTGCGAGACAAGGGCTGTGACGACAGAAATGAATAATAGTGTAAGACGTTTCATTTAGTAGTTGATGGTCTCTGCTGTTCCGTCGGGCTTGTAGTGGATGAATAAGAATGAGCGGTTCTGAAGGCCTCCGTTGCCGATGCGCTCAAACTTCAGGGGCGTCTGCACCGGCTGGTAGCCAAAGCGCCCGGCAGCCCCGTCGAAGGTTTTGCCATACTTGTGGAGGCCGCGCAGGAAGTAGACGGCATGGTCGTAGCCGGTAAAGGCAAAGCGGGGCAGCGACGGCATCATGTCCTGATGGAAGTTCTGGCGGTAGCGTTGTTGCAGTTGATTGGCAATCTTCGACTCGGTATTGGTGAAATAAGGTGCGGGAATATAGACGTTGAACTTGTGGAAATTTTCCAGTTGGTGCTGCAAGTACATCATCCACTCCGTATAGCCGAACATAGAAATCTGCATTGTGGGATTGACGTTGGCCAACTCCTTCAGACGCGCTAATACCGAAAGCAGTTCGGGCGACCGTGCCGTGTTGAGAATCACCAGGTTGGGCTTGTCGAGCACAAAGGCGCGGGCAAAGTTCTCTGCGCTCGATTTCAGGCTGGTCAGGTTGTACTTGATGTCCTTAACCTCCAGCTGGCGGCGGTAGGTGGCCGTGAAGTTGCCCTTGGTGCTGGTGGAGTCACCACAGTCGATGATGACGGGGTGATAGTCCTTGAACCAATCGGCGCAACGCCGTGCCGTAGCCTCCGTCATTTCGTTGACTGGCTGGTACACCTGGAAGATGTTGCGGTTGGTGTACAGCTCTGGGGCGGTGATGGAGAAGGGGATAACGAGCAGTATGTTGTGCTGCTCCACGAAGTTGGAGAGGGCGGCCATCTGCTTGGAGTAGAGCGGCCCTATGATAATGTCGCACTGGGCTGCCTCAGGGTCTTGAAGGGCAGTATTGATGTTGCCGTCTTCGGGCGTGTTCCAGGCCCTCACGTCGACCGATATGCCCTCGTGGCGCAACGTGTCGCAGGCCATCAGTATGCCCCTGTAATACTCTATCATACGCTTCCCGTCGTTGTTCACGTTGTGCAGCGGGAGCATCACGCCCAACTTGATGGCGCGTCGGCGAATGTCGTTGGGAGTGGTGTTATTGACGGGCTGCCCGTCTTTGTCCACCACGGGTATCATAATGATGTCGCCTTTTTTCAGTTTGTAGTCAGGGCTTTCCATTTCTGGGTTGGCTTTAGTCAGCTGTTCGGTACTGATACCATATTGGCGGGCTATTCCGAAGACAGTCTCCTTCTTCTTCACCTTATGACTCACGTAACTCTGCGCATCTGCTGTCAGCGAGACTATAAACAGGGCGGCTAACAACAACAACAATTTGGATATTCTTCTCATCGTTAATTTCTTTTTAGACTTCTATATAACTAAGGGATACATACCCCACCCCTGCCCCTCCCCTTGAAGGGAGGGGAATTGCCACCGACAATCTATCCGCAGGGTTCCCTCCCTTGAGGGGAGGGGTTGGGGGGGCAGTATTGGTATTATCCATGTTTGTTTTCGTCTTATTCGAAAAGTTTGCTGCAAAAGTACGAAATTAATATGAAACAGAGGCACAGAACAGGAAAAAATTAATGATTTTTCATCTGCTCATTCGTAAGATACGTAGGGGAGCAGGCGCTGGATGTCCTTTTCTCGGAACTCGTCGAGCAGTCGCAGCACCGTAAGGTCCTGTATGGGGCCATGCAGACGGCGGTAGTCTGTGATGGCGCGTGCTTGCAGATAGTTGATGTACGGGTGATGGCGCAACTCGTCGAGTGGGAGGTGGTTGATGCGAATCAGAGAGACGGGCGAGGGCTTCACGTCGAAGTAGACCTTGGTCTCGGTGGGGAAGTGGTCTATCTCGTCCAGTTGGTCAACGCTGACGTAGCCGCCCAGCCGCCGCCCGTACTCCACTATTTTCCGTGAGTAGTAACTGCCTATGCCTGGCACTTTCTTATAGACGGTTGTGTCCAGGGCGTTCAGGTCAATGGTCTCCCCGACGTTCAGTTTCTCCTGTCTCTGGTAGTTGCGCCTGGTTGAGTCTCTTTGCAGGGTGGGGTGTGGGGTGGAGTAGTTAGTGTGAGTGGAGCGGTTTCTGGCAAATAGGGTAGAGGCGGGGCGATACTCTGGGGCAATGCGGATGAAGGGTTCCAGTTCGCGGAAGTGCTTTACTGTGAGGCCATAGAGTTGGGCAAAGTCTTCCTTCGATGTGTAGACGCCACCCTTGGCCCTGTACTTGCAGATGTTGGCCACCTGCCACTTCGTTAGTCCCAGACGGAGCAATTGGGCCGTGTCGGCGGTGTTGGGGTCGAAGGGTTCCAAGTGCACTTGGCGGACTGTGACGGTGTCATCAGGCTGACCAGGCAGGGTGGGGGAACCGCCCTGCGCTGGAGTGGCCTCTGGTTCTAAACTGGCGGAGTTACCGGCAAAGTAGATGACGGCTAATGCCATAACTGCCAAGATAAGCAGCACCAGCAGTACATGGCGGTCGCGTTTGGGCAGATAGAAGAATGAATCGAAACCTAATGCCATTGCAGGAATGGGCGTTGCCCTTATCGAATGGCGATGATGGCCAGTATGTCGCCTATGTCTACACGCCCGTCACCGTTCACGTCGGTCTCTCCATTTTGGCTCAGCCCCACAATACTGTGAATGACAGCCCTGATGTCTTCCAAGGTCACTTGGCCGTCGCCGTTTACGTCGCCTTGTAACTTTTGGCTTTCAATGGCGATGCTCACTTTGACGCTGGAGAGCTGGATGTGACCGCTGCCGCTATTGGTGTTGAAGACGATGCTTGGCGCCAAGCCCGACCAAGACATGTCGCTGACTGTGCCTTCCGAGGCCTCGAGCACCTTGTCGCCCTTGCCGCCCACCTTTGTGAACTCCACGTCGGTGATGAAGCCGTTAGCGCTGATGGTAATGGTGTTTCCGGCGTAGAGGCGTATCTGCGAGTCGCTGATGTACTGGTTTGCGCTGCTGCCTTTCGAGTAGGTCACCGTGACGCCGTCTTGTGAGAAGCTGTAGTCGCTCTTTCCTGATACCAGCGCGCCCAAGGTGTTGCTGTTAAGCGCAATGACGGTCTCATTGGAATCGTGATTGCCAGGCTGTCCGCTTTTGATGATGTAGTTGGCGGTGGTCTGATAGCTGGTGGTCATCGAGTCTTTCACAGCGACGGCCTTCAGCATAGTGTTGGCTTTCAACTTGACGGGGCCTGTGTACACGAGACCATAAGTCTCAGCCTCGGTGCCGTTGGTGGTGTAGAGGATAGTTGCTCCGGCGGTGGCGGTGGTGATGGTCACCTCGACGCTGTCGGTATAGGTGCCGCCGGCAGGCGAGAACACGGGCTGGGCGACGCGCTCTATGATGACCACGTCACCGCTGTCATAGTTGTCATAACTGAACGGGGTGTCCTTCTTGCTGCCCCAGACGTAGTCCTCCAGTCCGGGATAGTCCACGAATGGATTGCGGTTGCCCTGCACGTTGCTGAGGTAGACGGCATTGTTGCGGGCTATCTCCACATCGTCAATAGGGTCGAGTTTCGACCAGCGCACCATCATGTCGAAGGTCCACTGCGCCATAGGCTGGTACGTCGTGCCGCCGAAGACGCCCTCCCAGTTCTTGGCCTGGTCCTCGTAGCAGGTGGCCATATAGAAGTAGATGCGGGCAATGTCGCCCTTTACCTCGTCGTTAGGCTCGAAAACGGTGCCACTATAGCCATCTGTCTTGCAGGAACCCAACTTGCTGTAGCCGTTGGCCGACTGGTAGGTGGGTCTGCCCACCTCGCCAAAGGGGTAGTTGCTGCGGCGGTTGTTCACATAGCCGTCGGTTGGCACCACGTGCACGATGTCAGCCTTTGGCGGGCCCCAACTTTGCGGCACCAGGTGCTCACGGTTGTACACGTCGCCCTCTTTCTGGTAGTTGCCGGCTTTGTCTTCGATGTGCTTAAAATGGGTGATGTTCGAGTACCAGTCGCGCACACAACCGTCGTCACGGGTATCGGTTTTCTTGTATAGTTCCAGCAATTCGTCATAGGATGGCGAGTGCTTTTTCTTTGAAATTATGTTGTACAACGCCGTTTTCAGGGCCTCGCCTTTTGCGCCGTTGGCAGCGCTATAGTATGTGCCGCTGCCGTTGGGCCCTTGTGCGTGTATGCCGAGTGTGGCCAGTGTGAAGCATAGGGCCAGTAGTGTTTTCTTTTTCATAATGGTAATAGTTTCTATTTATTATTGGTCTGTTGATGTTTGTATTCCTTTTGAGTTGATGATGACCGCTACGTCGGCAAAATCTACCGTTCCGTCGCTGTTCACGTCGGCCTTGCTGTCGTAGGTGCCGTCTCTGATGATTCTGATGATGGCAAAGATGTCAGCCACATTGACCAGGCTGTCGCCGTTCACGTCGTTCTTGTCGGTAATGACAGGCTCGTCAACAATCTCCGTCAGGTGCAGGGTGATGCTCTTCACGTGCACAGCCCCTCGTCCGTCGTCCAAGTGGAACGCCACTTCGGTGGTGTCGCCCTGCCAATAGTAGCCGTCGAGCACTTCATCGCCGACCATAAACACCCTGCTGCTGTCGTTCTTTGCCACGTTGAAGGTGATGTCCTCCAGTTTGGCGCCAGTGGCCGATACCACCAGCAAGTTCTTCTGGTACAGGCGGATGTGGTCCTTGTTCATATACATGTTGCGGCCGCCGTTGCCGAGGGCATACTCCACAGTGATGCCGTCTTTTTCGCCGCGCAGCACGCTCGATGCCTTTGCCGGTCGGGAGCCTGTCCACTCTCCGCCGAAGAAATCGCTGTTGAGGGCAATGGTGACGGTCTCCTTGAACGTCTCCTCTTCGCCAGAATCCTCGCCATAGACGAAGATGGAGTCACGATACTCGCCCCACACCAACTGCTCCAGGCCGGGATAGTCCACGTAGGGGTTGCGGTTGCCCTGCACACGGAAGACAGCCTCGTTGCGGGCCAGTTCAATGCTGTCCACGGGGTCCAGTTCGCTCCAGCGCATGAACATATCCATAACCCATTGTTGCAGAGGCTCGTAGGGAGTGCCCTCCTCGTCGAACACGTAGGTGGCCGTGCGGCTCTGGCGCCAGGGCCAAGAGGCCAGCGTGTCCTCGTAACAGGTAATCATATAGAAGTAGACGCGGGCAATGTCACCTTTTATCTTATCGTTAGGCTCGAACACCTTTGTCAGCCCCGACGGTGCGCCCAGGTCCGGGTTGGGAGCGCCCCAGCGGCTGTAGTCGTTCTTTGAACTGTTCACTTGCGCCGTGTTGCTGGTCACCTCGCCAAACGGGTTGTCGTTGCGTTGCGAATTGAGCCTTGCGTCAGACGGCACCACGTGAGTGATGTCCGAGTACATCGGGTCGACCGTTTTGCCAAACCAACTCTGGGGCAGCAGATGTTCGCGGTTGTAGCCCATCCCTTCCTCCTTCTGGTTCGACGACATGTTGCTGCCGGGCACGTACTGCGTGGCGTTTGAGTACCAGTCGCGCAGGTAACCGTCGGGCCTGACGTCGGTCAGGCAGTAGGCCTCCTTCAATCCTCCATAGCCCACCACTTTCGGGTTCCTGATGATATGGCACATGGCTGTCTTCAGTTCCTGTCCGCTTTTGCCATTGGCCTGGCGGTAGTATTTGCCCGATTCATTGGGACCCTGGGCAGCCGCTGTAGCCGTAAAAGTCAGCAGCAGGCCAAGTATGATGTACTTCGTCATAGCAGCGGTTTGTTGTTTCTTTGCTGTCATTGTGGTCTCCTTTGCTGATGCGATGTTTTAGATTTGTGGGCAAAATTACAACTTTTTCTTGAAACCTCCAAGCAGATATATGTATGATTAGTTAAAAAATAACAATTGTCGGTATTTTTTTTGCCCCACAATTTGCTATTCTATCCATTTTTGCTACCTTTGCACCCGCAAATCGAGGTGTAGCGCAGTTGGTAGCGTTCCTGGTTTGGGACCAGGATGTCGCAGGTTCGAGTCCTGTCACCTCGACTTCAAATGACAAGAAACCGCTCCTCCACAATGGATTGGCGGTTTCTTCGTTTAAATAGACAAAGTGGTCTTGCACAGATATATCCCATCTGTCCACCCAGTCAACACATTGCAAACCAGGTGTCTTGCTGAAATGCTTGGTGTTGTGAGTGACAACCGTCAGGCCATAATAGCGGGCGGTGACAGCAATAAGAATATCGAAATCGCCAAAAATAATTCCTTGGCAGATGAGTGCTTGCCGAATCTCTGCGTAATCACGGGCCCAATTGCCAAGAGGCAAGACGGTAAAAGTATCTTCTATCTCTTTCGGTTCTCTAAGGTGTTTTTCAACTGCCTTACTGTGAAGTGCGCCGTATGTCAACTCAGCGATGCTAACCTCCGAGGCATAGATTTCATTAGCAGGTGTCTCGGCAATATACTTGTCTACCCCACCACGATGTCTGAAGTATTCAATCTATGTGTCAGTATCAAGAATATAACCTTTCATAGCAGACTAATCATCAAAAATTATATCACGATTAAGAGGACGGTCATCGTTGCAGTGCTTCATCATCTGATAGTACTTCTCGTTTTCGGCGTCTTCAGACCAAATGCCAGCCAAACGCAAGAAACGGGCTTTACGTTCTTCAGCCGTAAGTTTGGGAGTCGCTTCCTTGGGCATAACCAACTTGTTGGCCTGCCATTCCCTGTCGGTCTGCGAAAGCGAAAGCCCCTGCAGATAAGTCCACAAATTGTTTAATGCAAATGTTGTCATAAGCCAATTGTTGATTGATTTCGCTGCAAAATTAAAAAAAACTCTGTGATGACAAACAAATATAAGAAAAAAACAAAAAACTTTAAATTCCGAAAATGAGACTGTGTCAAATTCGCTTTACGTGGACTTATATACCTTATAACTCCCAGTTATATACCTTATAACTCATAGTTATATACCTTATAACTCCCAGTTATGATATTTCCACGATTGGATTAAGGCTATTTTGACACAGCCTCAAATTTTATTCCCACAGTGGGAATATTCCATTCCTACCGTGGGAATACTCTCACTTAATCACGACCTTACGTCCTCCGTTGACATACACCCCGCTCTTCGTCGGCTTCTGCGCCAGCCGTTGCCCGTCGAGCGTGTACCATGCGCCGCTGTCAAATCGTAAATCGTAAATTGGTAAATCGTAAATATCCTTGATTCCTGTCTGCTCCCCGTCGCCGAAGTCTAAGCGGAAGGCGCGGGCTTGGACTCCGGCGTTCTGCATGATGTAGGGCACCAAGAAGTAGGCGCGCATCGCGCTGATGTTGTTGTCGATGGCCGAGTAGTAAAGCGTGTTCGCGTCACCCAGGAACAAGATGCTCTTGTCGTTGGCCGTCACGCTGACGGGCGAGTAGGCCGCGCATAGGCCTGCGCCTGCTGGTAGATGTTCTTGTTGATGGCTACTTCCATAATCCTTGATGTTTGAAACGTTTCGGGTTCAAAGGTACGAAATATTCCGCAAACAAATTCCTTTCCCCTTGAAAAAATAACAAATCGTCACGAAAAAAGGCGGGTGAAGCCTTTTGGCAATAGGATACGTCAGTTCGGATAAAGAAAGTGGTAAAAAAAACACAGATAATTTCTGTATCTAAACTTTTATTTGTATCTTTGCAAAGTGAAATAATGGGAAATATCAAGATTATAAGAGGTGTGTTCGACACCAAACTGGAGCTGGAACATGCCAATGTCGTGGCGGGATTCCCGTCCCCGGCTGATGATTACATACACGAGACACTGGACTTTAACCGCGATTATATCAAGCATCCAGAGGCATCGTTCTACGGCGATGTGAGCGGTAATTCGATGAGGGATGCTGGAATATTCGATGGTGACAGGGTTATTATCGACAGGGCTGTAGAGCCGCATGACGGCTCTATCGTGCTGGCATGGTGGAACGGTGACTTCACGATGAAGTACCTCGACCTGACCCATCGTGACGAGGGTTATATTGAACTGCGTCCTGCCAACCCTGATTTTCCTGTAATAAAGATTGACAATCCAGATAATTTCCAGGTCTGGGGAACGGTGATTCATCTTATTCGCACTTTCGAAGCGGTTTAGAGTATGTTTGGAATAGCCGACTTAGACAACTGCTACGTTTCATGTGAGCGTGTCTTCAGGCCTGACTTGGCGGGCGTTCCCGTTGTTGTTTTAAGCAACAACGATGGCTGTGTCGTGGCCCGTAGCAATGAGGCCAAGGCGATGGGAGTCAAGGAAGGCACGCCTTATTTCCAACTTGAACAGCAATTCCCCAATCAGAAGATTGCCGTTTTCTCGTCGAACTATGAACTCTATGGGGAACTGACGGGTAGGGTAGTGAGCATCATCAGCAAAGAGACACCTGCTTATTTTCGTTACTCAATAGACGAGTGCTTTATGTACCTCGATGGCATAGAACTCAATCGTCTGCAGCAATGGGGCGAAAGTCTGCATAAGCGAGTAAAGCGAGAAGTGGGTATGCCCATCAGTATTGGTTTGGCTCCCACCAAGACTCTTGCCAAGATTGCCTCGAAACTGGCAAAGAAATACGTGGCGTATAAACACTGTTGCATGATTGACACGGACAACAAACGTATGAAGGCTCTCGAATGGTGTCCCATCGAGGATGTATGGGGCATCGGCCGTCGCTATGCTGCCAAACTTCAGGCCCTCGGCTGCAAGACTGCTCTCGACTTTGCCAATCATCATAAGGACTGGGTAAGGCTCACTTTCAATAATATTAATATAGTACGCACATGGCAGGAACTGAACGGTGAGAATGCTGTGCCGAATGAGGAGCTGGCCAAGAAGAAATCAATCTGCACCAGCCGCTCGTTCAACGGAATGATTTCTGACATCGAAGGTCTAAAGACACAGGTGTCGAACTATGCAGCCCGTTGTGCCGAAAAACTGCGTCAGCAGAATACTGTGGCTTCCATTGTCGGTGTGTTCCTGAACACCAATGCTTTCCGTGAGGACTTAGCACAGTACTGGAACTTTCAGGAACGGCCATTGATTACTCCCTCCAGCAGCACGATTACCATTGTCCAGACTGCCAACGCCGCGCTGCAGAATATCTACCGTCCAGGCTATCAATACAAGAAGGCGGGAGTCATCGTGATGGGCATCGGTCCTGATTCTCCCATCCAGCAGGATCTCTTCGATATCAATGCCGAGCAGTTCCAGAAAATGAAACGCCTTGATGAGATTGTAGACCGCATCAACCGTATGTATGGCTCAGAGACCATCGTGCTTGGATCTCAGCAATACACCAGGAAAGACGGTAAGGGTAAAGCCGATGTCTTCGCCAATGCCATCAAACATGATTTCAAGAGTCCCAATCCAACCACCAGATGGTCAGATGTTATAAAGATTAAGGTTTGAAGCCATAGGTCAGAGACTGATGTCGCAGCCGAGGCCGAGGACGCGGTTGGTGCGGGTGAAGGAGTCGCTGACCAGCGGGTCGGGGGTGGTGATGCGGTCGTAGTTGCCGTAGTAGGTCTGGAAGTAGCCGCCCTTTATGGTCACGTTGTCGCTCACTTTGTAGTTGGCGCCGAAGCCGATGCTGTAGGAATTGACCACGAATGACATGTCGTTCATGTACTTGTCGGTCAGGCCGTAGCGGGTGAGTTGTGCGCCTATTGAGACGGTCAGCCGCTCGTTGGAGTCCCATTCGGCTCCGAGCAGGAACTCGTTGGTGTTGTGGTCGAGCAGATTCTGGGTGTTGTTGTACCAGTCGGCATCCTTGTCGAAATAGTAGTGCCATCCGGCATTGACGCGAATGGGGTCGATGGGGTTCCATTGTACGCCTACGGCCAGCAGGGCGGGCATGTCTTCATTGACGTTCTCGCCGTCGCGGAACTTGTTCACGGCAGGTATTTCGCTGGCCTTGTTCACGGTCGATTCGTTCTTCATCCGGATTTGTGTCTTGAACTCGTATTTGGCTGCAAAGTTCCATTTTCCCAGACGGTAGTCGACGCCGACGACGGGGGCCACTCCCACGCTCGACTGGTTGCAGAGCAGGTTCACGCCCTCGGAATATTTCTCCAGCGATTCGAGGCTGCCACGAGTGCCCTCCAGTTGGGCCAGTTGGGTGTTCAGGGCCGTCTGCTTGGCCACCAGTTCGGCATAGGCAGGCTGTCCGGTAGCGCCAGCGGCTTCCATCTGGGCCATTCCTGCTGCCACCTGTTGCAGGCCGTCGTTCACCTGGCTGATGCCTCCGTCGACGGTAGCCGTGGCCGAACTGAGGAAACTGGCGAACTCCATATAACTGTTGTTGGCCAGCCTCACCTGGATGTTGCTGATTTTGGCCTTATAAGTGGCGGTACCGTAGAGCACGCGCACGCCTCCATAGACCGAGAGGTCGTCGTTGACCTTGTAGGCCCCGCCCAGTTGGAAGCCGAAGTAGTATTGCCGTCCCTGCATATAGCCGTCCATGTCGTAGCCTGTGGCTCCGAGCGGGCTGAGTTGGTTGGCAATGGTTCCCACCACGCTCTCGAATGAGCCAAGGCCGTTGTCGAACTCGCAGGCGCCGCCGCCGCCAGGCACGGAGAAGTTGAACTGCAGGCTCCAGTCGCCCTTGTTCCAGGCTGCCTGGAGAGAGGGGATGAAGGGTGCGTCGGCCACGCCTTGGAACTGCTTCATGGTGCTGCCGTCGTTCTTGCGTCCGAGGGCGAAAACGGGGTTGCTGGAGGTGATGGTGCGCGTCTGGCGGGCATATTGCCAGTTGATGCCCAGATGGAACCCTTCGGGCAGGAAGGCCACGCCAGCCGGATTGCTGTAAACGCCGTCGAGGCCGATGGCGGCATCGCGGGCGGGGTTGCGCAGGAAGTCGATGCTTTGGTTGGTGTTGGTGAGAATGCCACCAGCCTGTGTTGTGGTGGCCGTTGCTGCCAGCAGGAAGCTGGCGACGATTGTCTTTGCTTTCATATCCTTAAAACAAACTTTTAGAAAACGGCTGCAAAGGTACGCTTGTTATCGCACACGGAAAGAAGTTCTGTGCAACATTTAATCTTCATTAACCTAAAGTTTATTAATTATTGCACAGACTTATACCCTTTGTGCATAAAAGTTGAAAGAAAAATGCGTCTCAACTTGGTCAATTGGAAAAAAAAGCTTACTTTTGCGGGGAAATAGCCAAGGTATATGCCAATAGTTAGCTGTATATATATTAATGTATAAAGAAGGAATACGCAATAGGATGAAGTCCAGTCCACGTTTGAAACGGCTGCTCGACTGGCTCATAATGAATCAGCGCGACGCACGCCCCAGGTGGTACGTACGGCTGATGGCTCCGCTATACCAGCATCGGGGAAGGGGGGCGAAGATTTATTGCTCCGTGAGGATGGACACCCCGCCTTACCGGCAGTTCTCATTAGGGCGGGATAGTGTGGTGGAGTCGTATTCCTGCATTAACAATGCCGTGGGCGACGTGCTTATCGGCAACAATACCCGCATCGGCCTCCACAATACCATCATCGGCCCCGTCACCATTGGCAGCCACGTGAACCTGGCACAGGGTGTTATTGTGACGGCCTTGAACCACAACTATTGCGAGACATCGAAAAGAATCGACGAACAGGGCGTTTCGACAAAACCTGTTGTCATTGGTGACGATGTGTGGATAGGCGCCAATGCAGTCATCCTGCCGGGTGTCACCATTGGACGTCATTGTGTTGTGGCAGCTGGTGCCGTGGTCACAAAAGATGTTCCCGACGATACCATCGTTGGGGGCGTGCCTGCAAGAGAAATTAAAAAGTTGAAAGATTAATATTTTTGAAGAAGTGAAAATAGGAATCGAAGCTCAGCGCATTTTCCGCAAGAACAAGCACGGTATGGACTACGTGGTGCTGCAAGAGATTCTTCAACTGCAGCAGACAGACCGCAAGAACGAGTATTTCGTGTTTGTCAAACCTGGCCCCGACCGTTGTGTGAAGGACTCCAGCCGTGTCCACGTGATTGAGGTCGGCTGTCCGTCGTACCCTCTGTGGGAACAATGGGCATTGCCACGTGCCGCCCGTCAAGCCAGGGTCGATCTGCTCCATTGCACCAGCAATACTGCTCCCATCTGGTGCGACATCCCTTTGGTGCTCACGCTCCACGACATTATCTTTCTGGAGCCACGCGACAAGCAGAACCATTCGCTCTACCAGAACATGGGCTGGCTCTACCGCCGGCTGGTGGTGCCCCGCATACTCGGCAAGTGCCGCCGCATCATCACCGTGAGCGATTTTGAGAAGGACAACATCGTCAGGAAGCTGAACATCCCTGAGCGACGTATGGCCATGATATACAACGGCTACAATGACTGGTTCCGTCCTGTTGACGACAACGAGAGCGTGTACAGAAAGTACATGCCCGAGAAGGGTTTCCTCTTCTTTCTCGGCAACACCGACCCAAAGAAGAACACTGAGCGCACGTTGGTGGCCTACTCAAAGTATCTGGAGCAGTCGGCCGTCAAGCGCCCCCTGCTGATGGCTGACCTTGAAAAGGAATACCTCGACGGCATCATCAGCCGCAACCATATAGAGAACATCCGTGACCACATCTTTATGCCCGGCTATATCCCCAACAGCGATCTTCCATATATCTACAATGCTGCATTTACATTCCTCTACACCTCCCTGCGCGAGAGTTTTGGCATCCCCCTCCTGGAGGCGATGGCCTGTGGTGTGCCAGTAGTGACCAGCAACACGTCGTCGATGCCAGAGATTGGAGGACCCGACGCCATTCTGGTGAACCCTGAGAATAGCGACGAGATTGCCAAGATGATACTCAGGCTGGAGACCGACTCCTCATTCTATGAGGCCCAGCGACAGACAGGACTAAAGCGTGCAAAGCTGTTCTCCTGGCGACAGACAGCCGGGCAGTTGCTGGAACTTTACGAGGAGGTGAAAGGCGAAATATGACTACAATAACTATAACAGACTAACAACACTATGAAGTATAACCTGATTCTGCTGCTTTTGATTGTTGCCCCTCTGACGAGCACCTTTGCCGCCGGCAAGTATGACAATCCCAACACGCTCTTTGTGGCCCGCGACGGCACAGGCCAGTTCCGAACTGTGGACGAGGCCATCGAGGTGTGCCGCGCCTTCATGGACTACCACAAGGTCATCTTCGTGAAGCGTGGCACCTACAAGGAGAAACTCGTCCTGCCACAATGGCTGCAGAACATTGAGATTTGCGGCGAAGACCGCGACCAGACCATCATCACCTACGACGACCACGCGAACATCAAGACCGCCGACCGTCCGGGTGGCATGGGCACTTTCCGCACCTTCACGTTGAAGATTCAGGGCAACGCCATCACCCTGAAGAACATCACCATCGAGAACAATGCCGCCCGCCTGGGACAGGCTGTGGCGCTCCATACCGAGGGCGACCGCCTGCTCTTCGTCAACTGCCGTTTCCTGGGCCATCAGGACACCATATATACGGGCGTGGCGGGCACGCGACTCTACTTCAAGGACTGCCACATCGAGGGCACTACCGACTTCATCTTCGGCCCCTCGACGGCTTGGTTCGAGCGTTGCCACATCCTCTGCAAGGCCAACAGTTACATCACGGCAGCATCCACGCCGCAGGATGTCGCCTACGGCTACGTCTTCAACAACTGCACCATCGAGGCCGCCCCAGGAGTGGACAAGGTCTATCTGGGCCGCCCCTGGCGCGACTATGGCTACACGCTCTTCATGCATTGCTCGTTGCCCCGACAGATTCGCCCCGAAGGCTGGCACCATTGGCAGAAGGAGCGCGAGCAGACGGCACGCTACATGGAGTATGAGAACACGGGCGAAGGGGCCGCAACCGACAAGCGTGTGGCCTGGAGCCGCCAACTCACCAAGAAAGAGGCCAAGGAAATCACCTTGGAGAACGTGTTCCGCCGTGAGGACAACTGGAAAGTGACAGGTGACAAGTGAGAAGTGACAAGTTTTTCCTGACCGCCATTGCGCTCCTGCTCACGCTTGGGGTGAATGGGCAGAAGCGCGACAAGTATGAGTTCAGGCGCAATCTGCCCGTCTATGCCGACTCGTTGATTGCCGACCTCGACTACCCGCTGGCGTGGGGCAACAGCCCTATAAAAGACTTCGGCCTGTGGAAGCAGACAGCACGACAGAAAGTGCTCGACTGCATGCTGGCCCCGCCGCCACCCGCAAAGGGCTACGACCTGAAAATCCTGGCCGAGGAGCAACGCGACGGCTACAAAGCCCAGAAACTGGAAATACGCCTCTCGCGCTACTATAGCGTGCCCGCCCTGCTGCTCATCCCCGACGGCAAAGGGCCGTTCCCAGCCGTCAACGCCTTGCACGACCACGGCGCCCACCTCTTCATCGGGAAGGAGAAGATGATACGCCCCCTGGCCTCGGAAGACTCCCTCGTGCAAGCCGACGCCCAGGCGTGGGCCGACAACCTCTACGAAGGGCAGTTCCTGGGCGACTATCTGGCCCGCCACGGTTATGTGGTGTTCTCGGCCGATGCCCCCATGTGGGGCGAGCGCGGGCAGCAGGAGGGGGCCTTGCGCGACCGCTACGACATGATTGCGGGCAACATGATGATGTACGGCATCGACCTCAGCGCCTATATGACCTACGACGACATGAGCGGCACCGAGTTCCTCGCCTCGCTCCCTCAGGTGGACGCCAGGCGCATAGGGTGCGTGGGCTGCTCGATGGGAGCCTACCGCGCCTGGATGCTCTCCGCCCTGAGCGACCGCATCAAGGCAGGCGCCTCCATCTGCTGGATGGTCACTACCGATGAGCAGATGTCGTTCAAGTACAAGCGCACGGAAAATGGCGGCTTCGCCAACTGCTTCCCGGGCCTGCGCCGATGGCTCGACCATCCCCATGTGGCCAGCCTGGCCTGCCCTAAGGCCATGCTCTTCGTCAACGGTTCTCAGGACAAACTTTTCCCCGTCCCAGGCGTTGAGAAAGCCTTTGCCACGATGCGTGCCGTATGGCAGAGCCAGCATGCCGCCGACAAACTGGAGACGGAAATCTGGGACATGCCCCACAGTTGCCCCCTGAAGGCCCAAGAGCGCGTCCTCCGCTTCTTCCAGAAAAACCTTTAGGACAGCCCCGCAACTGTCTATGTCCAATCAGTTGCCGTAAACGAAATAAGTTTGGTTGGGGTCCAAAAAAAGTGAGAGGAAAATTGCTGTTTTTCCTCCCCCCTGGCTTGTAGGAACATTGGGACTCGAACCCAAGACCTCTTCAATGTGACTGAAGCGCTCTAAACCAACTGAGCTATGCTCCTGTTCAATATGTTTGTGAACCCGAAGGGATTCAAACCCTTGACCTTCAGAACCGGAATCTGACGCTCTATTCAGCTAAGCTACGGGTCCCTTCTTTTGGATTGCGGGTGCAAAGGTAGTTATATTTTTTGAATGTGGCAAATTTTTTTGCATTTATTTTGCTCCAATTGTGAATTATTTGTAACTTTGCAAGCGAAATCAATTCTTTAAGGCTATTAGGCTGGATGAAAAGTTCGTTTTATGCTTGTTTGTTAGCCATGATGATGGTTGCTGGTTGCCGTGATGGCAGCGGTCGCCGTTTCATAGGTGAGCTGGTCACTCCCGATGCCAGCCCTCAAGTGGAGGCTGTGGCAGAGGAGGATGAGGACGACTCTGACGAGCTGATTGCCGAAGAGCCGATGCCGATGGCTGCCGACGAACTTTTCGACGACTTCATTTTCAATTTTGCCTCCAACCGCCGTTTGCAGTTAGAGCGCATCGATTTCCCTCTCATTATCAATTCTGGTTCCAAGGTGGACACCGTCCAGAAGGACGAGTGGGAAATGGAGCGATTCTTTATGCAGCAGGGCGAATATACGCTTATCTTCGACAGTGAGGACCAGAAGGAACTGGTCAAGGACACCGCCGTGAGCCACGCCATCGTCGAGAAGATTTTCCTCGACAGCGAATTTATCCGCCAGTATCTGTTCAGCCGCAAGTCTGGCCAGTGGCGGCTCTACGAGGTGCGCAACCAGACGCTTCCCAAGAATCCCAATGCGTCGTTCATTGCTTTCTATCATCAGTTCGTGAGCGACTCTGCCTTCCAGCGTGAGAGCCTGGCCAATGAGATTGACTTTACCGGCCCCGACCCCGACGACGATTTCTCGCAGATGGAAGGCGTCATCACACCCGACTTCTGGGACGCTTTCGCCCCTGAGTTGCCCCAACATCTTATATTTAATATTGTGTACGGCCAGCAGGACGTGTCATCGACAGAGAAGATTTTCCTGTTGCGGGGCATTGCCAACGGCCAGGAGACGGAGGTGACCTTCCAACAGGAGGACGGCTGCTGGAAACTGACCAAACTCACAGAATAATGAAAGACGAGTACTGCTACGGCCTTTTGCCGCACAACACGTTTGGCATCGATGCCCGTTGCCGCCGCTTTGTGGAGTTCGGTTCTGCAGAGGAGGCCCGCCATTTGGCGCTCACGCTCACCGATGCCGACCGCCCGCTGCTGGTCATTGGTTCGGGCAGCAACCTTTTGCTCACGTCAGACTTTGAGGGCACGGTCATCCATTCGGCCATCCTCGGCAAAGAGGTTTTGGGAGAAACTACTGGCGAGGTGCTGCTGCGCGTGGGTAGTGGCGAGGAATGGGACGGGCTGGTGGCCTGGTGCGTGGCGCAAGGACTGCATGGCGCCGAAAACTTGTCGCTTATTCCTGGCGAAGTGGGTGCCAGCGCGGTGCAGAACATTGGGGCTTACGGCGCGGAGGTGTGCGAACTGATTGACCGTGTGGAGGCCGTGAGCCTAGACGACGGCCAACTGGTGACTATTCCCGCCAGCGACTGCCGTTACGGTTACCGCCAAAGCCGTTTCAAGGAAGAGTGGAAAGGCCGTTTCCTCATCACTCACGTGGTCTACCGCCTACACAGGGACTTCATCCCCCGGCTCGACTACGGCAATATCCGCTCGGAATTGCTTGCCAGACATATTGAACAGCCGACGGCGGAAGAATTACGACAGGTGATTATAGACATTCGTCGCCAGAAATTGCCCGACCCAGCCGTGGAGGGCAATGCCGGCAGTTTCTTTATGAATCCCGTAGTGCCACGTGAACAGTTCAACGCCTTGCTGAACGCTTACCCGCAAATGCCTCATTATCCGCTTGACGACGGGCGTGAGAAGATTCCCGCCGCCTGGCTCATCGACCAATGTGGCTGGAAGGGGCGCACGCTGGGGCGTGCCGGCGTGCACAGCCGTCAGGCATTGGTGCTGGTCAACAAGGGCGGGGCCACAGGCGCCGACGTTGTAGCGCTCTGCGAGGCCATCTGTCACGACGTCAGCCAGCGCTTCGGCATCGACCTGAAGCCCGAAGTGAACATCATTTAGTTCTTTTTTGGGGGGAAATGAATTCCCGTAATTTACATAATTCCTTATAAATGGGAATTATGGGAATTTGTTTCCAACTTTATAGTTCCAGGAGGGCTTTGTACAGGTTTATGGCCTGGACAATTTCGCTGAGGCAGATAAACTCGTCGGCGCTGTGGCTGCGTGACGACTGGCCGGGGCCAAGTTTCAGCGAGGGGAAAGGCATCTGCGCCTTGTCGGAAAGGGTGGGGGAGCCGTAGGGCGTCATTCCTAAGGCCAGGCAGCGTTGCACCAGCGGGTGGTCCATAGGGATGCTGGAGGAGCGCAGGCGGAATGAGCGCGCCTTCAGTTCGCATTTCTTCATCTGTTGTTGCAGTTCGGCCAGCACATCCTCGTTGCGGTAGTATTCGTTGGTTCGCACGTCGAGCACGAAGTGCAGCACGTCGGGCACCACGTTGTGCTGTGTGCCGCTTTCCACCTGCGTGACGGTCAGTTTGTTAGGGCCCAGCAGGGGACTCACTTTCTCAAACTGGTAACTGCGCAGCAGGCACAGGTCGTCGAGGGCCTCGTAGATAGCGTTCACGCCCTCGTTGCGTGCGGCATGTCCGCTGACGCCGTGGGCATAGCCGTCGATGACCATCAGTCCCTTTTCGGCCACGGCGGGTTGCATGCCGGTAGGCTCTCCAACGATAGCCACATCAATTGGGGGCAACAGCGGGAGCACGCGCCCTACGCCGTCTTTGCCGGAGATTTCCTCCTCGGCGGTTGCGAGGAAAACAGTATTGTGCTGCCGAGGCACTTCGTTCAGCATACGGAAGACTTGCAGGAGCGACACCAGGCCGCCGCCGCAGTCGTTGGCACCAAGTCCGTAGAGGTGGTCGCCCTCCACCGTGGGCTGGTTGGGCTGGCGCGTCCATGTGCTCACGGGCTTCACCGTGTCGATATGGGCGTTGAGCAGCAGGGTGGGGCGTCGCTCGTCGTAGCCCTTCGCCACAGCCCAAATGTTGTTGGCGTCGCGATGGGGTGTCAGTCCCCATTCCTCCATTCGCTGGCACAGCAAATCAGCGGCCTCCGTCTCCTGGCGGCTCACCCGAGGGATGGCAATGAGCGCTTTGAGCAGTTGAATCGCCTCTTCCGTATAATTCGTGCTGTTCATTGTCCTTATCCGAAGAAGTCGCCATTGGGCTGGTGGTCGTAACTGGAGCCGTCGAAGCAATGTGTGCAAAGGTGTTCTTTAGGCAGTCCGATAGATTCGACCAGGTCTTCCAGATGGGCGAACTTCACGCTGCTCAAGCCCAGTCGGCGGCCAATTTCCTCTACCAGACGTTCATATTCAGGCGACCCGCTTTGGGCATATTTGTCGAGATTGGTGGGGTCTTCTCCCTCAAAGTCATAGATGATGCGGCGTGCCAGCAACTCCATATCGCTCTTCGAGTTGGTGAAACCGATGAAGGGGCATCCATAGACCAGCGGCGGACAGGAGATACGCACATGTACTTCGCGGGCGCCGTTCTGGAAGAATTCGCGCACATTGTCGCGCAGTTGTGTGCCGCGCACGATGCTGTCGTCGCAGAACACCACGCGCTGGTCTTTCAGCAGCGCCTCGTTGGGGATGAGTTTCATCTTCGCCACCAGGTCGCGTCGGCTCTGGTTGCCGGGTGTGAACGAGCGGGGCCACGTGGGCGTGTATTTCAGGACGGCGCGCTTGTAGGGGATTTTCGCCCCTTCGGAATAGCCCAATGCCATTCCCACGCCTGAATCGGGGATGCCACACACCAGGTCGGCCTCCACGTCTTCGCGCTCGCCCATGCGTTTGCCGTTTCTCTCGCGCACGTACTCGGTGTTGATGCCCTCGTAGCAGGAGGCAGGGAAACCATAGTAAACCCACAGGAACGAACATATCTGGCAGCGCTTGAAGGCCGGCTGCATCACCTCGAAGCCGTCGGCGTGCAGGCGGACGATTTCGCCCGGCCCCACGTCGCGCACCGACTTATACCCCAGATTGGGGAAACTGGTTGTCTCGCTGCTCACGGCGTAGGCCTGTATGAACTCGTCGGTGCCGATGGGCGACAGGCGGTGCATCTCCTTCCTGCCGATGACGATGGGCGTGCGGCCCAGGAAGTCGCGGGCGGCGATGATGCCGTCTTCGGTGAGGATGAGCATGGAGCAGGAACCCTTGATTTTCTGGTAGACGCGGTTGATGCCGTCGACAAAGGTGTTGCCCATATTGATGAGCAGGGCCACCACTTCGGTCTGGTTCAGGTTGTTGGCGCTCTGCTCGCTCAAGTGCATACGTTGTGCCAGCAGTTCGTCGGCTATCTCGCGGAGGTTGTTGATCTTGGCCACAGTCACTACGGCATAGCGGCCCAAGTGGCTGTTGATGATGATGGGCTGCGGGTCGGTGTCGCTGATGACACCCAGGCCCTGGTGACCGGTAAACTCGTTCAGTTCGTCCTCGAACTTCGAGCGGAAGTAGTCGCGCTCCAGCGAGTGGATGCTGCGGCTGAATCCGTGCTCGCGGTCGAAGGTGACGAGTCCTGCCCGTCGTGTGCCAAGATGTGAGTTGTAGTCGGTGCCGTAGAACAAGTCGTTTACGCAGTCCTGTGTGGAGATAGTACCAAAAAATCCGCCCATATATTATATATATAAAAGTTGTGTAATCGTCGGGGGTGTCACTATTTGGCTGCAAAAGTAGCAAAAAAAAGGGAGAAACCCAAAAACGCCAGCCATATTTTTTCGTTTCCCCGTGTGAAAGTTAAGATGGGTCAATGGCAGGGGAAATATCTCATCAGAATTTTGGACGAACCAAACTCCCGGTTTGGACGAACCAAACTGCCAGTTAGGACGAACCAAACTCCTGGTTTGGACGAACCAAATTTTTGGGTTAAAAATAGGAAAAGAAGCTGCCATTACGAAAAAATATGGATAATATGCTGTGGTGTATGAAATTTTTTTCGTAACTTTGCAGCGATTTAATCCATAATCCTATCACAATGCTGACGCTTTTCAAACTTCTTGGCTCGCTGGCTCTGCTAATGTTCGGTATGAAGTCGATGAGCGATGCCCTCCAGAAGATGGCCGGTCCGCAACTGCGCCATGTACTGGGAGCTATGACCACCAACCGCTTCACCGGCTTGCTTACCGGTACGCTTGTGACCGCTTCTGTACAGTCGTCTACTGCCACCACCGTTATGACCGTTTCGTTTGTCAATGCTGGCCTGCTCACCCTTGCGCAGGCCATAAGTGTCATTATGGGCGCGAACATTGGCACCACGCTGACGGCCTGGATCATGTCGGCGGGTATGTCGTTTGACATCAGTATTGTCAGTTACGTCGGCTTCTTCGTAGGTATCATCCTGATTTACATGAAGAAGCACCGCTACATCGGCGACTTCCTCTTCGGCCTGGGCCTGTTGCTGCTGGGTCTGACCACCCTGCGACTGACAGGCAGTGAGATGGACTTGGGGCACAATGAGACTGTGCTGAGCTTCTTCAGTTCGTTTGATACGGAGTCGTTCTGGACTACCATCGTGTTCCTGCTCTTGGGCGGCGTGCTGACGTTCTGTGTCCAGTCGTCGGCAGCCGTGATGGCCATCACCATGATTCTTTGCAGCAGCGGTGCTCTGCCCATCTATCAAGGTATTGCGCTGGTGCTGGGCGAGAACATCGGCACCACTGTCACCTCGAACCTGGCAGCCCTGTCAGCAAACACACAAGCCCGCCGCGCCGCCTTGGCCCACATGTTCTTCAACGTGTTCGGCGTGCTGTGGATTCTGGTGGTGTTCCACCCGTTCATCAGGATGGTGTGCGGATGGGTTGGCTACGACTTCGACATGACGAAAGAGGCCGTGAGTGCCGACACTTTTATGGCAAACGCCGCCAAGTTGTCGTTTGTGTTGGCCGCCTTCCATACCACGTTCAACGTCATCAATGCCAGCATACTCATCTGGTTTATTCCGCAGATTGAGCGTTTTGTCTGCTGGATTATCAAGCCCAAGAAGGTGGACGAGGAGGAGGACTTCCGCCTGCACTTCATTACTGCCGGCTTCATGAAGACGCCGGAACTCTCGGTGCTCGAGGCCCAGAAGGAGATCCAGTCGTTCTCAGAGCGTATGCAGCGCATGTTCACTATGGTGCAGGAACTGCTCAACGAGTCGTCGTCGCTCACAGGCAAGAAGCAGGACGACCAGAACTTCAACAAACTCTTCTCGCGCATTGAGAAGTACGAGGGCATCAGCGACAATATGGAGTTGGAGATTGCCAAGTATCTGGAGCAGGTTTCCGACGCCCACCTCTCTGACGACACAAAGGGCAAGATTCGTGCTATGTTGCGCGAAATCAGCGAGTTGGAGAGCATTGGCGATGCCTGCTACAACATGGCGCGCACCATCAACCGCAAGTACACCCAGAAGCAGGATCACTTCACCGAGCAGCAATACAGCCATCTGCACCAGATGATGGGACTGACGGAGAACGCCCTCACGCAGATGAACCATCTGATGGGCGGGCGCAAGGAAAGTTACGACGTGAACCGCACGTTCAACATCGAGAACGAAATCAACAACTTCCGCAACCAGTTGAAGGCGCAGAACATCATCGACATCAACAACCACGCCTACACCTACGCCGAAGGAACCGTCTATATGGACTTGGTGAACGAGTGCGAAAAGTTGGGCGACTATGTCGTCAATGTGGTAGAGGCCCGCATGGGCACCCGCCAGCGCGGCTGACAGACCTCCCATGACTTGAAAATCCGAAAACAGCTATGGCAGAGAAGAGAAGATATGGCATCGGGTTGCAGTGGTTCCCTGACATTATCAACCGTAATTGCATCTATGTAGACAAGACAGCGTATGTGTACAAGTTGGTGCACAACGGCGGGAAGAACCATTTCCTGAGCCGTCCGCGACGGTTTGGCAAGTCGCTCTTAGTGAGCACCTTGCATGCCTATTTTGAGGGCCGCAAAGAGTTGTTCAAGGGTCTGGCAATCGAGAAGTTGGAGACAGAGTGGACG
>JAGCZA010000036.1 GCA_017960525.1 Prevotella sp.
CGGCGGGAAGAACCATTTCCTGAGCCGTCCGCGACGGTTTGGCAAGTCGCTCTTAGTGAGCACCTTGCATGCCTATTTTGAGGGCCGCAAAGAGTTGTTCAAGGGTCTGGCAATCGAGAAGTTGGAGACAGAGTGGACGGCCTATCCCGTGATACATCTTGACTTGTCTAACGGCAAGTACTACGACGAGACGAGTGTGGACGACATCTGTGGTGGGCTGCTGAGATGGTATGAGAAGGACTACGGCCTGCCTGAACGGAAAGATTGGAAGCTGAGTGACCGCCTCACCGCCATCATCAAGGCTGCCTACGAAAAGACACAGCGCGAGGTGGTCATCCTGATTGACGAGTACGACGCGCCGATGCTCGACACTATCCACAAGCCAGAACTGCAGGAACATCTGCGGGAGCGCGTGCGCGACCTCTTCTCACCTCTGAAGGCACAGGCGCAGTACCTGAAATTTGTATTCCTGACGGGCATCTCGAAGTTCTCGCAGCTCTCGGTCTTCAGCGAGCTGAATAACCTTGATGTCATGACTTTCGACCCAGAGTACGAGGGCATCTGCGGCATCACCGAGGAAGAACTCTTCACGCAGCTGAAGCCCGACATTGAGTGGCTGGCAGAGGCCATCGGTCGTCGGCGCCGCAGCCCGATGACCTATGAAGAGGCGGTGGCGGAGCTGAAACGGATGTACGACGGTTACCATTTCACCGACCAGATGACCGACATCTACAACCCCTGGAGCCTGTTCTATGCCTTCGAGAAAGGATGGATAGACAACTATTGGTTTTCCACCGGCACGCCTTCGTCGCTCATCAATCTGCTGCGCGTCAAACAAATCATCATGCCTGAACTGGAGGGCTTCGAGGCGAGCAAAGAGACGTTTGACGCTCCCACTGAGCGCATCACCGACCCTATCCCCGTGCTCTTCCAGAGTGGCTACCTGACAATCAAGGACTACGACTACGAGGAGAATACCTTTACTTTGGGATTCCCAAACCAGGAGGTTTATCGCGGCTTTGCCAGATCGCTCTATAACTATTATTGTGTGGAGTACGTTGGCAGTCGCGACCAGATGAGCAATGCCTTCCGCGACCTGCGCCGCAAGCGCACCACCTTTGAGCAGTTCTTGGAGTCGGTGCGTAGGTGGTATGCTGGTATTCCATACGACATCACCGACAAGAACCAGAACGTGCAGTTCTACCAGGCCCTGTTCTATGCGCTTATGGTGGGCATCGGTGCCGACGTGGAGGCAGAGGGCAAAACCAGTGACGGGCGCTTTGACATCGCCCTGAAGCTGGCCGATGCCATCTATATACTTGAATTCAAGTATTGCAAGACAGTAGGGGAGGCGGCGGAGCAAATCCAAAAGAAGGACTATGCCGTGCGTTTCGCCGCCGATACCCGTCCAGTCTATGCCGTGGGCCTGAACATCAGCTCCGACCGCCGCACCATCGAGAGCTACAAGGTGGTGGCTATTGACAAGTTTCCTTCCTTATCAGACTAAGGGCTGTGGTCACAGCAGCATTGGCATTGTCACCGTAGCCGTCGGCCCCGATGGTGTCGGCAAAAGACTGTGATACTGGGGCGCCGCCCACCATTACCTTTACTTTGTCTCGCAAGCCGGCGGTCTTCAGGGCGTCAATCACCACTTTCATATATTCCATCGTGGTGGTGAGCAGCGCACTCAGGCAGAGAATGTCGGGGTTGTGCTCCTTGACGGCCTGCACAAAGGTGTCTGCGTCGATGTCTACGCCGATGTTCACCACCTCGAAGCCGTTGCCCTCCAACATCGAGGCCACCAGGTTCTTGCCGATGTCGTGCAGGTCGCCCTTCACCGTTCCTATCACTACTTTTCCTGCCGTCTGGCTGCCGCCTTCCGCCATCAGTGGCTTCAGCACTTCCAAAGCCGCCTTCATAGCGCGGCCAGCCATCAGCAGTTGCGGCACGAAAGCCTTTCCCTGCTCGAAACGCCGCCCCATTTCGCCCATTGCGGCAATCATCTCTTCGTTGACAATTGCCTGTGGCTCTGCGCCTGCAGCCAATGCATCGCGGGTGGCACTCACGGCCTCGTCGGCACGGCCTGCAACGATGGCTTCAAAGAGGGGACGCTTAGACTCTATAGGTTCTATGGGACTTGCGTGGCCTACGGGTTTTATTGTACGAATGGGTTCCGTCGTTTTTCTGGGACTTAGCCTGATGCCTGGCACCGGCTCCACGGCCTTTGCCACCAGACGGATGAAACTGTCGGTGGTGCCGCAACAACCTCCAATTATATTTAGATGATGCCCTTCCAGCAGCGGCCATACGTCGCGCAACAACTGTTCGGGCTTCTTTGTGTAATGTCCCTGCGCGTCTGGCATTCCGGCATTGGGGTAGATGCTCACGCGGCAGCCGAAACGTGACAATTCCTTGACAAGCGGGGTCATTGCTTTGACATCCGTAAAACAGTTAATGCCGACACTAAACACCTTTACCTTCTCTGCTGTAACGATTTCATCAAGAAACTCCAATATATTCTGCCCCAACATATTATGGCCGTCAGGTGTAGTAATGCTAAAACTGAGCATCAGGGGAAGTTGTGGGGCGGTGCTGCGTGCGACCTCGATGGCGATGCGGGCATTCTCCACGTCGAAGATGGTCTCTATGAGCAGCGCGTCCACACCGCCATCGGCCAGAGCCTGTATCTGTTCGGTATAGGCCAGCCTGAGCGGTTCTTTCAGCGAATCGTCGTTGAAGATCGTGCGGCTGGTGGGGCCGATGCTGCCTGCCACGAAGCGGGGCCTTCCGGCAGTAGCATAAGCGTCGGCACACTCGCGAGCCAAGCGGGCGGCGGCCAGGTTGATGTCACGGCAATGGTCGGCCAGTCCGTAGTCAGCCATTGAAATGCGCTGCGCGTTGAAGGTGTCTGTCTCGATGATGTCGGCACCGGCCTCCAAGTAGCGGCAGTGGATGTCGCGCACAATGAAGGGCGCGGTCAGCGGAAGCACATCGTTGCAGCCCTTCAGTTCCTTCGGATGGTTGGTGAAGCGTGCTCCTCGGTAGTCCTCCCCCCGCAGATGGTACTGCTGTATCATCGTGCCCATCGCCCCGTCGAGGACCAGCAGCGACTCGTTCTCGTCCAGTTTCTGCTTTCGGACAGGGACGGTTGTGAGGCTGCCGTGGGTAAAGCCCTTTACAATCTTCAGCGCCTCGTCCACTTCCTGCTCATTGTGGAAATCCATTTCCAGGTGGACACCTTGGGTGCCGATGGCATTGAGCAGCGGGCGCAGTTCCTCCACTTTCACCCAACTGCACATCACGCTCTTGCCGCCGTCCAGGATGCGGCGGTACAGGTCGTACCACTTCTCGCTGCCGCCCTGCGGTTCACCCACACCCGGCGTCCATTGTATGGCATCCAGTTCCTCTATTTCCAGCAGGGCGGGCAGATGGCGGATAGCCCCCACGCCGTCCAGGTGGTAGAGTGTGTAGTCGATACGCTGACATTGCTCGCGTATAAACGGCTGCACGAAGCGGCGGTAGTCGTCTTCGCTAATCATCGTCGAAATGTCGCTCTGCAACTTCGACATTTTGCCCGGCGCCCACGACGAGAAGTAGCAGAAAGCCATCTCGTCGCCCTCGCGGATAATGTCGTAAAGCGCGTCGAATACTTGGAAATAAATGTCGTTTATTTCCTGTAACTGCTGCTCCACCACCTCGGGCTGCATCACCGTGTCGAGGAGCACTTGGTCGGTACCGTCGAGGGCGGCCAGCACGTCGAGACCCTCCATCAGGTCGGGCATACCCACGTAGTAGTGACCTTCGGCCTTTTGTTTACATTCTGTCAGCAAATCTTTGTGCAGCTGGTAGTTATCGTTATCAATAGCAAAGTATTTGTCTGTTTCTGGCTTCGCCTCCCGTTTGTGAATCCAAATGGTATCTTCGCCGCCCTCAAAGCGTGCACCAAGGATGGCTGCTAACGAGCCAGGCCCTAACTGAGTATTGGCCACGGGCAGCATGTCGGCCTTCAGGCACGAGTGGGCCACATACCAGTCCAGATAGTCGGCCCGCCACTTCGGGTCGAACCATTTCTGCCGCAGGTCGCGGGGTGGGGCAGGCGGGGCAATGTCGGTATGGGGCTTCACACCCGTCTGGAAATGCTCCCACATGTTGAGCACCAGGCCACGGTGGTGCCACCAGTCGATGTAGTGCTGCTTCGTTTCCTCAAGATTCTCTTTCCAAGTGTTCATTTTTTTGTTTAATATTTTGATTTTCGCTGCAAAGTTACCTCTTTTTTGGGGTCTAATGAAAAAAAAACTAAAGTTTTTGGTGAATATTTAAAAATATTGTTTATCTTTGCAACCGAAATGTGTACAGACGACGACAATACTCAATAAAATAAATGAAACTTAATGTGGCATAAATGATTTTTTTAATTCCTTTATTTACTAACTTTAATTTTTAAGCTTATGAAACTTTCAAGACTTTTTGTTTTGAGCGCACTCTGCCTGACAGGCATGAGTGTGAATGCAGTAGAGCTTGAGCCGCGTGAAGCACCCACTCCTGAGAAGGCTGGGAGCACGCCCGTGGCTTTCGAGGTAGGCAAGACCTACATCCTCTACAACACTGGTGCTGAAATGTATTTCACACAGGGAAGCACCTGGAGCACCCGCGGTTGCGTGGTACCTAACAAGGCATCAGCCGTTGCCATTCGCGTTGCAAAGTATACTGTCAGCGACGTGTGGGACGGTAAGACCTATGAGATTCAGAACTACGTGACCAACCGCACGTCTTACAGTTGGTACAAACTGTGTATGAACACGGGCGGCGATCTCTACCTTGACCAGACCAGTTGGGCTCGCTTCCTGGAGATTAAGGATCAGGGCAGCAATGTCTATCGCCTGATGCCAAGTGAAGAAAACGCCAATGTTACAGACTATGAGACCGTAGTCTCTGACGGCACACAGTTTATTGGCTATGACGGTCTGGATTACGATGGCAGCAACGATACTGCAGGCTTTGACGATGCTTCAGAGCGCTATCCCCTGTCAGCCCTGACCACCGAAAATGTGGACTGGGTGTTCTACGACTACAGCGCATTTGATGCCTATGAGAAGGCAGAGGAACTGAGAAAACTCATTGAGGGAGCTGGCGACGGTATCAATGTGGACAATGCCATCACAGTTTACAACAATCTGAGTTCTACAGTGGCAGAGCTGCAGGCTGCAATCGACGCCCTGAACGATGCTATTGCTCAGGGAACTTTCGCAGGCTTCACGCCAGGTACTGCTCTTGACATTACCAGCCTTCTCGTTAATCCCGACTTCACGGGTGGCGACACATCTGGATGGGATGGAACTGGCTGGGGACACGGCAACAGCAATGACAACGTGGAGCATTACAACAAGACATACGACACTTACCAGACCGTATCTGGACTGCGTGCCGGACTCTATGTTGTTGGTATGAACGGTTTCTATCGTGCTGGTTCTTCGCAGGAGAGCTATGACAAGGGTAAGGCTAATAACGACGATGTGCGTAATGCCACTTTCTATGCAACAATAGGTGATGGTAACGCTGAGACTCCAGTTGAACAGATCTACTCTGGTATACAAACTGAGTCGAGGGTCGGTGGTGAGGCTACAGTTACTGATGGAGATCTCAAATTCTATCAGCCCAATAACGGCACTTCTGCCGATTATTATTTCCACACACTGGGACTTTACAAGAACCTGTTGTTTGCCACTTTGCCAAGTGCTGGTCAGATGACTATTGGTGTGAAGAAGGATATTGCTATAAGTACTGACTGGAGCATTTTCGATGACTTCACACTCGTTTATTGCGGTGAGGGCGCACAGGCATATCAGGCATACGTGAACTACTATAAGAACACGTTCCCCGACTATGAGAGCTTGCGCGTTGACGCTGAATATCCGTTCACACTAACTGATGGTGTCAATGTGAGTGACGTTGTCCTCAATGAATTCAAGTCTGTTAGTGCAACTGCTACTGACGAGGCCAGTGCACGTGCTGCTTTGCAAATAATTGACCAGGCCTTTGAGCCTGTCCGATTGAACGTGTCTTTGTGGGCTGAGTTCCTTGAAACAGCTAAGACTGCTGCACAGCAAGTTGGTGACAATGAATCTCTTGACCGAAGTGAATCCATCGTGGCTGAGGTTGGCGACTGGGGCAAGTTTTTTGCTGCCGAAGAGTGGGATGCCCGTGAAATGACCAATGAGGAACTGCGTGCAAGAATTGACGAGATGAATGGCAAGATTGCAGAGGCAAAACTGAAGCTGAAGCATGAGGGTTATGAGACGGTTGCAACTAATCTGCTGACCAATCCAGACTTCACAGGCAATGCTAATGGATGGACAGACGAACATGTTAGTGGAGGCAATGTGAGATATGGTGAAAATTGCTATGAGGCTTGGAACAATGCCAATTTCGACATCTACCAAGTTGTGAAGAATGCTCCAGAGGGTGTCTACCGTATCGAGGTGCAGGGCTTCTACCGCTATCTGCGTGGCGATAATGCTTGGAACGCATATCAGGCTCAAGAGAGTCAATATGTAAAACCCGGTGGCGCTCCCGTGTTCGTGTATATGAACCAGAAGACAACCCCGTTCAAGAACGTATTCGACGAGAAGCAGCCAGTTGGTGAAGTCTATAAAACAGCAGCTGACGCATACACGGATCCAAATGGTGAGTATTGGTACCCAGATCAGATGACCACCTCTTCAGATGCGTTTGTTAACGGTATGTACAAGCAGAGTGCCTACGGTATCATTCGTGCCGGTCAGGATATGCGTATTGGTGTAAAGGGCGTTTCTAACCAAGGAGGCGACAGCTGGGTAATTTTCGACAACTTCAACCTCTTCAACTGCGGTAAGGACGAGACGGCTCTCAACACAGTGCTACCTGATGAAATTGAAAAAGCAAAGGCAATGCTGACCAATGAGGATGGCACACAGAAATTGATGGGTAAGGACATTCACGCTGCCCTTGAGAAAGCTATCGCAGATGCTGAGAGTGCTCTTGGAACAACTGGCGAAGCAATGTTCGACGCTCTGAATGACCTCTTCGATGCTGAGGAGAATGTGAACGCTTCTGTAGAGCTGTTCGCCACTCTGGCAGCAGCCAACGACAAGCTGATGAAGACGATAGAGTTATATGGTGATTCCCCAGCAGCTGATGAGGCTGGTGCACTCTATGAGGAGATTCTTACAGATCTTGGAGAATATAAGTACAATGACAGCGACGTGGCCGGACTCATTGCCAAGATTAATGCAATGATGACCAAGCTGCGTATGCCCGATGTTGCTGGTGCAAGCGCAAGCACCCCCATCGATATTACCGTTGTTGTTAATAATTTCGATTACGGTGATGAAGCTGGAACTGCTTCAAGCGATGGTTGGAGTGGTACTGCCGCTGGTACAAACGCTGAATATTTCAACGCTGAGGTGTTCAACACGACTCCGTTCGACCACTATCAGGAGATTGTCGGTCTGCCCGCAGGTGTATACCGCGTGACCGTGAAGGGCTTCTATCGCTTTGGATTCGCTGCTGATGACTATGCAGCCTACAACGAAGACGCATCGGCAAACAACAATGCCAAGCTCTATGGCACCACCGACGGTGGCACTTGGAGCATTCCTATGCATCGTCTGGCTACATTTGCTTCGACAGACTATGCTGATATGAGCGACTATGTGGAAGTGGAAGAGGGAAGTGGACTCTGGGTTCCCAATATGATGTCTACTGCTTCTGAACTCTTCGAGGCTGTAGGAGAAGAGGTTGACAACACCATTACTGTCGCTCTTGGCGAAGGCAAAACTCTGCGCCTGGGTATCAAGAAGGACGAAGGTATGGAGAATGACTGGTGCCTCTTCGACACTTGGAAGCTCGAATACCTTGGTACCGACACCAGCATTGTTCCTGCTACTGATGGTAAACCCGGAGACGTGAATGGTGACGGTGAAGTCGACGTAGCCGACATTTCGTCAATCCTGACCATCATGGCTTCA
>JAGCZA010000037.1 GCA_017960525.1 Prevotella sp.
GGCGAGGGCGGCGAGGAGGGCGATGGCCTGGGTGTTGTCGGCCTGGTCGCGGAGGGCGGGCACGGCGCCGTCGTAGTAGGTAACATTACTCTTGGTCATCTCGGCGACGTCGGCGTTCGCGCAGCCTACGTCGCTTGGCGTGACGTTCTCGCTGGCTACCTTGCAGGCGGTGTAGTAGTTGCGCTGGAGGGTGCCGTAGTTGCGGCCGACGATGGCGCCGTAGCTATTGTTGCCTGTGGCGGGGACAGTGGTGCCGATGGCGAGGTTGTCGCTCAGGGTGGCGTAGTTGTAGCCTGCAATGGCACCGTAGTCACCGCAGCTGGTGGCACTGGAGGCGATGGTGAGGGTGGCGGCGCTGGTGCAGTTTGCGACGGTGCCGCCGTAGTTGTAGCCTGCGATGCCGCCGTGATAGCAGGCTTCCGACTGGACGGTGTGGATGCAGACGTTGCTGGCTACGTGGCAGTCGGTGACGGTGCCGTCGTTGAAGCCTACGATGCCGCCGGTATCGTCGTAGCCGGTGATGCGGGCATCGGCGAGGCGGAGGCCGTGGATGTTGGCTCCGCCGGTCTGGCCGAAGATGCCTTGGTCACTGTTAGCGTAGCCAGTGCCGCTGCGGTGGATGCGGATGCCGCTGATGGTGTGGCCTGCGCCGTCGAAGTCGCCACGGAAGTAGCGGTCGGTCGAGCCGTAGTAGCCACCGATGGCCTCGTAGTTGTTCTCCTCGCTGCTGGCATCGTCCCAGTCGGTGTCGTGGTTGTAGGTGATGTCGGCGCCGAGGCGGAAGTACTTGCCGCTGTAGCCGTTGGCAACGGCGGTCTCGCCGTGGGTGCCGTTGACGCGGTAGGCCAGCAGGCTGAGCTGACTGGCGAATTCTATGATGTAGGGGTCGTCCTTGTCGCCAGTGCCTGCCCAGAGGATAACGCCGACGTTGGCAGTGACGCTGACGTTGGCTGCGGGCATAGTGAAGATGTATTTGCCATCGCCGTCGGGACTGACGGTATGGTCGGCAGTACCGTCGTTGTAGGTGACATTGTGCATCTGGTAGCCCTCACAGCCGGTACTGAGGGTGACTTGTGCGCCTTCAGCGGCTACATGGTAGGTCACCGCTGCCGTCTCGCCGTGTGCGGGGATGACGAAGGTGGTGGCGCCGCTGGCGATGGACAGGTTCTCGCCGAGGGTAATGAAGTAGCCGGGCACGGCGCCGTCGTTGTCCGTGACGTCGGCGTTACTGCAGCCTACGTTGGTGGCGTTGGCTACTCCGGCTACGTTGCAGGCGGTGTAGTAGTTGCGCTGGAGGGTGCCGCCGTTGTTGTTGCGGCCGGCGATGGCGCCGTAGTAGCTGTTGCCGGTGGCGGGGACGGTGGCGCCGATGGCGAGGTTGTCGCGCAGGGTGCCGGTTGAACTGTTGTTGCCTGCGATGGCGCCGTAGCACTCGCAGCCGGTGGCGCCAGTGGGGATGGTGAGGGTGGCGGCGCTGGTGCTGTTTTCGACGGTGCCGGCGTTGTCGCCTGCGATGCCGCCGTGGTACCAGGCATTGCTCTGGGCGGCGTGGATGCAGACGTTGCTGGCTACGTGGCAGTCGGTAACGGTGCCGTGGTAGTTGTTGCCTACGATGCCGCCGGTGTTGTCGTAGCCGGTGATGCGGGCGTCGGCGAGGCGGAGGCCGTGGATGTTGGCGCCGTCTGTCAGGCCGAAGATGCCTTGGTACTTGTCAGCGTCGTCATTGCCGCTGCGGTAGATGCGGATGCCGCTGATGGTGTGGCCTGCGCCGTCGAAGTCGCCACGGAAGGAGCGTACAATCTCACCGCCGTCGTAGTAGCCGATGGCCTCGTAGTTGTTATCGTCTTCGGTGGTGGCTTCGTTCCACGCCTTGGTGTAGGTGTAGGTGATGTCGGCGCCGAGGCGGAAGTACTTGCCGCTGTAGCCGTCCTCATCGGCGGTCTCGCCGTGGGTGCCGTTGACGCGGTGGGCCAGGAGGTCGAGCTGGTCCTTGTTATATATCATGTAGGGGTCGGTGGAGTTGCCGGCGTTGACGGTGGCCCAGTCGATGGCGGCGAGGGCGAGCGAGATGGTCACGTCCTCGTCGGGCATGGTGAGGGTCGAGCCGTCGAGGGTGCCTGCGCTGGCGGTGTAGCCGTACTGGTAGCCTGCGGGGGCATCGGTGGCGGTGTTCGTGAGGGTGAGCTCTACCTGCTCGGTGGCACCGGCATAGAACTGACCGCCGTAGCTGATGCCGTTGTTACCCTCATAGGTGGTGATGCCGCTCACGGCGTAGGTGGTGGCAGTGCCCGTCGGCACGATGGTCACACCTTCGGCTGCAACGATGCTTACCGCATGGCGGGCTCCGTTGACGTCGGCGTTCTGGCAGCCCTTGTCGGTGGCGTTGGCTACGCCGGCTACGGTGCAGGCGGTGTAGTAGTTGCGCTGGAGGGTGCCGCTGTTGTTGTTGCGGCCGGCGATGGCGCCGTGGTAGTTGTCACGGGCGGCGGGGACGGTGGCGCCGATGGCGAGGTTGTCGCGCAGGGTGCCGCTGGTGTTGTAGCCTGCGATGGCACCGTAGTACTGGCAGCCGGTGACGCCGGAGGCGATGGTGAGGGTGGCGGCGCTGGTGCTGTTTGCGACGGTACCTTCGTTGTAGCCTACGATGCCGCCGTGGTAGTCGGCATTGCTCTGGACGGCGTGGATGCAGACGTCGCTGGCCACGTGGCAGTCGGTGACGGTGCTGCCGCCGTAGTTGTAGCCTACGATGCCGCTGGTGCGGGCGTAACCGGTGATGCGGGCGTCGTCGAGGCGGAGGTGGTGGATGTTGGCACCGCTGCCGGTCCGGCCGAAGACGCCTTGGTAGCGGTCAGCGTTGGTACTGCCGCTGTGGTGGATGCGGATGCCGCTGATGGTGTGGCCTGCGCCGTCGAAGTTGCCACTGAAGTAGCGGTAGTTCGTGCCGTCGTAGTAGTAGCCGATGGCCTCGTAGTTGTCCTCGGTGCTGTTGGCATCGTTCCACGCAGTGGTGGCGGTGTAGGCGATATCGTTGGCCAGGCGGAAGTACTTGCCGCTGTAGCCGTCGCTCTGGAGGGTCTGGCCATGGGTGCCGTTGACGCGGTGGGCCAGGAGGTCGAGCTGGCTGGGATACTCAATGATGTAGGGGCTGGACGAGCTGCCGTCGCCTGCCCATGGGATGGCGGCGAGGACGACTGAGATGGTCACGTCGGCAGCGGGCATGGTGAGGGTCGAGCCACTGAGGGTGCCCGCGCTGGCGGTGTAGCCGTCGTACTGGTAGCCTGCGGGTGCGGGTGCGGTGTTGCTGAGGGTGATGGTGGTGCCGCTGGTAGTGTAGAAATTTCCGTCGTAGGCGATGCCAGTTGTGGCAGTGGCTGTCACGCCGTCGGGCAGGATTACAACATGGGCGGAAACGGCTCCGTCGTTCGCGGTGACGTCGGCGTTCTGGCAGCCCTTGTCGGTGGCGTTGGCTACGCCGGCTACGGTGCAGGCGGTGTAGTAGTTGCGCTGGAGGGTGCCGTTGCTGGTGTTGTAGCCGACGATGGCGCCGTGGGTGTTGCTGTCGGCGGCGGGTACGGTGGCGCCGATGGCGAGGTTGTCGCGCAGGGTGCCGAAGTTGTTGTAGCCGACGATGGCGCCGTAGTCCTCGCAGCCGGTGGCGCTGGAGGCGATGGTGAGGGTGGCGGTGCTGGTGCAGCTTTCGACGGTGCCGTTGTTGTAGCCTACAATGCCGCCGTGGTACAAGGCTTCGGTCTGGGCGGCGTGGATGCAGACGTTGTTGGCCACGTGGCAGTCGGTGACGGTGCCGTCGTTGTAGCCTACGATGCCGCCGGTGTAGTCGTAGCCGGTGATGCGGGCGTCGGCGAGGCGGAGGCCGTGGATGTTGGCGCCTTTTGTCTGGCCGAAGATGCCTTGGTAGACATTAGCGTAGCCGGTGCCGCTGCGGTAGATGCGGATGCCGCTGATGGTGTGGCCTGCGCCGTCGAAGTCGCCACGGAAGTAGCGGTCGTTCGAGTCGTAGTAGCCGCCGATGGCCACGAAGTTATTCTCGGTGCTGGTGGCATCGTTCCACGCCGTGGTGTAGGTGAATGTGATGTCCTGGGTCATCTTGAACTTGAGGCCCGAGCAGTCGTGCGCGGTGGTCTCGGTAGAGTTGTTGCGGTATTTGCCCGTTCCGTTGACGTAGGTGGCGAGGTCGCGCAGGTCATCGGGCTCGTCAATCACGTAGTAGCCGCCGTCGGCATCGTAGGTGATGCCGCCGATAGTGGCCTGTGCCTGTGCCCACGCCGTCGAGGCGGTGAGAATGGCGAGGATGAGCGTCATCGCCGCCCGTCTCGTCAAGATCTTGATTGATGTACTTTTTTTTATCATGATGTCTGTTATGTTTAATGTGATTAAAGTATTCAGTTCAGGGGATAAAAAAACAACTGAAAGATTGACATTCCGTCAGCTTTTTCTCTGAAGCGCGTACCAGTTCGCATCGTGCCAGCAGTTCTTCTACAGTCATAGCACGTTAGTAGTCTTCAAGAAGTCAGTAACTACTTTTGCCTCATGGCGATAGTCCTGCGTACCAGGATTCTGTTCCGTGCGCTTTGCTTCGCTCTCAAACGACTTAGCCGTCTCGCCGTAGAGTGTCGGGATAGCTCTGATTGCTGTTGCCATAGTTATATATCTCTCGTATTATCAATTTTATATTGACCGATATTGCGAAAGGAGAACAACGCTTGTTCAATGCCTCCTGTTTTATCGGTTTAGCGGCGTTCACGCCGCAAAGGTACAACATTTTTTTCAATTACCGATAGATTCGTAGAATTTAACGTGATTTTATAACTATTTTGGTATATTTCCTGCGAAATGCCTGCTGAATTCGCCAAAACTCATGCCTCGCAAGCCAGCAGAGTTGGAGCGGACATTGAATTAAGCAGTCACAACCGTTTGGTTGTGACTGCTTGCAGGATGCGAGTAATCATTACTTCCGTTTCTCGCCATACACTCTCTCGCACACCTCATCGATTCCATCTTTGAGGATGACGGAATCCATTGTGTGGATGAATGGAGCATACTTTAGATCTTCTTTCAAGATAGGCTTGATGATGTAGTACTCCCTGACTACGGCTTCAAGCTGGGTCTGTCTGTACCACGAAGCAGCAGCAAGTACAAGACAGCACAGGGCAACTGTATAAGCGAAGCACTTCCACCATGAGGTCACCATATCACTCCATACATGCCTCCAGAGCTGATGCAGTCGGCGGTGTTTTGTGGGACGCTTTTCTTTTGCTCCTGATGGAGGGTTTGGGACAACACCAAGTTTTTCGCTTCCGCTCAACAGTACGTCGTCCTCAGGAGGAAGTTCTGCCCATGTTTTATCTTGCAAATCATAGTTGTTCCTCCTGTTGTTTGGTTACAAGCTCGCTTGTTGGCTCTGACAAGCCGCGTCCGCGAAGTATTCTACGGATAAGTTCAGTCAAAGAGATGATAAGCTGTTCAGCCTTGAAGCGTACGGAAATGAACCCTCCGGCATTGGCTTGGTGCGCAATCTGGTTGGTGTTGTTTGCCATGCCGCATACGTCCCTCAGTTGTTCTATGTTCTCATCGCTCATGTGTGCTTGAACAACGGCATCAAGTCCTGCCTCGTGCAGATAAACGTCATCGGGCTTGCCAGCCTGTTCTGCCTTATATTGGATGATGTTCTCTTCCTCGTCGTTGTAGCTCACCTTGTGGTGATGGTTGCGACGTTCATATCTGGCAAGTTTCGGCCTCCCTCCGACTCGGCGGGTGTCGATGCCTCCGTTCTTCTTATTGATTTCTTCCATATGCAATTCGTTTTTAAATTTGTTCTACAATCTAATGATACCTATTTATTAAAGGTAGGGAAAGAGACTTTTTAAGGACAGCAAGTTTGCGGTCTGGCTTGGTGATGTGCGAAGCAACGTCAGCGTGCCTGACACCATGCAGGGCAAAACCCGTTGCATCAGAGGAAGCAGCTATACGTGGGCGTATAGTGGCTGACGTGGTTTTTGGCGACCAAAAACACAAACTTGCTTCCTTAAAAAACGTCTCAATCATTCTGAACCTGATACTCGGTTTCGGTATCTGGTTTTGAAGGTTCTCTGCGCTCCTGCCCAGCAAAGAGATCCGAAGCCATGATAGCGGAATAGCCTCGGTTCACTGAGCGGTCTGGAGTGTTGCTACAGGGTTCACCGATAGGGTCTAAAGACACAATCGGAGTGGCGATTGTGGAAACTCCTTCGGTTGCTTCTGGAGTCGAAGAGCGGTCTGTGTCCGTTGGACTCTGAGTGTCAAGAACGGAAAGGGCATCCGCTTTACCGGCATTGACATGACTGCTGTCAAGTGGTGTGGCATCGTGGCTGTCTGGCTGTTCGTTGTTAGAACGATCTGCCGGATAGCCATCAGTGCCGTTAGACACATGGTGCTGCCATCGGGCAAGAGCCATGAGGTTATACAGGTCAGGTCGGCAACGGTGGCCAGACGTGAGCGGTGCATACGGATGATGCCGTGTTGCTCCATCTGTCGCATGATGGCCTCGAACCTTTTGCGTCCGATTCCGAACTGTGCGCAGCAGGAATGGACGGAACACTCCACCTGACCCACGCCAAGCGTGATGACATTGCCACGCTTGGAGGTGGAACTTGGTGCTACAGACGTGTTCTTAATCAGTTGTCCGAGAATGGCAAAATGACTTGTGCCGTTTGTTGTCTCGGACAGGAAACTTATAGCCTCGGCGGTAAGACTGAGATTAACTTTGCCGAAAGGCATTATTGAATTGGTATGTGTAATCATTGAATTGTAATTTTGAAGTTAGACATTGATTTGAAAATCGGATGCTCTGTTGGCTTATTGCCATCAGTCATAGTAGATGGATTCACCAACAGTCTGTTGGAGCGTGTAGCCGTGAAGCAGCATGACACACGAACAACTGGCTGTTGCCCAATTCTCTTGCTTTTCATAAAGGTAGGGAAAGGAAAAGAGAGTATGACGCAGTTGTACAGAGGAACAGCAAAGGGAGTGGTAATTTGACACCCCCTTGGTGTGCCGTCAGTCATCGGGAGGGATGCTGACGGCACGCCGTAGGTGGGGATTGTCCCAGCTGGCTTGTTGTTCCGTTTGCTCATTGTGAGGTGGGACATGTTCATACTCATTCGACTGCCAACTGTTGGAGCTTCTGTTTTGCTTCTTCCCTTACTTCATCCTTGGTTGCTACCTTGTTTGAACGCATCCATTCCAGCAGACACGCCCTTTCAAAGTAGCACACCTTGCCGTTAGGCTTATAGAAAGGTAGCAGTCCCTCATGGGTCATCTTATAGACGAAACTCTTGGAGAGACCGAGGAACTTTGCGGCTTCCTCCACAGTCAATACCTCTTTGGCATTGGAGAGTAGGGTCTCCGTGACTTCCAGGCGGTGTTCCATCGCCTGAATGTCTTTCTTCATCATGCTGATTGCATCAGCCATACTTACATTATCCATACTTACGTTCTTTTTTAGGTTGTTGATACTTATTTTGAGCAAGTGTGGGTATCGAAACCGACTGCAAAGTTATTCTTGATAATACGATTTGTAGATATTACTATCTGTTAAATAGATGATTTCTAACCATACTTAACTTTTGAGTATGATAATTCGGCAAAAAGCATACTCGGAAATAATTCCGACTGCTGTTTCTTGCGATATGGTAACAAGTAAAACAAACGGAACAGGTAAACGAAACTTTCCGTCCGGAATAATAGGCTATATTTGCATTAAAACTTAGAGAAACATTTGGCTAATTCGGTAAAAAAGCGTACCTTTGCAGCAGAACAAGCAAGAAATAGAGTTTTCGCCAAATTTGTTCCTATTTTGTTTCTCGGCGAAGAAACAACTTTCTAAACTACTGATATTCAACCAAAAGGAGAACTTTGAAGTTTCCGAAGTAAAAGATTCGTCATAACGGCGTATGGGGCTGACTGCATTTGTGGAAGATTGCTAGTACCAGCGCGATTTCGATTTTCTCTTTCCCAGCCATACCGGAAGTTCATTGAAAGCCCAAATCACAGACAGCATGGCGATAGGCATGCCCGCCATCAACCAAAGGAACAAGATTTCGTCGTTCACCTGTTTTCCGCGTTGGGTCACTCAAGTGCCCTGTCGCCAGCCGGGCACCACCAGTCTGCATAGCTCGGACTGCTCCTCATTCATGCCAAGGTGTACCCGCTTGGTCTGCTTAGATCTGGGGAGAGTATAAGTTATGGCGTACATGTTCTTGACGATTTCCTGCGCCCGATAAATAGTTATCTCTGATTTCGCGGCTTTCAGAATGCGCTCCAGCTCCAGCATAATGGTGTACGCGGTAAAGCAGCAGATATGTCCTTCAATCCTGTTGCGGAGTCGATGGTAGATGGGGCGCACAGCAAGGTCAAACTTGTTCATCCTGAATGCCCGTTCGATAAACCAGAGATTGGAGTAATTGGCGATAACCTCATCCTTTGCCAGCGACGTGTTGGTGACATATCCCTTTATCCCATCACATGCCGCATCCGCCTCATACTTCTCCATGTTGATGCTGATGGTCACCTCGCCCTCCATCTTGAGGTATTTGTTGTAGCCACGGTTGTTGATGTTCTGCTTTGTCAGCCTTCCACTGGCCATTCTCTTCTGTAGCCTTGTCAGCCCCCGATGCCGGTTGTGGGCATCCTTCTTGGCACGCTTCTCAGTACATGACAGAACAAGTCGCACATCACCATCCTTCTTTATCTCCACGACATCTCCATACTTCATGCCCAGGGAAAGAATCTGTTCCTTGACCTTGTCACTCTCCGATTTTGGCCTTGCACCGATAATATACTGGTAGCCGTCCTTTGTGAGTTCTTCGATGTTTGTCTTGCTCAATAGCCCGGCATCAGCCACCACTATGGGCTTGTCAAAGCCAAAGCGTGAGGCGAGCTTCCTGATCAGCGGAATCATAGTATGACCTTCGGAGATGTTCCCCTCGTAGATCTCATAACCGATGGGATTGCCTCCGCTGGCAACCAACAGACCGAGGAATATCTGCGGGCAGGAGTGCTTGCCGTCCTTCGAGAAGCCGCACTTGCAGAGGTCGTCCTCCTCTGCGGCTTCAAAGTACAATGTGGTCATGTCATAGAAACACACGGATATGTTATCACCTACCATCTTCTTGGTGTACGAGTATGCGATGTTCTCTATGCGGGGCTTGAAGTCGTCGGGCTTGGGCGTGGCCGGTGCTGTGGACTCTGGCTGTTCGCCATCTTTGCCGACGCCGGCCTTGCTACCTCTATTGCGGTTTTCCTCTTCCTCCTTGCGATAGCACAGGTTGTCGAGGAAACGGTATGTCTGGTCAACGCTGTACGTCACATGCAGGTAACGCTCCATATAGTCCGTAGTCTTCATCTTACTGCCGGGGTTGAACAGACGGCAGATGACAATGTTGCGGAACATACTGTTTCGAATGGCTCCATATCCGATACGGTCGTATAGCGCACCAAACACCTGCTCGGGTCCTGCCACTTGAACCTGGGCATTGTTCAGACCGCTGACGAAGCCGTCTATCACGTCCTCCTCTTCATATATATGCGGCAGGGATGGACCCTCCATCTCCTGAATAAAAGATGTGGCCTGCTGCATCAGATTCTCCATTGCCGCCGTATCGTTTGGATAGGCAGAACCAAAGGATTTCACAAGTCGCTGCTTACGGAACTTGGTCGTGCTAAGGACAAACACGCTGACTGTTCCTGATTTGTTGCGTTTCTTGCGGACAAACATGGTGAAAAATTAGAACGGGTCACTCATATTTGCAACTTTTCCAACTCCAACTGCCTGATTTTTAGGATAGTTTAATTCTTAGGCCAGAGAAGCGCGGAAAACAGGAAAAGCATGATAACTGAGCCAAGTTTCAAGATTGAGAAGAAAGACCACGACTTCATCATAGGTGTCAACATCGACGCAAAGTTCAGATGCAAAGGCAAGACAAAAGAACAGAAAGAAAAACTGGAGATTCCCGCTGTAGCCATTGAGTGCAAGACATATCTCGACAAGACCATGCTCGAAGAAGTTTCCACCGCAGGCTCACAGTTGCTGATAATCAATCCTAATGCAAAGTATTTCGTTGTTTCAGAGCGCCTAAAGCTACAGATGCTGTGAACCTTAAGAAATACAAGGTTGATCAGATATTCATTCTCCGCAAGATGAAGAACACCGACCGCGAATTCCGCCTTCAGGATGATTATGAGAACAAACCTATATATCCCAACGTTGTAGAAAAACTGTTCAATACAGTACGAGAGCATTTGACTCAAGAGTGGAATGGTGCAACATCAATTAGCTTAGAAAGTGGAATGTTACTTTAGGTAGTTGACCATTTTTCTTGAAATCTGAGAAGAAATGAGCGATTTGGTTTCCTCAGTATGCTCCGCCTTAGAAGAAATGGTTCGTTAGCACACCAAAGCGTCGGAATCTCGGCAGATTGCCTCATGGCGGTAGCGCATATAGTAGTAGAGGGCGGCAAGGACGGTGATTTCGAAAAGGGGGTAAAGCCAAGGACGGTTGATGAGGCAGGAGGCGAAGAGCACTATGGCGCGGGTGTTGTGGGTCAGCGTGTTGGTCATCCACATCAGGGGGAGGCTCTTCTGGCGGAAGGCTTCGCGTAAGTCGGCGGGTATGTCGGAAGCGCTGGGCCATCGTTCCTTCACTTTACTGAAGAAATGCTGAAAGGCAGGTGTGACCGACTCCTGGCGGCGGCACCAGCCCATATAGAAAGTGAGGAACGTGCGCTCAACGAAATGGCCTTGAGGGGGCAATGCGTCGCGAAGACGGCGTTGCTGGTCGTAGCTGCTGAGTTCGCTGCCAGCCTCGCCTTTAAGGAAGAAAAGATGAATCTGTCGGTAGTAGTCGGCCAACTGGCACTGGCGGGCGTGCCAGTAAAAGCCCGCGTAGGCGCAAAGCAGGAAGCCCCAGATGCCCCAATTGACACCATCGAGGAAGGGCACAGGCTGGTTCCACAGACGCAAGGCGATGGCCAGATAGCAGCAGAAAAACCACACGTCGCTGGCCACGCCGTCGAGTATGCGGCCAAGGGTGGTGCTGTGGTTGGTGAGCCGCGCCATTTGGCCATCGGTAGAGTCGCAGAAGTTGGCCAGCATCAGCAGGATGACGCCGCCGACATTCCACCAAAGTTCAGTATGGTAGAAACAATAGCCGGCCCCCGCCCCCAAGAACATCGAGAGGATAGTGACGAAGTTGGGCGTGACTCCCAGCTTAATCCACATCAGGGCAAAAACCAATCCGATGGGGCGAGTGAAATAGACATCGAGCGTCTCCTCGGTATCACCCGACTTGAGCGACTCTTTGAGCAATTGTCTGAATGACTTTTCCATTTCGTTACAGGGATAACAGTTGGCAGATGGCTTGGGCGGCCTCGTCACGGCAGCGTGAGAAGCTGGGCCAGTCGTTGAAATCGATAAGGCAGAATGTGCCGTCGGGTCTGACGATGGCGTCGCCGCCATAGATGTCGAGGCCCGTGATGTCGGCCAAACGCCCGGCTTGGCGTTGCAACTCGGCCTGATGATAGGGATAGTGGCTAGCTGGCCCGTTGTGCCGCTCGTCGCCGAATTTCGTCTGGCCGTCGTCGGTAGGATAGTAGCAACGGAAGAAACTCGTTCCTCGCACGCCATAAAACTTGACCAAGTCACCCTCTACGTGGCTGCTCACCACATAGTCGCCGATGCCACGTTCACGGAAGCGGGCTACGGCCCCGGCAAGTGCAGCCTCGTCGTGACAGAACACCACGTCGTCAGGGCTTTGTGCACAAGCGTCGCCACGCTTCAGCCAGAAAGGCGGAAGGGCTGACTGCGGCTGGGGGATGTTGTGCTCCTGCATCAGGTGTGTGAGTGTGGAACGAGAACAGTTCTCGACCGATTGAGGGGTATTGATGACGCGCACGCCTTGCTGCTGAATGGTTTTCAGCCTTGCCAGCGTAGAGGGCAGACGACCCATAGAGAGACAGGCGTCTGCGGCCGCTGCCAATTGCGTTTCGGCACGCACTTCCACTTCGTGCCCCATCAGGCGCAGCCGCTCTGCCACAGCCATCAAGATGGCGCGGTCGCTCTCCACCGAGTTGGGCGAGAAGCGCGGATCTCGTGTCAGGGCCAGTATCTTCACCTCTCCGATATAAACAGTTCAGCCTTTTTAATATCGCTGGCGTGGTCTATGTCAAGCACCTTCGAGAAGGGAAAAGCCTTGAGGCGCAGCCCATCGGACAGCATAGCCCGCTGGAAGTTGCGCATGCGACTTTCGCCCCGCTCAACGCAACGGCGCAAGGTGTCGAGTGAGCGCGGAGTGAGGCCGTAGATGCCACCACTAATATAATGAGGATGGGAATCAGCATCGGTGAAAGCGGTTATCACCCCCTCGGCATCGGCCTGTAGATAAAGAGGCCGCTCGTCGTCGATATAGGTAGTGACTCCCATCAGCCCATCGGCCTCGCCGGTAACCGTCATCTGCTGGAACTCAGAGACGTAGCGGGTAAATTCGTCCTCACGAAAGATGGTGTCGACGGTGGTCAGCACGAAGGGTTTACCCTCTAACAGGGGCGACAGGACATAGAGCGAGTGCATAGAGCTGGCCGTGGTCTGCACCAAGTAGCGCAAGGGCACGCCCGACAGCCGTAATGCCTCTAAGCGGTCGGCCACCTGCTGGTGCAGGCCGTTGCACACCACGTCGATCTCTGTGGCGTCGTTAGCCATAAAGATTCTGGTGAGACGGTCAATAAGTGTCTCGCCGCCCACCCCAATGAGCGGTTTGGCCATGCCAATACCCTCGCTGGCCAGACGTGAACCCTCTCCTGCTGCTATGATTGCATATTTCATTGCTAAAGAAAAAGCGGGATATTGCTGTCTGGGCAACATCCCGCTGTTGTTCGTAAACAGCGTGAACGGACGGTTTACTTTCCGTGGTGCTCGTCGGAAACAGTGAGTTTCTTACGACCTTTTGCGCGGCGCGAAGCCAGTACGCGGCGGCCATTCTTTGTGGCCATACGCTCGCGGAAACCATGCTTGTTCACGCGGCGGCGATTGTGCGGTTGAAATGTTCTTTTCATTGTTTTTATGCTTATTAATTATTTGTAAATCGCAGTTTTGGGCTGCAAAATTACACAAATGTTTTTAATTACGCAAGAATTATGCGAAATTTAGTGAAAGTTTTTATGTTTTTTTCGGAAAATTGCGTACCTTTGCACCCAAATTCCGAATAATATCATTTTAAAAACAATCTTATGATTAACTCACAAGACATCAAGAAAGGCACCGCCATCCGTATGGACGGCAGCATTTGGGTTTGCATCGACTTCCAGCATCGCAAGCCGGGTAAGGGAAACACCATCATGATTATCAAGCTGAAGAATGTCAGCGACGGTCGTGTACTGGAGCGCCGTTTCAACATCGGTGAGAAGCTGGAGGACGTGGTCATCGAGCGCCGCCCCTACCAGTATCTCTACGAGGACAACAGCGGACGCATCTTCATGAACCAGGAGACTTTCGAGCAGATTCCCATCGACAACGACCTTGTTATCGGCCATGAGTACATGAAGGAGAGCGACATCGTGGAAGTGGTCAGCGACACTACCGACGGCACCATTCTCTATGCCGAAATGCCCGTGAAGACCATTCTGCGCGTCACCCACTCGGAGCCGGGTATCAAGGGCGACACCGCCACCAACACGCTGAAGCCCGCCACCGTGGAGACTGGCGCTGAGGTACGCGTGCCCCTGTTCATCAACGAGGGCGACCTCATCCAGGTGGACACCCGCGACGGCAGTTATCTGGCCCGCGCAAAGGAGTAATTCCTATTTTAAGAAGAAAATCTTTGGGCAGCGATGAACGGTTACATCCCGTTTGTCGCTGCCTGTTTTGTAATTTGTGGCAAAATAAGGAAATTATATTTTGCCGCGTGGAATATTTTTCGTATTTTTGCAAACGAAATCGTAACATTTATTTATAAAATCTTACTGTTATGAAAAAGATTTTTACTCTTCTTACACTCCTGACAATAGGGGTCATCTATGCACAGGCCACCGACTACGGCCTGACGATTGCAGGCAAACAGATTACCTCTACAGGCAACATCGACGCCGGACAAACTTCGGGTACGATCAGTTGGGATGGTTCAACACTTACCTTCAGCAAAGTAAACATCAACCACAAAGGTTCCAGGTATACTTTGATTTACTATTCAGGAACAGAGGACCTGACCATCAGGTTCATGGGTAACAACACCATTAAAAGCGACGTGACCATTCTCAATTCCGTCAGTTCAAACGCCGTCTCTATGCAGGGTGAGAGGAACGCGACGGGTAGGTTGACAATGGAATTGAACGACGATGCTGACCCACGCGAGGATGTCGTCCGGGTTAATGGCAATCTCAAGATCAGGTTTCTCTATCTGACGGTGAATGGCAAGTACTATGCTATTGTAGGCAATGGCAGCAACAAGATTGATTTCGGCGAAACAGTACTCCTCGCCAAGGCTCCGCTGGGAAGTGGAGGCGCCGTCCGCGACTTTGCGAGTGCCACTTTCAACGCCTACGACGCATACCTAACTACTGGTCATTTCGACACGCAGAAGAAAGCCGTCTGCGACGACAACGGCAATCCACTAAAGGAGGTAAAGACCGACGCCGGCCTCTTCGTCGGCAATGCCATCGTTGGCTATGGCTACATCAGCGTAATGGGTGTTTACCCCAATGGCCTAAATTCAGGTTCCATCACATTTGACTATAAAAACTACACGCTGACGCTCGACGGCATCGACATAAAATGCGCCGACCGTTTCATTGACAACAAGAAACTTAACAACCTGAAAATTTTAGTAAAAGGGACAAACACCGTAGATGTCGGGAACAATTGGGGCATCTTCAGCCTCAAGAATTTCTCTGTCGAAGGCGGTTCGTCGTCATATAGTGCTGACAAACTGACCATCAAGAACTCATTCGGCCCCCTCTGTCTCTGGCTCTCGTCGGATGCTGAAAACAGCACGATGACACTAAGGAATCTCACCCTCGATGTCGCAGGCACTAATGTGGGTATCTACTGCGCTACCACTGGGAATCTTGAAGGCACGCTGAAAATAGACAATTGCAAGATTGAGTCGAAAGTGACGGCATCGACAGACCGTGCCGGCATACACGGCTTCAAGACCTGCACTCTAGATGGCTGCGGCGTGGATACACGGGAGACACCTGCACGCTACGACACGGCGAAGAAGGGCTTTACCAACATCGAGGGTACGTTTGCCCCGAGGGTTGTCATCGACATTCCCACGACCATTTACGACGGCGTAAAGGTTCTTGGCACCACCGTCACCAACCTCAACGCCGATGACATCCTTGTAGAGGGACAGACGGAAGGCCGAATCAGGTATTACGAGTATTCCAAGATGTTGGGGCTGATAGGAGTAAGACTAACTGCTCCGGAAGGCAACACTTCAAGCGGGTTAAGCGTTTCGTCTAATGCTGTTTCCACCATCTATGTTGGCGACGGGGTTGAAATCAGGACAGAAGGCAACGTCATACAGACATTCGGCAGCGGCACCATCACCTTGGAAGGAAACTTTCCCTTCGCAGGCATTTCGTCCAAAGAGTCTGGCCTTACAATGGACGGTTCAGGCGGGTTTGTCTTCAATTTCAATGGACCCGTAAGACTTGAAGGCAAGAAGAGAGGCATTTGGGGTAATGGAACCACCTACAGCAGCAGCATTGTCACTATGAGAGAATATTCCTTCTCCGATTACTCGTTCAAAGGTATTGAGAGCGGAGCCATCATTAATGTGGCCGACCTTAAACTGGAAGGAATGGACTTCTATTACAATAATAATAATTATATTTCTGGAACTCCCGGGTGCTATTTCAGCGACAAAAACGTCCGCAGCATAGGCGGCGATATTGTCAGGGGCGACAACCGTGTAAACTTCTATAAGATATCCGAGACCTACGGCATTACAGTGGCCGGTACGCCTGTCACTAATTGCAACAGGCTTGGAGTCGGCTCAAAGTATATTACTGGCGGAAGTCCTGTGGCCGTAACCTACACCCCAGAAACCAATCAGTTGCAACTGCACAATGCCACCATCGAGTACAACGGCGACGACAAGAATTTCGTGGCATTCAGGAACGATGGCGTTGACGGGCTGGACATCCGCCTCGACGGCAACAACGTCATCAACACCTCTGGCTACGTGGCACTACAGTTGGATGGCGGTTCGTCGGGAAATCCCGTCACGACCAAAATTACAGGCGACGGCAAACTCGATGCGAAAAGTTCCTGGTTTGCCGTGCGAATCTGTTCTTACAACACTCTCGACATCGGCGAAAGCGTCCAGGTCAAGGCAGAAGCGCCCTCGTCGGGCATTGCCGACAACGGCTTAGGAAATACAGGCCAGACGCTGATTATCCGCGACAATGCCCGTGTCGAAGCCAAGGGAAGTCCCTCCATACAACGCCTGAACACCATTCAACTGGAGGACGGCATCAAGATTCTGAAGCCAGCCGGAGCAGAAATCAAGCAGGACGACACATACGGCTGGGGCGTCTATGTGGGGGACAATCTGACTAGCGAATGGGTTGTCTTCGGCGAAACGATGAAGGGCGATGTGAACAACGACACCAAGGTGGACGTTGCAGATATAGCCACCGTTCTCTCTGTGATGGCCGGCACTGAGAAGGACACGATGAAAGTCAAACTGGCCGATGTGAACGACGACGACAAGGTGGACGTGGCCGACGTGTCCACTATCCTCAGCATCATGTCAGCCGCTTCCAGACAGGAAACAGACGGCCTCAGAGGATTGCAGTAATTATGATAAGATATTCGTTTATCATACCCGTTTTCAACCGCCCCGACGAGGTGCGCGAACTGTTGGAGAGCATGACGCGCCAGACATTGAAGGGCTTCGAGGTCATCATTGTGGAGGACGGGTCGAAAACACCATGTAAGGATGTCTGCGACAAGTTCGCAGGCGTCCTTGACTTGCATTATTTCTTCAAGGAGAACAGCGGCCCCGGACAGAGCCGCAACTACGGCGCAGAGCGCGCACAGGGTGAATGGCTCATCGTGCTCGACAGCGACGTGGTGCTGCCGGAAGGCTATCTTGCCGCTATAAATGATAAATTAGAAACGAGAAATGAGAAATATGGTTACATTGATGGCGACGGTCCTGCCTACAAGACTAATCATATTTCTCATTCCTCATCTTTCATTTCCCATCTGGAAATAGATGCTTGGGGCGGCCCCGATGCCTCCCACCCGTCGTTCACACCTGTGCAGAAAGCCATCAGTTACTCGATGACATCGTTCTTTACCACGGGCGGTATTCGTGGCGGCAAGGCGAAACTCGACAAGTTCTACCCCCGTTCCTACAATATGGGCATACGTCGCGAGGTGTACCAGCAGTTGGGCGGTTTCTCGAAGATGCGCTTCGGCGAGGACATCGACTTCAGCTACCGCATTGTCGAGGCGGGTTACAAGACAGCCCTGCTGCCCGACGCATGGGTGTGGCACAAGCGGCGAACCGACTTCCGCAAGTTCTTCCGCCAGGTTTACAACAGCGGCATTGCCCGCATCAACCTCGCCAAGCGCCATCCTGGCACGCTGAAGCTGGTGCACCTCCTGCCAACGGTCTTCACCGTGGGCGTCATCTGCATGCTGCTGGTTTCCTGCTTTTGGGCGTTTGCCCTTATCCCTGTTCTGCTCTATTGCGCCATCATCTTCACCGACTCCAGCCTGCGCAACCGCAGCCTGTGGGTGGGCCTGCTCTCCATACCCGCCGCCTTCACCCAACTGATGGGCTACGGGCTGGGCTTCATCGAGTCGTGGTGGAAACGTTGCGTGTTGGGCAAAGACGAGTTCACCGCCTTCGAGAAGAACTTCTACAACTGAGATTAGAAATGAAAAATGAGAAATGAGAAATATGATTAGTCTTGTCAGCAGAATTGGTGCCTCCAATGTGATCATATTTCTCATTTCTCATTTTTCATTTCTCATTTAGAACTTGTGCCGTCTCGTAGTCTTCGGGCGTGTCAATCTCGTATGAGAAATAATTGGTTGTGTCCACCACGCGGAAGGTGTGGCCTTGCGGGATGAGCCGCTCGAAGGCGCGCTCGTAGAAGATGTCGATGAGGTTCTCCTGGAGAATCATCTGGTCAAGTTCCGCATAGAGGGCCTCGCTGTACGGGGCGTCGATTTTCTCAATGCCCACCGACTCGCCGAGAGCATCCTCTGGGCGGCAGGTCTTGCTGATTTCGGTGATGCGCATATCGCCGTCGACCACCACTTTCATCTCCTCCTCGCCCAGTTCGTGACGGTTCACGGCCAAGGCAGAATCGGCTTCAGAGGCGATGCGGGTCACCACAGCGGGGTCGCACAGGATGTCGCTGTCCATCAGCAGGAAGTCGCGCCCGCGCACCACCTGACCGGCCATCCAGAGCGAATAGATGTTGTTGTTGTGCTCGTAGTCGGCATTGTGGAGGAAGCGGAACGTGGCAGCCGCCGACTGATAGGCTTCGCCAATGAAACTGCGAATCATGTCGGCACGATAGCCCGTGACGATGACAAACTCGCTGACACCCGCCTGCATCATAGCGTCGATGGTGCGCTGGAGCAGCGTTTTGCCGCCCACCGTGAGCAGGCACTTGGGCTTGCTGTCGGTCAGGGGGCGCAACCGCTTGGCCATACCAGCCGAAAGAATCACTCCCACCAAGCCCCCTAAGTTAGGGGGTTGGGGGTCTGAACGACCTATAGAACTTGTCCTTTTCTCTTCCATATAAACCCGATTTTGGGGATTAGGAGGCTTTCACAGTCTTCAGGATAATGTCGCAAACGGCCTGGGTCTGCTCCCTGCGTCCGAGGGTGATGCGTATGCACGACTCCAGCCCCTTGTCGGACATGAACTTGATTTTGTACTTCTCGTCGGCCAGCGCCTGCTGAAGCCGTTCCTTGATGGCCTCTGGGTACTTGATGAGGATGAAGTTGGCCACGCTCTTATAGACCTTGAAGCCAGGCAGCCCGCCCAGTTCGCGCCCGTAGAGTTTGCGGCCCCAGTCCATATCGTCGGCCACGCGGCGGTAGTGCGCGTCGCTCTCCAAGGCAGCCAAGGCCACAGCCTCAGAGAAGCGGTTGTAGCCCAAGTATTTGTTGACGTAACTCTGGAACTGGTCGTGGCCCTTGCCAATGAATCCGAACCCGCAGCGCAGACCGGGCAGTCCGTAGAACTTCGACAGCGTGCGCGAGATAATCAGGTTGTCGTAGCGGTTCACCAGCGGAGCGATATAGTCGGTATCGCTGGTGATGAAACTGGCGTAAGCCTCGTCGATGAGCACCATCGTGTCCTGCGGGATGCTCTCCATGATGCGGCCAATCTCCTCAGGCGAGAGGCAGTTGCCCGTGGGATTGTTGGGCGAGGCCAGCAGGAGCATACGCGGGTGTACGCGGTTCGTATATTCAATCACCTCGTCCACATCGTAGGCGAAAGTGTCGTCCTGCTCGTGCAGGGGGTACATCTCGAAAGTGCCTCCGCACTCGCTGGCCACACGGTTGTAGTACCACCACGAGAACTCGGGGATGAGGATGGTGGTGTTCGGTTCGCGCTCTCCGTTGGTCTGTGAGTTGGCGGAAAGGAAGTAGTGGATGGCATTCTTCAGCATGTCCTCGCCACCGTATGTGAGCAACACCTGTTCTTCAGGCACATGGTAAATCTCGCTGAGCCTGACGGAGATGACGCTCTTCTTCCCCTGGTCGTAGATGCGCGTGTAGAAACACAAGTCCTTGGGGTCAAAGTTGCGGATGGCCTCCACCACTTTCTCGCTCGGCTCAAAATTAAATTCGTTACGGTCTAAGAAATTCATTTTCTCGTTCATATTGCTTTTCTTAATGTATTTTTCAGACAATTTGAGGTTTCAAGGCGCAAAGGTACGAAAAAGTGGGCTAACGGCCAAAAGATTTTGTGGGAAATTAGAAATGAGAGATGAGAAATGAGAAATTGATGACTCAATGCAATTGTGTTCATTTTGAAGAAGGTTATATTCTTCAAGCCTTATGTCTTGTACTGAAATAGGTTGACTCCCATAGGGCCTTAAATGTTAAATTATTAAATTCATTTAAGAATGATGGGAAAACAAAAATTCAGTCGCTCATTAAAGCGCAGCATCTGCATCGAGTACATGCAAAGTGGCAAGTCACGGAAGGAAATTTCTCTGAAATACAACCTTCCGAGTGTAAATACGCTGTCCTCTTGGATAAATTCCTGCCTGAGTCCTTTGGAAATTCACGAAAAATGTGCATCTTTGCCCCCTGTAACGTTTCACATGGACACTGATATGGCAAAGGAGAGACAGGAAAAGCCGATGGACGCCGCGTCTATGTCGGCACTCATCGAGGCCCAGCGCAAGCAGATCGAGAAGCTGGAGAAGCAGTTGAAGTACAGCCAGGACAAGAACCTGGCCCTGAACACGCTCATCGACGTGGCGGAGGAGCACGGCATCAAGATCCGAAAAAAATCTGGGGCCAAGCAGTAGAGCGCCTGTGCGACAGTACCGGCTTCAGTGTCGTGTACTGCTGTGAACTGTTTGGCCATACGAAACAGGCTTATTACAAGAAGCAGAAGCGCGTTGAGGAGCACCTTTTCCGCGTCATGCGTATCGTGGACGCAGTGAGGCAGATCCGCCAGATGGACCCCGGCATCGGCTATTACAAACTATGGCTGATGATGAAGCGCATGTTCCTGTGCGACTGGGTGCCCGGGCGCGACGCATTCCTCGGACTGCTGCGCGACTTCCGTCTGATGCAGATGCGTCCGAAGCCACGCCATACGACGAACTCGAACCACCGCTACCACAAGTACAAGAACCTCATCCACGGCTTCGTGCCGGCACGCCCCAACCAGCTGTGGGTGAGCGACATCACGTACATCGACCTGGTGGACGGCTGCTGCTACCTGCACCTGGTGACGGACGCCTACTCGCACAAGATCGTGGGCTGGTGCCTGTCCGAGACGCTGGAGGCGGAGTATACGCTCGAGGCCCTCAGGATGGCCGTCTCGCAGGCTACGGCCGATGAGCTGAAGGGGCTCATCCACCACTCTGACAGAGGCGTACAGTACTGCTGTAATGCCTATACGGACGAGATGAAGAAGTACGGTGTTCGCATCTCTATGACGGAGGACTACAAGCCCACTGACAACGCCATAGCCGAGCGTGTGAACGGCATACTCAAGACGGAAGTCATCTACCGTGAACGACGCTTCAAGACGTATCAGGACGCGCTGGAGCGTATCTCCGGCTTCATCACCTTCTATAACGTGTAAATGATAACGTAAAAGTATACCAAAAAATAATTCAAAAGTATACCATTTCGACTGAGTGCTGCAAAGGTACAAAAAGTTTGTTATACATTACTTATTGCTGATATATTTTTTTGTTTCTTTAATACGATATGACGTA
>JAGCZA010000038.1 GCA_017960525.1 Prevotella sp.
AATCTCCAGACATGGGAAAAATGTGTCTGGAAGGGGATTTCTTGGCAGTTGTTGAGTAAAAATAAAGTAAAAACGAATATAAAACAATTAAAAAACAATAAAAGTCAGACCAATTATTTGGTTTGCAACATAGAAGAAGCGTAATGTGCGACTTTTATACCACCCAGCCCCCTGAGAGGAGTAATTGGCCGCAGATGCTATGACACCTGAAGCAAATACACGCTTCACTTCAAGCAGATGGGCGTGACCCAGGGCGAGGCCGACAATCTGGCGTTCTTCATCCCCGCCTCGTAAGCGGAATGGCAGGCGCAGCAATATATAAACTTGTATGAAGTACATCAAGCAAAGACTATTGACCTCTCTATTCGTCCTACTGTCTGTGGCAGGACAAGTATCGGCACAGGTGTCATTCGGCCATGCCGAGAAGATGAACAAAGGCTGGAGTTTCCTGCGTATGGACGCTGCCTGGAACATCGGCGAACAGCCCTCGATGAAGGAAAAGGACTTCGACGACTCGCGCTGGCGCAAGGTTGACTTGCCCCACGACTGGGGCGTGGAACTGCCTATGTCGCCCGACAAAGGTTCGTGCCAAGGCTATCTGCCGGGCGGCGTGGCGTGGTACAGGCTGCACATCCCTGCCGACAAACTGGCTGAAGGGAGAAGGTATTATATCTATTTCGAGGGCGTCTACAACTACTCCGAAGTGTACCTGAATGGGCATCTGCTGGGCAAGCGTCCCAGCGGCTTTGCCTCGTTCCTGTACGACATGACGCCCTGTCTGGAACAGGGCGACAACGTGGTGGCCGTGCGCGTGAACCACGGGCAGGAGTTCGACTCCCGTTGGTACACGGGTTCCGGCATCTACCGCAACGTGTGGCTGGTAAGTGCGCCGCAGGTGCATCTGGCGCCGTGGGGCACAGCCTACCGTCTGACCCGCATCAACGCCAAGAAAGCCGAACTGGAGGTGGATGTGGAAACGGTGGACGACGGTGCCGTGAAGTCGGCACAACGGCTGGACGTCACCGTGCAACTCATTGACAGCAAGGGAAATGTGGTCGCCACGACAAGAACAGCCATCGGCCCGCAGGAGAAGAAGACGGTGAGGCTGAGCGTGAACAATCCGCAGCGATGGACGCTGGAGAGTCCTTACCTCTATACGCTGAAAACCATCCTCAACGACGGTGACACATCGACGGTGAGAGTGGGCCTGCGCACGCTGGACTTCTCGCCCGACAAAGGGTTTGCCCTCAACGGCGAGTGGATGAAGGTGAAGGGTGTGTGCGTGCATGACGACGCGGGCGTGCTGGGCACCGCCGTTCCGAAGGAGGTGTGGCGCCGCCGTCTGCTGGAGTTGAAGGCCATCGGCGTGAACGCCATCCGCATGAGCCACAATCCCCACGCCCCCGAGGTGTACGACCTATGCGATGAGGTGGGTCTGCTGGTGATGGACGAGGCCTCGGACGAGTGGGAGTTCCCCAAGCGCAAATGGATGAAGGGGTGGAACGCCGGAACGCCTGAGTTCCAGGGTACTTACACCTATTTCACGGACTGGATAGACCGCGACGTGGCCGACATGGTGCGCCGCGACCGCTGCCATCCCAGCATCTTCCTGTGGAGCATCGGCAATGAGGTGGACTATCCCAACGACCCCTATTCGCACCCCGTGCTCAACGGTGACGGCACGGGCTTCACGCAGCCCATGTACGGCGGCTACAAGCCCGACCAGCCCAATGCGGAGCGCATCGGCACCATTGCCCAGCGGCTGGCCAAGGTGGTGAAGGAGATTGACCCTTCGCGCCCCACGACGGGGGCACTGGCGGGCGTGGTGATGTCAAACGCCACGGCCTATCCCTCGGCTGTCGATGTGGTGGGCTACAACTATACCGAAAGCCGCTATGGCACTGACCATAAGACATATCCGCAGCGCATCATCTACGGCTCGGAAAACCGTCACGACCTGGCGGCGTGGAAGGCTGTGACCGACAACGACCACATCTTCGGACAGTTCCTATGGACGGGCATCGACTATCTGGGCGAGAGCGGCCAGTGGCCTGCCCGCGGTTCGACGGCGGGACTCCTCGATTTGGCCGGACAGCGCAAGCCCTTGGGTTGGTATCGCGCCGCCCTGTGGAGCGAGAAACCCGTCTGCTACATTGGCGCCTACCGCACGTCTGGGCGCACGGGGCGTAATGGCAACCGCGGACGGAACCAGCGGCCCCATCCCTACGCCAACGCCGTGTGGAACTGGGAGAAGGGCGACAAAGTGCGGGTGGTGTGCTATACCAACGCCGAGACGGCCCGTCTGCTGCTCAACGGCAAGGAGGTGGGCGGCAAGCCTCAGCGCGACCGCGATACCGACATCCTGTTCTGGGACATCGACTACGAGGCGGGCACCCTGCGCTGCAAGGCCGACAACGGCGCATCCTACGAGATAGCCACATCGGGCCAGCCCTACGCCCTGAGGGTGACCACCGACTCGGTGGCCCACGTGTTTGTGGAGGTTGTGGACGAGCAGGGCCGTCTGGTGCCCTCCGCCGACAATGAAGTGACGCTGGTCGTGCGCGGCGCCCGCCTGTTGGGTATGGAGCACGGCAACATCGCCGACGCCACCATCACCAGTCGCCAGCAGCGCAACCGCCTGCGCACCTTCGGCGGGCGCCTGGTGGCCTACATCCAAGCCGAAGCACCGCAGTTCACCATCCACGCCTCGTCCCCGTTCTTGCAAGGGCAGGAACTGACAATCCCGTTGAAGTAGACTTGCCACCTTCCACCCGCTGCCAATCATCAACACTCCATTTATATGCCAACTATGAAACGATTTTTTCACTTCACACTATTTCTCACAGGCCTTATGGCTATTGAAGCCCAGGCCCAGAAGCTTGACCAGCGTCAGCGAAGGGAAAGAATGGACAGTATATTGGCAGCCCGCTACTACCGCATACCTTACGACACGAACTATGTGGTTCGTCCCGAGGGAACCCTCACGCTGAAAGTAAGGCTGAACCAGACGGGCAACGATTTCCACGCAAAGGGAACGGTAAACGACATCTACTCAAAGGCCGACCTGAGTACCAGCCACAAGACCACGGTGAGTATCGGTGCCTCCTACCGTGGCATCTCAGCCTCACTATCGCTCAATCCGGCCAAGATGAGCGGAGCCTATAAAGACTATGAGCTGAACCTTAATTACTATAGCAGCCGCATTAGTCTCGACTTCAGCTACCAACGGTCGGAAACACTAGCGGGTGACATCGACCGAGGAGACCAGTTACAATCTATGGAGTCGGGCGACCTCACACTAAAAGTTATCAACTTAGCTGGCTACTATGCCTTCAACCATCGCCGATTTTCCTTCCCCGCAGCTTTCAACCACAGTTACATCCAACGGCGCTCGGCTGGCTCGTGGCTGGCGGGCATCAGCTATCAGGGAGGCACCATCGAGACAACCGAAGTGCTGAAAACCAGAAAGCCCAATGCCCCTGATATCAGCATCGACATTGGCCATATCGGCATTGGCGGCGGTTACGGCCACAACTGGGTGCTCGGCAAAAAATGGCTGCTACACTTCTCCATATTGCCCACCGCCGTGGTCTATAACCGCAACAACTTCACGGTGAACGGCGAGCGAAAGAGGGGCAAACGTATGCGCTTCAACATGATTTTCAACGAGCGTGCCGCCATCGTCTACAATTTCTCCCCACGCTACTTCGCTAGTGCCACCATGGTGATGAACAACTCCGTCTTCGACGATAACATAGTAGTCGTGAACCAAAACAAGTGGCGTGCACGTGCATCTTTCGGAGTAAGACTATGATCAGAAAACGATGGCCTCGTAAACGTAAAGTTCGGCATCGCACCATCCGTTCCAGCCAAGACCGGCCTTGTCTTGGGAACAATGGCCGACAAACTCCTCTTTAGTCCAGTTCACTTGACTTGCCACTTGTGGCAGGAAAGTACCGCTACGGCTGCCCTTGCGAATGTAGATGCCGTGGCGGTGAAGCTCAAACTCATCGAGACTATGGATGCGGCGCATGGGTGTGAGCACGGAGATTTCGATGTCTATGTCGTCAAGCTCTTCGCGGCGGAGTGGGGTGAATCGCTGGTCTTCAAAGGCTGCAGCACGGGCCATCTCCGCCACAACTCTATAAAGGGGGACATCCTCGCCGAAATGGCCGATGCAGCCGCGCAGGTGACCCTGTTTGTGCAGAGAGACAAAAGCACCACACTTTTCCTTTAGTGAAGAAGTGACATACGAAGGAGTTGACTCTGCAATTCGTTTTCCGTCCAAAGAGTCCTTGATGCTCTGGAAGGCCATCTCCTTCAGCCATTTCTTTTCGTCGACTGTAAGAGTAAAGCCGTTGGCCTGTCGCCGCAAGAAAGCGTATGAATGGTAGCCAACCACGCGGCTGCGGTCATGGCTGTCGGCATCGCCAGAGTTCTGGTACATCAAATGCTTGATGTCGTAGTGGCCGTCAAGCATCAGCATCAGCGTGGTGATGGCAAACTCACCGCAGGCACTCGTCACCAGATTGCGCTTTCCGCTGCGGGCGTTCTCCCCGACGGTGGCAACAAACCGCGCCACGTCGCCCGACTCAACAGCCTTTCCCGTTCTGGCATCCACCTCACAGGCATCCTCATACGATGAGTAGTGCGAGAAGTCGCTGCTGACGATGAATAGGTTTTCGTCTGTGAAATAAGGCTTCAGCACCTCCGCCATCCGTTTCAGTTTCCCGAAGTCGTTGGTACTGATGACGACAGGCACAATGGGCGGCACCTCCTTGCCCGCAAACTTGCAGACCCGCTGCAGGAAAGGCAGCTGCACCTCCAGACAATGCTCTTGGCTGTGGGCCGATGGGCGGCAGAAGAAGACAGAGTCAGCTGTGACCAACTGCACCGCCGTCTCACGGTCTACTTTCACATTTCCCAACGGCGTGGCATAATAGTCGGCCTCCGTATTCACCGACGCCCCATCGAGCCATTCGTGATGACTCGGCCCAAGCAGGAAAACCCGCTCATACTGCTTCTTGGGGTCGAGCGCACTATAGGCCGATGCCGCCACGTTTCCAGAGTAATAATAACCGGCATGAGGCACAATGAGTGCCGCCACATTGCCATAGATATTCCCCGTCTTGTGGCGTGCCAAAAAGCCGTCCACCTCCTCGGCCAATTCTTTTGCATCGCCCGTATAGAATCTGCCTGCCTGGGTCGCAGGCCTCACCACGGAGGATGGAGTGATGTTGTCGCTCGTATTCATCATCAGGATTGCTGCTATTATTGCTGTTATGACCATTGATTTGTTATTAGTTTATAAATCACAGCACAAAGATAGTGAAATGTCATCGATTATTCGTACATTTGCTGCCGAATTTACAATACTTTAGGATATAAATGGATTATTTGGAAGACAAGATACACAGCTGTCCCGAACTGATGGCATACATTCAGGAAGTGGGATTCCTGCCTCTATTGGATAGCGGCATCGCCGGCTTTTCGGCAGAAGACGTTGTAGACGAGGACAACCGCTACGTGGTTTACTCCGACGGCGGCTGGGACTGGCCGCTATGGAAGTGGAAAGGGCCTATCGTTCAGGAGGGCAACTGCGTCTATGGCAAATTCTTTGGCGGCAAGGCGGGATTCATCAGCCGCGAGTGGTGGCCCGATTTCTGCAACTATCGGCGGAGCAGGCACCGTGCACCAGTCGAAGGGAGCATTGAGGAAGCCATCCTGCTGACGCTCCAGGAACATGGCAGCCTGATTACGCGGGAACTGCGGGCGGCCTGCGGCTTCACAGGGCCGAAGACGCGGAGCAAATTCGACAGCTATATCACCAAGCTCCAGATGGCCTGCCGCATTGTCACGGAAGATTTTGTCTATCCACGAGACAAGCATAACAACGAATACGGATGGGGGTGGGCACTACTCACAACGCCAGAGCAACTACTTGGACGGGAAAGCCTCAAGTGCCAGCATACGCCGGAGGAGTCACGCCAACTGATGTTGTCGCACTTCCACATGATTCTGCCACGAGCAACGGACAAGCAGATAGAGAAACTCATAGGATAGAAATGCCTACACCCCTTCTTGAACAAGCGCCCTGACGGTCTTACTGATATTCTTCATGGCAGTTTCCCGCTTTATGGCCTCTTCAGCAAGAAGACCTGGCGGGTTGATGCATTCCACTCGCGAAAAACCGGCATCGAGCAGCTGCCGGCAATCCCTGACCCGGCCCGCAATCAAGGCAACAGGCACCTGGTGTGGCTTAGCATACTGGAGGATGCCGAAGGGGAGCTTGCCCATCAACGTCTGACGGTCGGCAGCACCTTCGCCGGTAATGACAAGGGTAGCGTCCTTCAGCTGCCCTCCAAAACTGACAGCATCCAACAAGAGACTAATACCAGAGCGGCACGTCACGTTCATATATTGCAGGAAAGCATAGCCCAGACCTCCTGCCGCTCCTGCACCCGCCACATCCTGACGGTCGTAGCCAAAGTGTTTGGCAGAAACTGCTGCGAACCGTCTGGCACGGGCATCGAGTGCGAGAATCATTTCTGGTGTGGCCCCTTTTTGGGGAGCGAAGACGTGAGCGGCACCGTCCACTCCACAGAGCGGATTCGAGACATCGGTGGCTATCGTGAAGCGGACATCACGCAAAGCCGTGACTTCATCCCACGAACCGCCTTTGGCAAAGCCATCAATGATGGCACGAAGCATACCGATGCCGCAATCGCTGGTGGCGCTGCCGCCAAGCCCGACAATGATATGTTTGCACCCTCGGCGCACAGCCTCCACCACCAATTGGCCTGTGCCGTAACTGGTGGCCACCATCGGATTGCGCTCTTCTGGAGCAAGCAAAGTCAGCCCGCTGGCCTTCGCCATTTCTATTACGGCCACATCGTCTTTGACCAAATATTGCGCCAGGACAGGCCGCATCAGCGGATCTTTCACACGAACATCTACAAAAGAACCACCCACAGCCGACTGAAATGCCTCCAGCCAGCCCTCGCCGCCATCGCTGACAGGCATTTGCACGACCTCCGCATCAGACATTCCCGCAAGAACGCCCTCCGCAGCTGCATGGTTTGCTTCCGCTGAAGTCAGGCAGCCCTTAAACGAGTCGACAGCTACAATGACTTTGTGCATAGATAAAACTTATTCATAACAGAGGACAGGCTTGCCAGCGGCAAGTGAGGCGGGAACGTCGAGGATGCGCTGGTTGCGGGAACCACGGAAGCGGAGCGTCTCGTCGCGCTGGGTCTTGATGAAAGGGCCGTCGACCAGCACGTCGATGAGTTCGAGAAGGGCACGCTGGCGTGGGTTGTGCACAAGAGTCTCGAAGGTGAAGCCGGTATAGCACCAGATGGTCTTGCGGGTGCGCTGCCTGATGGCCCTGGCCAAATCGGCGAAGCCCTCTGGCTGGTACATCGGGTCGCCGCCAGAGAAGGTGACATTGGCAAAGGGGTCGGCCTCGATAATGGCCATGATTTCCTCGGTGGTCATAGCGTGGCCGCCCTGGAAGTCCCACGACTGCGGGTTGTGGCACCCCTCGCACTGGTGGCGGCAGCCGGCGCAATAGATGGAAGTGCGGAAACCAGGGCCGTCAACCATCGTGTCTTCTATGATTCCTATGATTTGCAGCATGGCTCTACCTTTTTCTGATGCCAGCACGTGACTTGATGCTATCGGCCACTTGCGGGCCGTTGTTCTCCCAGGTGCAGCCGGGGCCGTTGGCATTGCGGAGGAATTTCTCTGCGGGCGTCCAGTTGTTGCGCACGGTGATGTAGGAACTGCCCTCGTCAGTATAGAGATAGAACCAGTGCTGCGGGTCGTGCACATAGACAGGGCTGTAGATGCTGTCGGCCACGTTCTCCTCGATGAAAGTGTGCGGCTGCGAGCCCAGAGTGTAGATGGCAGCGGTGTCGTACATGTGGCGTGCATAGTGGTGTATGTAGTTGCCACGCACCATATTGTCGGCCATCGCGCAAGTCTGCTGGTTCCACCCCCACCCTAACGATATGCCCGTGTAGGAGACATTTGAGATTTCGTTGTGCTCAATGCGTATGCCCCTGACGAAACCGGCGGCTATGCCTATGCAACCCCAGTCCTCGTTGGCGGCATTGTCGATACGGTTGTCGCTGATATTGAGGCCGGTGCACGTCTCGCGTCGGTCACTTGGGTCGTAAGGAAGATGGGCCTCATGGCCCTCCGGGCCGAAACTGCCCGCAAGGATGGCTGTGCCGCCAATGTCGGAGAAAGTGCAGCGGCTGACAGCGCCCCCCTTTATATATAAGTGGTAGTCAAGGGCTGTCGATGCCGTGTGCGCGAAGGTGCAACCGTCGAAGTTGACATCCTCGGCACAGATCAGGCTGACGGCGGCGGCAGGGCGCCCCACCCACCCCTGGTTGTCGAGTTTATGGTCGCCATTGGGACGACTGATCTGCGGACGAATCTTGTAGGCTTCAATCATATACATACCCGCCTGAAGCGGCGCATGTCCTTGGAGCGAGGGGCGGAGCCAAGTGGCGTAACTGAAGGTGATGCCCTGAAGGGTGACACCACGCACAGGCTGGTCGGGAGTGCCTTCAACGGAGAGCAACGTCTGCAGGGCGGGAGCCTCCACATCGGCGGTGGCCATGTTCTCGCCTGGGAGCGGCATATAGTAGAGTTTGCGCGCCGGAACATCAAGGTGCCACTCGCCAGGCTCGTCGAGCAGTTGCTGCGCTCCAGTCAGGAAGAAGGCCGAATTGTGCTCGCCGCCAGGCGTAACCATTGGCGACGGCCAGGGATGCATAAAGTGGATGTGGCTCTCAGGATTGTGGAAAGTGATTGCAGCGGAATCGCCCTCTATACGGATGTTCTTGATGCGCAGATTGGCCACGCACCACATTTCGTGGAGCACCATTTCGAGAGGAGCGGCGCAAGAAGAGAGATGAGAGAGTTTGGCGACTGCCGAGCGGGGCACGTAAATTGTTTCGCTGGCCTTGTCGATACTACGTATGCGGCTCATTTGGGCAAAGGGATCGCCGCCGGGTGTGGCAGCCTCAACAGGAATATCGCGGGCGCGAATGGCCTTGCGACCATTGACCCACAACTGGCGGAACTCCAGCGGACGCCCGTTCCACAGCGGCACGTCTGCCACCCAAAGGCGGCCCTTCTTGCGCCATCCCGTTATCTGCACACCGCCGCTGACCACCACCTGGCCCTTTGGTGCCACAATGGTAATATGACTGTCCTCAGGTCTCAGGACGATGGGCTGCGAGAGGCGGTAGGTGCCTGGCTGCAGTTCGATCAAGGCTCTGTCGTCATTGCCCTGAAGCCTTTTCAGCCTGGCCTGCTGCAGAGCTTGTTCTATGGTGAATTCTCCCGGCTGCACCGCGATGGTGTACTGGCTGGAAGCGCGTGCCATTATCGTAAACAGCACGAAAAGCAAGCACAACGCCCATCTGTTTCTGGTCTTCTGTCTATTCATATATGTTATTGTCTATTGTCGTTTGATGGAAAAGAAACCGATACGGTGGGAACGGCCCTTACGGCCCAACGAGCGCAGCTGGTAGATGCCATCGGGCAGGGCACTGATGTCAATGCAGGGAGTGTATGGACTGGAGGCCACCGCCTGACCCAGCAGCGTCTCCACCACGATGACGTCGGCGTCGAGGGTCGAAGGCTTTGGTGGAAGTGCCACTATACGGCCGTCGGTCTTGCAGATTATGGGAGCGGCATACGCTGGACCGGCATTGATGAGCAGTTGGGCTGGCTGACTCTCCTGGCCATAGCGGTCCATCGCAGTAACGGCAAAGTTGAGGTTTGCCGATGGAGGCACGGCCAACTGGGTGGCTGTCTGACGGATGGCGACCAGGTTCTCGGCCTTGGTGACATCAACAGGGAAGTCTTCCGACGCATATATATTATATAATAGGTATGGAGAATCGCCCCTGTCGGTGGCGCCATTCCACGTGAGCCGGCCCTTGTCGAGTGAGATCTGCGTGGGAGCCGTGGGTGCCTGCTTGCCTGCCCAAGTCATTGGCGGCACTAACGCTGGTATGGCGTCCAACTGTTGTGCCAGATTGTAGATACCCTTTACATTGTCTGTGAAGAAACGGGAGCGGAAATAGCAGTGGCCCATCCCCAACTGCCGCAGAACGTGCAACTGGCGTTCCACCACATCGAGCGTCCATCGGCCCTCGCGTGGGTCAAGGAAGTAGATGCCCAGCCCAGGCACGACAAGGCGCCCGTTGCTCTGCTCCTGCCAGTCGATGGCAAAGGGGTAGAAGTTGTTGCCCTGGAAATACATCATCGGGAAAAGCATATCCATCAACCCGTCGCGCAGCCAGGCCTGGGCATCCTGGCAGACGGCAGTACGGGCGTTCCATCCGCCCGAGCGGTAGCGCGTCAGGTCATCGTGTTTGCCAATGGGCGAGCAGGAGAGTTTGACCCAGGGTTTTTCACGCCTGACTGTCTCGGCTATCTTACGCACAATGGACGTGATGTGCTGTCTGCCTTTCTGTCGTGCAGCCGCCCCTTTGAGTTTCCACGTCTCAGGGTAGCGTATATAGTCGAGGTGAATACCGTCGATGTCGTAGTTATGGACAATCTCGCCGCAGATGCGGGCCAGATAGTCGGCAGTGGCCGCCTGTTCAGGGTCCATATAACCCTCATCACCAATGCGTTTGACCAACTTTGGATGGGTCTTACGCAAATGTTGGCAACCCGCCTTGCCCCATTTCCCCACAGGAATGGTGACCACCCAGGCGTGGCACTCCATACCACGCTCGTGGCAGAGGTCAATACAAAACTGCAACGGGTCGTACCCAGGGGAGCGCCCTAAGGTGCCTGTGAGACTGGCATCCCAAGGCTCCATCTCCGAAGGATAAAGAGTGGTGGCACGTATGCGCGTCTGAACGAGCACGGTGTTGATGCCTCCTGCCTTCAACTGGTCAATGATGTCCTCCAGTTGCTGCCGCTGCTTGTCAGCATTGGTACTCGATGGCCAGTCGAGGCCATTTAGGGTGGTCAGCCACACAGCCCTCACCTCATGCTTGGGACTTTGTGCCAGAAGCGGCAGCGGAGCCACCGCGAGAAGGAGCAGTATGATGATGAAAAGTCGTTTCATTTCTTCTAATCTTCATTAACGGGTGCAAAGATACAAATAATCCTCCACATCACTAGCAATACGGAGGAAGCTTTTGTGATAATTTAGGAGATTTTGCCAATCCATTTGTTTATCTTGGAGGTAATAATGGCATAAACATCTTCGCCACCTCAAAGTATTCAAGGTGGACTGATAATGAATGTCATTATGCCTTGTTGGCGGCGGAAGAGGGGAGGCTGTGCGCGAGCGGGAGATGAGGCAAGGACACTGACCGACCGCAACTCCAGTTAGAGGCGGTCGGTTTATTGAGTAAAGGAAACCAAGCGGCAAGGTCGAATTGCTCATCATCTCTGCGAAAGTATCCGCAGCCATGCCACCGTTCCGCACATCGTGGCTCTACTTGGTTCCACCTTTCACGCTACATAGTTAAGCATTGTTTTTTATTACTGTCCGCTAAACTTTGTGCATTGAGATTAAATTAGGGCTGATACCAGTATTAGGTGTCAGCCCTTTTGGTTACCTTTGCTGTCGCCAAACAAGATCAAACGTAACCATGGGCAAAAGTACACATTTTTTCGGACAGCCGGTGTATGGTCAGCTGATAAAATCACTTGACCGTGATAAAATTGTTGAATTGAGCCGCAAAAACGGCGGTGAGAAGTATGTAAAGAGCTTTAACGG
>JAGCZA010000039.1 GCA_017960525.1 Prevotella sp.
CGCTGGAGGGCATTGTGATGGTCTGCAGGGTGTCGCAGTTGCAGAAAGCCTCGTCGCCAATCTCCGCGATGTTATTTCCCAGGGTGACGGAGAGCAGTTTTGTACAGCCCTTGAACTCGCCTTCCTGAATGGCTCTGACGTTGTCGCTCACCGTGGCCTGTCTGAGTTCAGGGCGTCCACGGAATGGTGCGCGACCACTCTCATAGTTGCGTCCCAGGTGTGCGGTCTCGATGGGGCAGTCGGCAAAGATGGTGTAGCCTCCCCAGTCCCAAAGTTTCAGGGGATTGTCGCCATTGGCGAAAGTGGCTTTTTTCAGTCCTGCATAGCGGAAGCACCACTCGCCGATAGAATCGACGCTGGCGGGGATGGTGATTTCCGTCAGGCCAGTACAGCCGTAAAAGGCGTTTGCCGAGATAATCTTGACGTTATTGCCAATGATGACAGAGGTAACCCCGGTGTTGTCTTGGAAGGTAGAGGCCATAATGCCCGTCACCGGTTTTCCGTCCACATAGTCGGGGATGACAATGTTGCCGCTGTAGTGTAAGCGATGCTTGTCCTTGTTGGTCCAATAGGTTACCCACTTGGTGCCGTCGGGCATATCGGCATAGACCAACTGATTGCCTTGCGCCGACGCGGAAATGGCCGCGAGCACAAGCATAAATGTAATGAATAGTCTTCTCATAATCGGTATAGTTTTGGGGTTAGTATGATGATGTTAAAAGTCAAAACTCAGTTGGCCTGTCATTTCGTCGATGATTTGGCGTTGGCTCTTGCCTGCGTCGGGGTCGAGGTCTTCCTCTGGCGGGGTTGGGGTTTCCTGGGTCTCTAAGGCTTCTGAAGTTTCTGTGTCTTCTGGGGCCTCTGTTTCTTCGGGAGGTTCGGGGAAACGTGTCGGCTCCAGTTCCTCAATGCTCTCTATCTGCCAGGTGCTGATGCGCTTGCCTTTGGCCTTGAAGCCTTTGATGGCGATGAACTGCTCGGCGTCGATTTCCTCGCTGCCGCGCACTTCATCGGCTCCGCCGTAGGTGACGCGGATGAGCGGATAGACCTGGTCGCTGAGGAGGATGAGTTTCGAGGTGGGGTTGTCGCCCAGGAAGTTCTGCTTGCGCTTGGCGGCCTCCATCAGGAAACGCTTCAGATAGGGATAGCCCTGGTTGTCGGCATCGAAGAGGGCGGCGGTCCAGACCTTTCCCGCGTCGTATTTCTCAATGCGCAGGATGTCGGCCTCGTAGTGGTTGTTCACGTCGAAGTTGGTCAGGTAGAAGTCGCCGTTCTTCAGCACCACCAGGATTTGGTCGTCGTCGAAGAACTCGCCTAACAGCCGCCCGTGTTCGTCGTAGTTCAGGCGGTTCACGTCGGGGTCGAACCACACCTTGCGGCCGCCCAGAGTCGAGTGGCCCTGGCTCTTCAGAGTGATGCGGTGCACGGGCTTCTTGGTGAGCAGATTGCCCTTCGATGCACGGCCCTTGATGATGACGTCGGCAAACGAGCGTTCCAGGAAAATGCTGGCACGGGCGTTTGCGGCCTGCACGCTGGCGTCGAGTGTCACCTTGATGACCTCGGCCTCGCCGTTGGGGTTAGCGGTGAAGTAGAGAATCTTCGAGCCGGGTGTGCCCTGTGTCAGGTCGTACTCGCGGTCGCGGGTGATGCCTGTGATGTTGAAACGCTTGTAGTATGACGGGCCTTGCCGTCCGTCGCGGTAAACCACATTGTATATGGTGCGTGTGTCGCTCTTCTTGAACACGCCCACATATTGTATGTTCTTGCCCACGAAGAGTTTCTCGGCCACGCGCACCACCTTGTATTTGCCGTCGCGGAAGAAGATGATGATGTCGTCGATGTCGGAGCAGTTGCACACGAACTCGTCTTTCTTCAGCCCCGTGCCGATGAAGCCCTCCTGGCGGTTGATGTAGAGCTTCTGGTTGGCCTCTGCCACCTTGGTGGCCTCGATGGTGTCGAAGTTGCGTATCTCGGTCAGTCGCGGATGGTCTTTGCCGTACTTGTCGTTGAGGAACTGGAACCAGCCGGCGGTCACTTCTACCAAGTTGGCCAGGTCGCGGTCTATCTGCTCTATCTCGGCCTTGATGCGGGCCATCAGTTCGTCAGCCTTCTCCTTGTTGAACTTCAGGATGCGCTGCATCTTGATTTCCAGCAGGCGCAGGATGTCGTCCTTTGTCACCTCGCGCACCAGTTGCGGGTAGTAGGGCGTCAGGCGGTCGTCGATATGCTCGCACACCTTGTCCACGTTGGGCGCCTCTTCAAACTTGCGGTCCTTGTAGATGCGCTCCTCGATGAAGATTTTCTCCAACGACTGGAAGTGCAGTTGCTCCAGCAGTTCGTTCTTGCGTATCTCCAGTTCCTGGCGGATGAGGTCTTTAGTGCGCTCCACATTGTCGCGCAGCAGGTCGCTGACGGTGAGGAACTGGGGTTTTTGGTCCTTGATGACGCAGCAGTTGGGCGAGATGCTGATTTCGCAGTCGGTGAAGGCGTAGAGGGCGTCAATCGTCTTGTCGCTGCTTACGCCAGGCATCAGTTGAATCTGAATCTCCACGGTGGCCGATGTCAGGTCGTCCACGTGGCGGGCCTTGATTTTGCCTTTCTCAATGGCTTTCTTGATGCTGTCGATGAGGCTGTCGACGGTCTTCGAGAACGGCAGGTCGCGGATGACGAGCGTCTTCTGGTCGAGTTTCTCAATCTTTGCACGCACTTTCAGCACGCCGCCGCGCTGGCCGTCGTTGTATTTGCTGACGTCGATGGAGCCGCCCGTCTGGAAGTCGGGGTAGAGGTGGAACTCTTCGCCGTGCAGATAACTGATAGCGGCGTCGCATATCTCGCAGAAGTTATGGGGAAGAATCTTCGACGACAGACCCACGGCGATGCCCTCGGCCCCCTGTGCCAGCAGCAGCGGGTACTTGACTGGCAAGGTGATTGGTTCCTTGTTACGGCCGTCGTAGGAGAGTTGCCACTCCGTGGTCTTCGGGTTGAAGACGGTGTCGAGGGCAAACTTCGACAGGCGTGCCTCGATGTATCGCGGTGCGGCGGCCTTGTCGCCGGTGAGGATGTTGCCCCAGTTGCCCTGTGTGTCGATGAGCAGGTCCTTCTGCCCCAGTTGCACCAGGGCGTCGCCGATGGAGGCGTCGCCGTGAGGGTGGAACTGCATCGTATGGCCCACGATGTTGGCCACCTTGTTGTAGCGCCCGTCGTCCATTCGCTTCATCGAGTGGAGGATGCGGCGCTGCACAGGCTTCAGGCCGTCCTCGATGTGGGGGACGGCGCGCTCCAGTATGACGTAGGAAGCATAGTCGAGGAACCAGTTTTGGTACATACCGCTCAGATGGTGAACGACGGAGGCGTCGAAGCGGTTCACAGGCTTATAGTCGGAGTGCTCTTCCGGGGCGAGGATGTCGTCTGTAGTTTCGTTGTCCATTCAGATTGTCGTAATTGATAGTTTGGGTTATAAGGTATATAACTGGTAGTTAAAAGGTATATAACTGGTAGTTATAAGGTATATAACTGTCATTTGGTGGTATGAAATGATGGTTGGGCGTTATTGGCCTTCAGGAATTCTTCGGCACGGTGCAGGTCGTCGGGGGTGTCTATGCCCACGGTCTCCACGTTGGTGATGCCCACGCGGATGCGGTAGCCATTTTCCAGCCATCGCAACTGCTCCAGGCTCTCGGCCAGTTCCAGGGGACTTTGCGGCAGACGGGTGACCTGTGCCAGCACTTCCCGTTTGTAGGCATAGAGGCCGATGTGCTTCAGCAATTGCGGCATCCCCGGCAGCGCAGGGTCGTTCCTGAAATAGGGAATGACGGAGCGGCTGAAGTAGAGGGCGTAGCCGCGCAAGTCGGTCACTATCTTGGGCGAGTTCGGGTTCTTGGCCTCCTCGGCGGTGGCGAAAGGCTTGCCCAGCGTGGCAATCTGGGTCTGCGGGTCGTCGAAGAGTGCCATCAGCGTTTGCAACTGCGAAGGGTCGATGAACGGCTCGTCGCCCTGCACATTGATGATCACGTCGGCATCGGTGCCAATCTCCTCTGCCGCCTCCTCCAGACGGTCGGTGCCGCTGCGGTGGTCGGTGCGGGTCATCACTGCGCGGCCTCCGAAGGCCTCTACAGCCTCACGGATGCGCTCGTCGTCGGTGGCTACCCAGGCCTCGCCCAGGGAGCGCACCACCTGACAGTACACACGCTCGATGACGGTCTTGCCGCCCAGCATAGCCAGCGGTTTGCCTGGGAAGCGAGTCGACGCATATCGCGCCGGTATAATACCAATGAATTTCATAGTATAACTGTACAATTATTGCGGCAAAGATACAAAAAAAACTTCTAAAGAGCAACGGATTTTGAAAGATTAACGCAATTAGGTCTAAAATGAAGGCAAACAGGGGAATGTAGTTAACAACTTGTCTTTTCCTTAAGAAATCGTTTTATCAAGAAAGCGAGGAAATACGGGAAGGTATAGAACTGACCGTTCCAACCGATGTTTTTGTAGCCGAGCTTGATGCCGTATTTCACATCAGGATATGAGTCCCATTTGATAAGATTGTTGAGCGAGGCGGTGGCACCGTCCTTTGCTTTCACCTCTATGGGTATTAATGAGTCGGCATCACGAACAAAAAAGTCCATCTCCATAGCGGGTTTGTCATGCTTGTAGAAATAAAGTTGGTCATACCCCGATTTGCGCAGCATCTCTCCAACAACATTTTCATAGATGGCCCCCTTGTAGGTTCCAAAGTTCTTGTTGGCGCGAAGGTCCTCCTGGGCCTCTTCGTCCAATGAGGCTATGAGTAGACCCGTGTCGTGGTAATATATCTTGTAGAAATCAGCATCATAATTACCTTTCAACGGCAGTTCCGCATTGTTCAGACAGTAGCACACATTGATGACACCAGCTTCTTTCAGCCACTCCACAGCCCCGATATATTCACGGTTCCTTGCTCCTTTCGCAATCTTCGTTATCTGGTATTTCTTGTTCTCTTTTGCCAGGAAAGTGGAGATATGGTTGTAAACGGCCAGAATCTTCGCCTTGTCAGTCTGTCTGGCATATTTCGTAATGTCCTCCTCGTAGTCTTTCAACAGTTGGCGCTGTAGCTTCAGGGTGCCCCCGAAATGTCCGTTGTCAATATACATCTTCACCACTTCTGGCATTCCGCCGAGGCTCATGTAGTCGCGAAAGATATCGGTCATCGTGTCCAATTCCAACTGTGAGAACGGCTGCAAGGTCGTCATGTGTTGGTAAAGGTCTTCTATCTGTCCCTCTGAATATCCTTTTGCCCAAAGGAACTCATGGAAGTCCATCGAATGCATCTCGAAGTCTTCCTTGAAACCGACAGCATTTGATTCGATTTCCTCATAATAGATACCCATCAACGAACCAGAACAGATGACGTCGAAACGCCCGTCCTCACAGAATGATTTAAGTGAGGTTGCGCAGTCGGGGCATTTCTGCAACTCGTCAAAAAAGAGCAGTGTTTTGTGAGGTATGAATTTCCAGGAAGGTTCCAGCAGCGAGATATTCTTTATGATCGTCTCCACTTCGTAGCCACTATCGAATATAGCCCTGAACTTCTTCTGAAGCACAAAGTTTATTTCGACGACCGACTCATAGTTTGCCTCTCCAAATGCCCTGACAGAAATGGTCTTACCCACCTGACGGGCACCTTTCACTATCAGCGGTTTCCTCTCTGGACTGTTTTTCCAGTCCAAAAGATACTTATCTATTTTTCTTTTAAGCAGTTCCATAACAGTAAATCACATTTTCGGCTGCAAAGATAAGCAATAAATCACATTTTCGGGCAATAATTAGCAAGAAAAATCACATTTTCGGACTTTTTTCTTTCTTTTGGCGCGATTATGAATAACATCTGTATAGGCAATTACAAAGCTTTGACGCAATTCAGCCTAAAATAAAGGCAAAACGGGAATTATTGTTAAATAACCATAGCAAATTGCAACTTTTACGCAGAGTAATATCGTAATCTGGAAACTAATTACTATATTTGCAGTCTAATCATTAGAACAATGCCGTTTACTAAAAACAGAATAAATTATGGTGCAGAGGGGATTCTCCGTGGATAAAGAATAAAAGCAAGGTTTTTTGAAACATTAACGCAATCTTTGCTTTCATTTCCCTCTTGTGGCATATTTTTTGCTATCTTGCTTTAGCAATAAACATAAATCGAAAAGGAGGAAACAACCATGGCATTTATCGACTATTACAAGATTTTGGGCGTAGACAAGTCCATTCCGCAGAAGGATGTGAAGAAGGCCTACATCAAGCGGGCCAAGCAGTTCCATCCCGACCTGCACCCAGACGACCCCAAGGCGAAGGCGAAGTTTCAGGCCCTTAACGAGGCTTACGACGTGATTGGCGACCCCGAGAAGCGCAAGAAATACGACCAGTACGGCGAGCAGTGGAAGGATGCTGGTGGCTTTGCCGGTGGCGGACCTGGCTTTGGCGGTTTCTCGTCAGGCCGTGGCGGCTCGCCCTTCGAGGGCTTCGACTTCTCGACCTTCACTGGCTCCGGCGGCTTCAGTTCGTTCTTCGAGAAACTCTTTGGCGCCCGTGGCGGTGCTGGCTTTGGCGGTGCCAGGTCGGCGGCGGAACAGCCGCGCAGCGACACGCAGGCCAGCGTCAATATCGATATGTACACCGCCCTGCTGGGCGGCGACATCATTGTGAGTATTGCCGACGGAACGAAGTTGCGCCTAAAGGTGAAGCCCGGCACACAGCCAGGCTCCAGAGTGCGTTTGCGCGGCAAAGGCAATGCCGGCACAGACCTTATTATCACTTACAATGTCTCTCTTCCCACCTCGCTCACCCAGCGGCAGCAGGAACTGCTCCGCCAGATGCAGCAAGGGTAGGAGAGCGATTCTTATTTGGCCATAATGGTAATAATTGCGGCAATGTCGGCCACGTCGACCTTGCCGTCTTTGTTTACGTCGGCCTGCTCCAGGGTAACTGCGTTGTTGTTACCCGCCATAAAGGTGATGACGCTGGCAATATCGGCCACGTCGACTTTGCCGTCGACATTCACGTCGCCCTCATTGCCACCCACAACAACAACTTGAGCATTAGCGTTGTTGAACTCAATCTCCTCTTCGGTGATGCCATTGATGGGTATGGTGAGTCCCTCCCAGCCTTTGTAGATGGTGACGGCAGTGGCGTTACTGTCGGTGAAGGGACGGATGGCAGCGCCGAAATTGCCGATATAGGGTCTCTCGCTGAACGTTTGTGTGCACTTTTTCCATTCGCCTTCTTCCAAATAATAGTAGTCGGCGGGCACGTGGAGGGTGGTCTTGAGCCAACCTCGCAGATTGCCAGGTGCATCGGAAGTGGCGGCTACGGATTTGCCCTGCTCCATAAAGGTGGCTACTTCGCCTTCCGACTTATAGATGACAGGTACGCCGGCCATAGCCTTGTCGACAGGCTCAACGCATAGATAGGTGTAGTCGTCGCTGACGCCTGCTATTTGGTATAACGTGACACCTACACCGGGCGTGGCATTGTAGGGCAGGCAGACGACATTCCACTGGCCAGGCACCACAGTGGCGCGGTAGAGTGGGGTGTGCTTCAGCACGAAGTCGGTGGCGCACCACCAGCCTTCACGCTTGTCGCCGTTGCTCTTGCTGTTGCCCAGTTCATGCCAGGCATTGTCGATGGCGCCTGCCTTGGAACCTATGAAACCGATGGTGGCGCTGCCATTCTCGTCGACGTAGACCGGCGCTGACGTGAGCGTCTGCCAACGGTCGGCGGCAGCCACAGTAGGCAAATCGAAGTAGTCGGCTGTCAGGGCGGGTGTGACAGCAGTCTGGTCGCCCGAAGTGATGTAGCCGTGTTGGTCGCTCAGACAGTAGTGTTCCGTCGACGACTTGCACTCTAAGGTGTAAAGTCCGTGTGACAGGCCCTTCACTTCTTGTTTCACTTCCATCGTCTTGGCCGTGCCTTCAGATGCGTTGATGCCGCTCCACCAGGCGTTCCAGAAGGTGATGCCGTCCTGGCTGTTGGTGCACTGGTCGCCGCCGGTATAGGTGCCGCACTTGGTGGTCCAGCCTGTCGCGCTGGCAAACTTGGGCTGTGTGGGCTGCTTGGTGGCAGTTGTCAGTGGCAGATAGTCGTCGATGGCGGCCTGTATGGCGGCGTATTGGCTGATGATGAATGATGGGGTTGGGCCTCCCGACTTTGAAATGACATTTTTGAGTTCGTCGCTGCCAGTCAGGTTGAGTGCTAACAAGGCGGCAGCCCTCTCGTAGAGTGCCTGCAACTTGGGCATAATGGTATAGGCCTGGATGGCTTGCGACACAGCACGCTCGATAGCGAAGAGGGCAGTCTGGTCGGTGCCAGTAATGCTGGCCAAATCTAAGCTGAGAAAGTGGTTGATTTCAGCGTAGAGGGTGTTGTATGCCATAAATGCCTCCGCTTTCAGGCGGGCTTTCTCCACGCCGTCGGCTATGGCTTCCTCCTCGGTGTCGAAGAGTTGGGCCAGTAGCAAGTTGTCCACTTGCGTCTTGGAGCCAAGCATACGGAACGAGACGAGCACCTTTGAGTATGAGCCAGAGTTGAAAGTCTTAAACTGTGTGAGCCAGTTGCTGGTGGTGTTCTGCAGAGAAAAAATGTTTCCTTTGCTCGACGTTCCATCCTCTGTGAAACACAGTTGCGAAAAAGTGTTGATGGTGTTACAGACCGAGCCAGTATAGTAGTAGTCGGTGTTTGGCTTGATGTCGAAAGCCGTCCTGATGGCCGAAACCGTATTGGCGGTACCGTTGCCGTATGTCTGCAGATAGGGGCCGTTTCCGTAGCCTCCCACAGGCACCACCTGGAACCAGGGCTGGCCGAGAGGCTCGTTGGTGCCGCTTAACCATCCGTAACAGCCCATATCGAAGTTGCCATTGACGAAGATATTGCCGCCAATGTACTTGGTGACACCGTCAAGTTCCACGCTGTCGCCTGCACCCAGGTCGGAACTGGCGGCGGTGACGATGTTAGAATAGCGGTCCTTGCAGTTGGCGTCAACAATGTGTATGCGGTACTGGCATCCGTTGGTGGCCTCACCATCCTCGAAGGTGCATTTGCCAGCGGTCTCTTTCAACGTCAAGGAAGCCAGGACTTCCCAGTTTGCTGATGCTGATTTGCGGCGCTCTACAACGGAACTGACGTTCAGTTCGCCATTGGGGTCGTACCAGGTAAGCTTGGCGGAGTGGGCATTCTTGTCGAAATCTACTACTAAGTCGTGTGGGTCTTTCTGCTCAGGCACTTTTGGCGCATAGTCGAACTTGCCGTTGTAGGCCAGTCCGCCGTCAAGTGCTGCGTACATCTCGCCGGCAGGCGTAAGCTTGCCGTTCTTGTAGAGGCGCGACGGGTCGCGCTCGCCGTTCCAGTAGTAGTAGCGTTCCACGTAGTCGGCGTTGTTCAGCCCCGTACAGATGCGTTCCAGTGCGTCCCTCACCTGTGTCTCATTCACTCCGCTGGCGAAGGCACCGTTGCTGTTCCACGATGCTCCCCAGCACCACTCCGAAATCCAGACGGGACGCTTGTATTTGTTCGCCCAGTTGGCAATGTTGCCGAAGTTGCTTTCTGGCCAGTAGCAGTGCAGGTCGATGATGTCGCAGCGCCAGCCGCGTGCGTCGATACTGTCTATGAAGTCGGCCAGGAAGCCGGTAGCGTTCCAGTAGTCGCTGCCGTCCCAAGAGGCGGGCGAGCAGAGACGCAAGCCTGTACGCATCATGTTCTCCCAGTTGCCCAGGATGGTCTCCAAATCCTGTGGGTGGTCATCGGCAGAATTGCGCGGCTCGTTGTTGTTCTTGGTATGGGGCGACTGGGTGGTGCTGCCAATGGCCGACGATGAAGGCCAGTCCTCATATATATGGTTAGGCACCCACTCAATATTGGGAGCCAGACTGCTGTTGCCTTGGCCCCAGTCGTAGGTACTTTGCACGTTGAGTGCACTAAGGGCAGCGGCGTCACCAGCACTGTTGGCCAGTTGCTTTTTGCCAGCGTCGTACCATTTGAACACACGGTAGGAGGAGATGCTGTTGTCGAGCACGCCTGGCAGGACGCCCATCTCCAAGTCGGCATCGGCGGCGATGAAGCAACGGCTGTAGCCTCGTCCGCCGGCACGGTTGGCGAAAGTCACCATATAGCCGCGTTTCAGTTTGAACGAGCGGATGCGGTTGTTCAGTTTCTCGGCGGTGAGCGTGTTCATGTAGCCGCCTGTGTGCTCCAGACCGAAGTCGTTGACGGCCTCGCCTTGGAAGTTCTGTTCCGAATAGACGGTCAGTGGCTTGATGTCATTGGCGTAAGGCATGATGATACAGCCCAAGTTGTAGAGTTTCACCTGGCAGTTGGTGTTGTTCACGGCCTTTGCTCCATTCACTTTTACGTGGGAGGCCAGCAGTCGGATGGCTGCCGACGGCTTCACATTGGCCAGGATGAGCACGGCGTGGTCGGTGTTGGTGATGTTGACCACACCACTATTGGTAAAAGGTGTGGCAGAACTGACGATGTAGTCCACGTCGTCGGTCAGCGTGACGGTGCCCGTCACTTGCTCCACGGTGGTCTTCACGTTGGCGGCAGAGGCCGGGGCGGCACACAACAGTACCAGTACCAGCGTGAGCATTGTGGTGCGCATTTTCTGCAAGGTTTGTTTCTTCATTGTATTTGGTTTTTAGCGTAGTATCACAATTTGCCGACAAAGATAGGGAAAAAATGTGGAACGGCCAAACATTTCGTCCACATTTTCTCGTTCAGGCCATTGCCTCCAAGAGTTTTGCTAAGGAGAAATCCCGATAATTGGCGATTTGCAGATGGGAGAGCGGTGCCACGGCCTGCAGCGGGTTGGTGGTGAGCAGGCCTACCACGAACATTTCGGCGGCTTGGCCGGAGCGTAGGCCGTTGATGCTGTCCTCGAAGACCACACACTCCTGGGGCGTGGCACCAAAGCGGGCGGCGGCACGCAGATAGCAGTCGGGCGAAGGCTTGCTCTCGGCAAAGTCTTCGCTCGTGAGGATGTCGTCGAAAAGTGTGCGCAGTTCGGGCCTGGCGCGGCACACGCTGTTTATCTTCAACAGATTGGAACTGGTCACCACAGCCGTCTTTACACCATGACTGCGCAAATCGTTGACAAAGACGACGAGGCCGTCGATGTAATCATAACTCATCTGGGCCTCAAACTCGTTGAGCCGTTGCGTGACGGCTTCGCGTTCAGCCTCAAGGGGGCCGGCCCACCAGCGGTCGAAAATCTGGTCGAGCGTCTGCCCTTTGATTTCATATTCCAGTCCGGGATGCTCTGGGTGGTAGCGTCGGCACTGGCTTCCCCAGAACACAGAGTACTGCGGCTCAGTGTCGAACACCACGCCGTCGAGGTCGAAGAGGGCTGCTTTCAGTTGTTTCTCCATAGGTCTCTATTGCCTGATTTTGTCCCACGAATTGCTCTGCGAGGCGTTGATGCCCATCAGCATGTCGTAAACGCTCTCTTTCTCCTTCTGCGTGCCCTTTCCCTTGTAGATGCTGGCCAACTCGTCTTTCTTGTAGTCAGTCCATATTTGTGGCAGCAGGCTCAGGGGCTTCTCCTCGTGGGCTTTCTTCAGTCCCTTCTCCAGCGCGGTCGTCACGTTGGTGCGCCCACGCTCCACGTTTTGCGCCATTTCGTCCAGTCCTGTGCGGTAGTAGTCGTATTGCAGTTGGCGGAAGGGCTTCATGCTCTCGTCCAGATAGTCGTTGATGATAGCAAAGCGGTTGCGTGAGTCGTCAAACGACTTCCATCCCGTGAAGTCCAGGTTCTGCGCGTTGTTCACCAGATTCATGCAGCGTTGCAACACGTCGGTGCCGCCCATCGGCGAGAAACTGTCCAGGTCAAGGCCAATGATGAGAAAGGCATAGTAGGACACGAGGGCCACCAGTTGGTTGTCGATGATTTCCTCGTTAAAGTTCAGTTGGTCGAACTGGACAAACTCAAAGTCGAAGTTCTTGTCCCGATTATTATATAAGGTGGTGGTGTAGGCCGAGTTATATACTGGCCGGTTGGCCTGTACGAGTGCCGTGCAGGTGAATCGGTTGGCCGAAGCGTCGTACTTCGTCACCGTGATGTTGAACGTGCACTGTATGCGCTCGTTCTCCTGGAATTGCAACTCCGTCCATTGCTTCTCGTTGATAAACTGTTCGAGCGTCTGTTGCAGGTTCTCAAACACCGACTTGTCCGTGCCCTGCACCTGTTGCGTGTTGAAATTGACTTTGGCTTCCAGCTCCTGGCCGCTGGCAGGCAGGGCCGTCAGTAGCAGTAGCAGGGCGGTGGTCAGAAAGGTACTTTTCATATATTGTATGCTTCTGGTTTCTATCTGGGGGACAAAAGTACAAAGTTTTTCTGATATATGCAAATCTCGTTGGGATGTGTGCAAAAAAATTACGAAATATTCTTAATTCTTAAATGCTAATTCTTAATTTTCTTGTCCGCTCCGCAGAATATTCGTACTTTTGGAGGGTAAAAATCGGAAACATACATGAAAATCAAAATATATATACTGACTGCCGCCTTTCTGGCTTTCCCCTTTTTGGGACAGGCCCAGAAGATAACCCTTGGCTCGTACACCACCAAGGACGGCGGCGAATACAACGGCGAAATGGCGGTGGGCAGGCCCCACGGAAAAGGCAAGACCACCTGGAAAAACGGCGACACCTACGAAGGCGAATACGTGAAAGGCAAGCGTGAGGGCTATGGTGTCTATACTTTCAGCGACGGAGAGAAATACGAAGGCCAGTGGGTGCAGGACCATCAGCACGGTCAGGGCACCTTCTATTTCCTGAACAACAACAAGTATGTGGGCCTCTGGTTCAAGGACTTCCAGCAGGGCGAGGGTGTGATGTACTACTTCAATGGCGACACCTATACAGGCGGTTGGCGTGAGGACAAGCGCGACGGCAAGGGCAAGTACGTCTTTTCAGGCGGAGCCTACTACGACGGCGAGTGGAAGGACGACAAGAAAAGCGGCCGGGGCTTCTTCGACTGGGCCGACGGTTCCACCTACGATGGCGAGTGGCGCGACAACCAGCGCAACGGCAAGGGAACCTACAAATATGCCGATGGCGATGTGTATGTGGGTCAGTGGCTGAACGATGTGCAGCACGGAAAGGGCATCTACCACTTCCAGAACGGCGACGTCTATGAGGGTGACTACCAGAACGGCAGGCGCACCGGCACAGGCATCTTCCGCTTTGCCAATGGCGACAAGTACACAGGTCAGTTCCTCAACGGCGACAAGAGCGGGCAGGGCACGCTCGTCTGGGCCAACGGCAACACCTACGTGGGCCAGTGGAAGACCGACAAGGCCAACGGCAAGGGCAAACTCACCACTAAGGCCGGTGACGTGGTCGAAGGCCAGTTCGTTGGCGGCCAGCCCGATGGCGAGTGTATAGGCCACCTGGCCGACGGCTCGAAGTTCAAGGCCCAGTTCAAGAACGGTCAGCGTCACGGCCCCGCCATTGAAGTGGGCAGGGACGGCCTCCGCTTCGAGGGCAACTACGCCGAAGGAAAGAGAGACGGGACTTTCCTTGAGAAAGACCGAAACGGCAAGGTGGTGGCCAAGGGCACCTATACTAATGGCCACCGGATAGTGGAGAAATGAAAAAACGGAACGATATTAATTTTTGAAGAAAAACCTTATGACGATAGCGATGGCAGCATTTCTATGCGCCATCACGATGAATGCGCAGACCAACTACACGTCACTCATCACAAACCCCAGTTTTGAAAAGGGTACCGACGGATGGGAACACCAGGGTATGAGTGCACAGACCAATAGTGTATTCTCAATTAAGAGCGGAAACACCTACATGGAACGGTGGACGGGCCGAGGCGGTGCTGTGGGTTCGGGCAAACTCTCGCAGGTGCTCTACAACCTGCCCGCCGGCAACTACGAACTGACGGCAGCAGCGCAGAACATTCAGGAGGACACGCCAACTGCTTCACAGACCGGTGCATGGATTTTCGCTGAGAACTCCAAATTGTTCAGTCTTCCCTCATCGCTCAACAAGACCACCGTCACGGTGCGCGACACCTACAAGGTTGCTTTCAACTTCGTGTCGGGCAGCGTCACCATCGGCTTTGAGGCTAAGGATGCGTCGGGCAACTGGATTGCCGTTGACAATTTCCAGTTGACGCTCGTTGGCACCGACCTTATGGACGAACTGGTTAAGGCCACCGAAAATGTGGAGGCCGCCTACGGCAATGTTACTGGCAAGGAGTCTCAGCAGTTGTTGGATGCCATTGCGGCAGCCAAACATTTGGCTGCCCAAACGGAACAACAGCCGACAGCCGAGGAGGAAGCCGCCGCCATCGTGGCCATGGAAAAGGCTATTGACATCTACCTCCGTGCCAATGCTAGTGCCGACAATCCGCTCGACATGACCGACCGTATCACCAATCCCAGTTTCGAGACCGGCGACCTGACGGGTTGGACAGCCACGAATATGGGCACGATGAACAATGATTTCTTCACAGTGATGCAAGGCACGTGGTATGTGGAGAAATGGACTTGGCGGGGCAATACCGTTGGCGACGCCCGTATAAGCCAGAAACTCACGGGGATGCCAGCTGGCCGCTACCGTCTGATTGTCGCTGCACAGAACATTCAGGAGGACACGCCTAACCAGGCACAGAGGGGCGCATGGATTTTTGCAGGAACGCACACCAAAGATGTCACTGTCCGCAATAACTACACGCTGGAGTTCGTGCAGGTTGCCGACGAGTTGGAGATTGGCTTTGAGGCCAATGGGGCCACGGGCAACTGGATATCGGTCGACAACTTCCGTCTGGAGTATATTAGTGACGACATCACAGATGTGAAGTCAGAACTCACAGCCCTTATCGTACAGGCGGAGGCACTTGCAGGGAAACGTATGAACGCTGAAGCAAAACAGGCATTATCCGAGGCCATCATTGCAGCAAAACAGGAACTTGCGCAGTCGGACACCAGCGGCTGGTCAGCTGCCGCAACTGCTTTGGAGATCGCCATCGCCGATGCCACCACATCAAGTGAGGTGTTCGCCCGACTTGCCGATGCCATCGCCGCTGCGAAGGACGAAATAAGCAGTCCACAGGCTACTGAGAAGGCCGACTATCAGGCCGCCATTGATGCCGCACAGGCCATATACGACAATGACGCAACCACCGACGCACAGGCCGAGGCCGCCATCGCCGCACTGGCCGAGGCTTCCTTCGCTTTCAAGATTCAGAACCCATCAGGGAGCGGCACGCCTCCAACCGTCACCACCGACTCTCGCTTCATCCGAGGATGCACATGGGCCTTTGGTCGCAGCACTGTCAAGGGCAACAACATACTGGAGGAAGGCTTCTGCTGGAGCGAGAATCCAGACCCGAAGGTGACTGACAACCGCACGAAGGAATACATCGACCAGGCCGGAAAAATCTATTGGCTGCGCGACCTCAAGCCCGCCACCGTTTATTATATGCGCGCATACGCTATCAACAAGGACTACGCCGTGGGCTACGGTGATGTCATCAAGTTTGTCACCGTGCCGAAGGGTACCGTGGGCCACTGGTATAACAACGGCGGCGACGAAGCCTCCAACGACCGCATCAACTATGCCATCAACCTGTCGATGGACTACTACTGGAACAACCTGACCAGCATCCACGGCTTTGGCATTAGCGTCACTTTCGGATCGGGCACTCCCACTGCCGACTGTAGTTATGGCGGCAGCATGCGTGTGGGACCCAGCAGCAGTTACCAGCAGCCTGGCACCATCATGCATGAGGCTTTCCACGGCATCGGCGTGGGCACCCATAGTATATGGTGGAACGGTGAGATGCGCTCCGGCGGCAACCGTGGCGACTGGCTGGGCGACCGCGTGACCGAGGCCGTGCGTTTCTGGGACAACAGTGCCACAGCCGTCATCACCGGTGACGACACGCACCTCTGGCCCTACGGCTGTAATGGTGCCCACGAGGACACCCATAGCGACAACCTCTACTGTATGATGGGCATACTGGCACAGGCGCTCAACGAGGATGGTCTGCCCGGCTCGGGTGAGATAGGCTATGCCCTGCCCTACTACGCCTTCAACCACGAGGATGGAGTGAAATACTACATCAAGAACGAGGATGAGAAGCACGGTTTGCGCAGTGCCTACCTTGTGGAAACCGCTACCCACACATTGGAATGGAAGACGATGAGCGCCGAGGAGGCAGCAGCCGACGATGCCGCCGCCTGGTACCTCAGTTTCACGCCCTCGAACCAGTACTACCAACTGAAGAACGCAGCAACGGGTTACTATATGACGTACTCCAGCGGCATCAAGACTGTCAAACACACAAATCCCACCACCGCTGACAACTTCCACCTGATGCGCGGACGTGTCGATGTGGACGGTCACCGAGGTTACTACATCATCCACCCAGAAAGTTCTGCCAACCCGCCGTGCCTGAACGCCACCACCAACGGCAAGACTGCCACCGCCTCGTGGAACATCGCCAAGAGTGCAACGACACAGCGCTGGCTCATCCTCACCGCAGATGAGGCCCTGAACTTCGACAACGGCAACATTGAACTGGCACGCACCGAACTGGCCGACCTGCTGGCACAGATTCGCAAACTCGCCCAAACGCCACACCATCAGGATGTGGCCAATGCCGACGCCACGCTGGAAAGCACCCTGGCCGACATTGAGACAGAAGCCGCCGCCTGCACCAAGGGTTCTGAAATCAGCGCCCTGATTGAACAGGCACAAGCCGCCACCATCACCTTCCTGTCCAGCGTGTCAGTCACCGACCTGTCGAAGCCCTTCGACCTCACCTATATGATTGAGAATCCTGACTTCGACACCGATGCCACTACTGGCTGGACATCGACCAACGGTGCTCCCGGCTACGACGCCAAGGGAGCCGAGTTCTATGAGAAGACGTTCAACTTCTATCAGATTCTCAACAATATGCCCTCCGGCAACTACGAACTGCGGGCATACGCCTTCCAGCGTCCGGGTGCCTACGACGCCGTGCTGACGCCCTACCTGAACGGCACCGCCAAGGTCACCACGTCGCTCTACATCAACAGCACATCGGCAGCCGTCAAGCACATCTGTGACGACCGCCAGCCCAATTATCTCTTCAACGATGGCGGATGGGGCAGCGACAGCAAACTCAGCGACGGCACATACATCCCCAACTGTATGACGGGTGCCGAGAAATACTTCGCCAAGGGTCTTTACGACAGCAGCGTCAGCGCCAAACTCAACAAGGCGGGCAGCAACCTCCGCATAGGCATCAAGTGCACCAGCGCACCAACATCCTACTGGACCATGTTCGACCACTTCCGCCTGCACTTCTTTGGAAAGAGTCCCAAGAAAGGCGACGTGAACGGCGACTGTGTCGTTGATGTGGCCGACATTGCCACCCTCATTAGCATCATGGCTGGTTTGACTCCTTCGTCGGATGTTGCCGACGTAAACAGCGACGGCGATGTTGACGTAGCCGACATTGCCACTGTCATCGGAATTATGAGCAAAGGGGAGTGACTATGACGCTATGTCTGCTTCTATAAAGCAGATGAGGCTGTGTCAAAATCGCTTTACGTGGACTTATATACCTTATAACTCCCAGTTATATACCTTATAACTCCCAGTTATATACCTTATAACTCCCAGTTATAATATTTCCACGATTGGATTAAGGCTATTTTGACGCAGCCTCTTGCGTATATCAGCAAAATAGTGCATGTATGAAGCAAGATATAGCCGAAGAAGTTGGACTACAATAGGAAGGAGGCAAAAAGTTAAATCTATGACATTGATTTAACGTTCAATGTCGTTGATTTAACGTTCATTGTCGTAGATTTATCATTCCACGTCATTGATTTAACTATACCCCCGTCCATCCGCAACGAAAGGTTCGTCCTTTCCCCCATTTCCAAGCCACAGGAACCGAGATTGGGCCGAAAATGGCCTGAAAAAGCAGGCGAAAATAAAAAAATGGGCGAAAATCTTGGCCGTTTGACGGAAAAGTTACCTTTGCACCCGCAATTCGTGCGCACCATACATGATGCAGCCTTTTTATTCAAATGGAGTAGTGTCGATCAAGTCTTGCTCCCACGCGGAAACTTACCGGATAGCCAGAACTATCATTCTGACGTTGCAAAGATACGAATAAGCGAGCAAACTACCAAATAAATATGCATTATTTTTTTAGTTTCGAGCGAAAATATCTTCGACCAAAGGTCAGAGATAGGCATTTATTTGATAACTTCCAAATTTTTAAGGCAAAAAAAGTTTTTTTGCGGTCAATATCTATAAAACGTTTCCAACACCAATTTTCTTGTAACCCTCCACCACCTCTCGCATCGATATGATATACATCTTTAACCTCTTTCCGTTGAGAGGTGTCCGGCTGCCGTCCATCCAACTGAACTCTTGAAATTCCATGCAGAACGTCGCATAGTCAATCATCCCCTGCTGGTACCTCAGTAGCGCATCGGCATAGACGGAGAAATATAGGTTGCAGAACGGCTTGAAAAAGATGAAGTGGTCATTGTCCTCATACACCATCTTGCAGAACTGCTCCACGACGCTTGGCACAAACAGCTCGTCGGTATATTCCTCCGCCAACTGCTTGTACTCCTTGTATGTGTCGATAGATTCATCCGTACTTTCATCCTGGGTATGCAGAAAGTCGGATGGTGAGGAATGAAAGAGAGTCATCTGATTCATTATTTCAGCCTGACGCTCTGCCTGTTGATAAGTAGTTTCTTCTTCACTCATAGCCAACTCTCTATGAAGCATTACCAGATGATATTTCCCATAGACGTGCGTCAACTTGCAGGCCAGCGTCACATCCAGTGCCCGCCGTTGGTAACGCTCTGGCAATCCCTGTTGTGGCTTCAGGTGACTGAGCGTCTTTTCTGAGAAATAATTCATTGCTTTGATATGTCTAATTGGGTCAAGTCATTTCCTAATTTTTGAAATAGGGATTTATTATGCGACAAAAAAAGGCTCATATCATCCCAAGACGAGTGTATATAGTTATATTGATGAAAATAGTTTTCAAAAGATTTATAAGTATTTGGTATTTCCTCCCATTCCTTTACGGCATAAATATCCATCCTCTGGCGTCTTTCCCTCATTTCAGATATGTATTCTTCCAACAGACTATGAAGTTCTATAGTCTTTGTGTAAAAGAGGTGTAATGTCGTGAAAAAGAAATCAAGGCTTATAAATGTTACTGGTTGTATGACATCATTTCTGAATAAAGTCAAAACACAATCTCTTTCTTTCCCCTTGTCAATTTCATCTTCAAATTTCCAAACAAGGTAATCATTAACTCCCTCTATACCATATCTGTAGTCTGTATATATAATAATTGGATATATATGAGAAACTCCACACTCGTTATAACTACCAAAATAGTCTGTATATTTATTGCTCGCGAACTTTTCTATATAGTCCAGCAACTGATTAATCCCTTTGTCCTTAATAAACCCTTCATCTACATTGTTGGCTATATTGGAATAACTATGTGAACTAAAATCTCTTTCACTAAGCAGTCTGTCTTTAAATTCAAAAAAGAAAACGCAATTACCTGACTGAATGATAGCATCTGGGTACTTTTTAAATCCTGTTTCACTATCAAACTTCATCCGCTGGCAATTATTCTCAAAAACGATTTCAATGATTGGTTTCATCAGGTATTTCTCCATGACATCGCCTAGTTCACCTTTTAATAGCGTTTCGCCATGTTTGTCAACTTCCCCAACCTCCTTTAGTTTGCTATTTATGCCAAAATAAGTACCAAGGAATATTTGCCCTGCCAAATGATTCCAATCTAAAACATAAAATTGATCATCCATCAGTAATAATGGATGTGTAGCTAACTGCAAATCTTTCGTTTTTGGAAGTGAAAAAGAAAAAGGATGAAATAACTTTTCAAATTCTGGTGATAACGGGAAACTACATATGATTTTGTTTTTATTTCGATTTTCATAATAAGCCCTTAACAGATTACCCATGGAAAGCGTATATCCCAGTATATTATGGAACCCACGTTCTTCCAAGAAATCTTTCAAAATTTTGTTATATTGCGTAATCCGCCCCATACCCGTTCACTTTCCGGGGGCTATTCAAAGCCCCAATGAGGCATGAAAAAGCCTTGTTTTGATGTCTATTCATTCTGAAAAAGAACGAAAAGTGAACATTATGGACATTGAAACGACATTTTTC
>JAGCZA010000040.1 GCA_017960525.1 Prevotella sp.
AACGTTCCTGATGGGACAGTGTTACTTCCAACTAAAGCAACGCGACAAGGCTAAAGACTATTTCAACCGATTCCTGGAAGCTACCGAAAACAAAGAGTACAACGACAAGATAAAGGGAATGCGTTCCGATGCCCAGCGCACCCTTCGCATGATGATGTGGTAATGTGTTTTTTTACTGCAAAAAATCCTCATCTCTCATAAAATCTTTCAAAACCCGTATAAACACAAGTGTTTCGGGACGTGAGAGATAATTTTTATCCCTCCCTAATCCCTCCCTGATCTCTCCCTTCACCCCTCACTTTTATAGATTATCGAATAGTGAAGTATGAGAGATTTAGTGAGAGATTAGGGAGGGATGAAGGGAGGGATTTGGGAGAGATGAATTTTTAAAAATCCCCTGTTTATGCGGGTTTCAGGAAATCTAAGGGAGGGATGAGAGTTTTTTTTTGAAAAACTTTTGTGAAAAACCTAAAAAGTCGGGTATTCCCTTCGGTGGAACACTTTATTCCCAACTTGGGAACGATTCATCCCCAACGTGGGAATAAACTGTTCCCAAGCTGGGAATCTGTGCTTTCTCAAAAGTTTGTTACCACATCATCACAGGCATCCCCATGAAAAACGGTACCCTGGGAGGGGGGCTTTCGTAGAAATCGTAATAAGTGGATTTCTACGGAGATGTGCAAGAATTCAGGCTGTGTATTTTGAATAGCAGTGCATTTTGTAGTACAACAGGACGGTTGTGGGCAAAGAATACCACACCATCGCCCGTTGCCTTTATATCGCTGAGTATGGTACCGTTGTAGGGGTCGATGATATGGGCGAGCGACTGGCCGGCCGTAACAGGGGTGTTGGTGGTGACCAGGCGGCGCAGGATGCCGGCATGACGGGCTTTGACATGCAGCAAGTCCGACTCGTTTAATACGGTACTCTCAAAAGCGGTGCGCAAAGGGAGTGGACGAAGAATGTCCGTGCGCTGCATCATGCGCAGGATGGCATCGATGGTCTCGTCGCTACGGTCGAAATCGATACGGTCGGTATGGCCGGCATAAATGGAGAAAGCTTTGGTGCCCCACAGCTGCCAATTATAGTTGAGCAGCGTCGTGTCGTAAGGGCGCGGCTGATAGGTGGTGACATAACGCATGCCGAAGAGGTGTGCTGTCTCTATGTCTTCGTAGCCGGTTTTGAGCAGTCGCACATGTGGCACAAAGTCGCCAGGCACGTAATAAGAAGCCAGCTGTATGCCGTATTGATAGCCGTTGAGGGCAGAGAATATGGCTGCGGCAATGCGCTGGGTGGTTTCTCCCTCAGCATAGCCTGGGAACATACGGTTGATGTCGGTGGAGTCCATTGCCCAGAACCGTCGGTTGACATTCATGGAGAAGGGATTGCACGAGGGGATGACCAGGATGCTGTGACCTTCCATAATGCCTCCCTGCTGCTCAATGAGTAGCAGGCGGTTGACCAGTTGCGCACAGATGTACTGCTGTTGCACTTCGTCGCCTCGCATGGCACCGACGATAGCCAGCGTTTTCTTGCCGTTGCCAAAGTGATAGCCCATGATGCGGAAGGCGTCACGGTGGGGCGATGTCATCTCAAATATCGTTTCTTTTCTCATAACTCCTTTACTTTTCAGTGTTATAGATTCTTGCCATCAATGATCCTTCATAGACGACAGGATAGGCGCGAATGGTGAACAGATAGCCATCTACGGGCGATGTAACCTTGCTGCGTATCGTACCACGGAGCGGATCGACAATCTGGCCGATTTCCTCTCCTTTGGCGACGTGGATGCCGCATTTCAATTCGGTGATGAACACGCCAGATGTCTCGGCATTGAGGAATACTACCTGATCGCCCTTGCAGATGAGTGGCTGGGGTAGCGACGTGTTGACAGGACCGTGCCACATGCCCATGGTGTGCATCAGATGGAGTATGCCGTCAACCAAACGGCGGCACATCTTGTGATTGATACGCTGTCCGACCCCCATCTCGACCACCAGACAAGGTGTGCCCGTGGCGTTGAGTGAATGGGCCAGCGTGGCCTCGAGCACGGTGGCAGCATCGTGCACCCAGATGAAGTCCATGCCCAACCGTTCGGCAAAAGGCACCAGCCACTCGGCGTTCTGCACGTTGATGCGCACCTGGGGCGTCTCGCGCAGGAAGAGGTTGCTGGAGTGGATGTCTATCACCATGTCGGCCCCCTTGATATCCTCTACGATGGCGTGGGCAGTCTGTTCGGCCATCGTGCCATTGGGGTCGCCAGGGAAGATGCGGTTCATGTCGAGGTCGAAATTTGGGATGCCTCGCTGGATGGTGTCGATGCCCAGCGGGTTGAGGGCGGGATAGATTTCGAGGGTGCCGTTGAGGGCATTCGTATATTCTGAGGCGATGCGTGCCAGTTCATAGCACACCATCTGTCCCTCCAGTTCGTCGCCGTGGGTGCCCGTCACCACACAGAAGCGCAACCCGTTGGTGCGGGCGTGTCTGATAACGTTCTTGCGGATGCGGAACTGCTCGTCGATAGGGAGTTCCGTGGATACAATGGTCTTGATCATATTTCTTGCAATGTTACGTGAATCGTTGTGTGCTGGCTGGCGGTTCCAGTGAAGAGCCCCCTGCTGACTGAGCAGTCGCGGGCATCGCGGCCGTGGGCCAGTTTGACGTAGCCCTGCTGGATGCGACAGTTGTGTGTGGGGTCGAAGCCCACCCAGTTGTAGCCGTCGAACAGTTCCACCCAGGCATGTGTCTCTCCTTCGCCTGCGAGGAAGCCGTTGACATAGCGGGCGGCTATGCCACGTTGGCGCAGCAGGGCGAGCATCAGATGGGCAAAGTCCTGACAAACCCCTTCACGGTGTTTCAGCACTTCAGCGGCCGACGTTTCTACCGTGGTGCTTTGGGCCTGATAGACTATGTGGTCGTGAAGCCATTGGCAGATGGCGTAGGCGGCCTGCAGCTCGTAGTCAGGTGTGGTCAGCACATTCTCCTGTATGCTGGTCAGGCACGTAGGTTGGCGATAGAGAAACAGGTTCTCGCCACGATACTTCACCAGATAGGTGTCGGTGGCCACAATGCCCGTGCTGACATAGGTCAGTATCCTGTGAGGATCGGTGGTGCCACCAAACAGGATGCGGTTGAAGAAGGCGTCGTGGCCCGCCTGAAACCAATAGCGGGGCGGCACTACCACATGCTCCTGCTCCACCGTCTGACAGGCGTTGTCAATAGGTTGGCAGCGCAGCATCACCGAGTGGGCCGCTACGGGTTCAGAGAACTCGACGAGGGTCTGATAGTTATAGAGATAGCGCTTCACACCCTTACTAATTGACTCAGAAATGCCAGGAGCTGGTTCTTGTAGGCGATGTCGCTCAGATTGAAGCGCTCTTTCACAATCAGACTGTTCAGCTGGCTCTCCATGTGCTCGTCTATGAGCGATGCCATCTGGTGGGTATAACGCTTTAGCGAATCGTAGGCCAAAGCAATACGCTCATAGGGATATTCGAAGCGTATCAGCATGTCGAGGTTCTCTACGTTGCGTCCCAGCATCATCAGGTAGAGTGCCCTGTGGTTGCGCAACCGCTGTTCTGCCGAGCCCCAGAAGGCCAGTGACCAGTCGGTGACCGACTGCAGAGCCGTGACGTTCGTCTCTTGCTGCTCTTTACACGCCTTGAGCAGGGCGATGCTCATCTCTAGATAGCTGAGCGTCTCGCTGCGGATGTTCTCGCGCAGCAGGATGGCATTGTCCATCGCCTTCGTTTGGGCCGAGAGTACCGACGAGGGATTGCTGTCGTCGTACATCATGCCGAAGGAAAATGCCTCGACGGTCTGATAGTTGCCGGCCGTGTCCAGTCGGGTCCAAAGATGGCTGTAGTCGTCCATCTCACCGTCTATCATGCGGTCATAACACTTACGCAGCAGGTGCAGCGTGATATATACTCTCTCTTCATAGCGTCCCAGCCAGTAGAGGCTGTTCGCTTTCGTTGCTGTCAATATGTTCGTTGTCATATCTTATCTCTCCATTACCCATGTATCCTTGAATCCTCCACCCTGCGAGGAGTTAACCACAAAAGAGTCGGGATTGCGTGAGAAGCGTGTCAGTCCGCTTTTCCACACCCGTACGTCCTTGCCCGTCACCACAAACGCGCGCAGGTCGGCCTTGCGCCACACGGTCTGCTCGCCCTCAAGTATCTCCATATCTTTGAAGTCAATCACCTCTTGAGCTATCCAGCGGCGTGGCTCTCTGCGAATCAGTTCCGTCAGTTCGTCCAACTCTTTCGCGGCGAGGTCTTTGCCAAACACCACGCCGTAGCCGCCAGCCTCGCTTACATCCTTGATCACCAGCTTCTTGATGTTCTTCAGCACATACTTCCGGTCTTTCTCAAAATAAGGCAGATAGGTGGGCGCATTCTGCAGGATAGGCTTCTCGCCGAGATAGTATTCCACCATCTTAGGCACGAAATAGTAGATGCCCTTGTCGTCGGCCACTCCATTGCCGATGGCGTTGATCAGCGCAACGTTGCTTGCCTTGTAAGCCTGCATCACGTTGGCAATGCCCAGCAGCGAGGAGGCCTCGAAAAGCATCGGGTCCATGTATTCGTCGCTCACCCGGCGATAGATACAGCCCACGCGGGTTTTCTCCTTATGGAGACCTGCGTAATATACCTTGTTGTTCTCTACAAACAAATCGCCCGGATAGGCCAAGGTGGCACCTGTCTGCTCGGCCAGATAGCTGTGCTCGAAGTAGGCCGAATTATACCGGCCTGGCGTCAGGATGACCGAGATGCCTCGTCCGTCGTTCATGTCGTCCATCATGGTGCTGAGCAACTGGGCATAGTCGCGGTTGTCGGCCACCATGTTATGCGCAAAGGTCTGGGGCGACACCCT
>JAGCZA010000041.1 GCA_017960525.1 Prevotella sp.
AGCAGCGAGAGCCATCTGAGCTTGCTCAGGAAGGCCCGAGTCGTGACGGACAAAGACAAAGTCAATGGGACTCGAAGCCAATGCCAGCCTCGCGCGGACTGCTGTTCCATCCTGACCTGATCTATGGCACGCCGTTGGCCAAGCGCATCCACGACTACACGTTCTTCGACTACGACTAGCGCGAGGCCCTGCACCTCTCGGAGCGTGAGCAGCGCATCGTCAGCGACCTGCTGGACAGCATCGAGGAGGAGTTGCAGCACCCCGTCGATAAGCACTCGCAGCGGCTCATCACCGATGCCATCGGCCTGCTCCTGGACTACTGCATGCGCTACTATGACCGCCAGTTTATCACGCGCCACAAGGTGAACAGCGACATCATGACCCGTTTCCAGCACGACTTGGAGACGTACTTCCGCAGTGGCGAGGCCGAGCGCAAGGGTTTGCCCTCCGTCGCCTATTTCGCAGAGAAGGTGATCCTCTCGCCCGGCTACTTTGGTGACCTCATTAAAAAGGAAACGGGCCTCACGGCGCAGCGATACATCCAGAACAAGGTCATCGACCTCTCGAAACAATATGTGATGGACAAGGAACTGACCATCAATCAGGTGGCCTACAAGCTCGGCTTCCAATATCCACAGCACTTCACCCGCCTGTTCAAGCAACAGGTAGGAGTGACACCTACAGAGTATAGAAACTAAAAAAAGTGTTTACTTCGGCTGTAGGCTCTGGCGGTACTCGCTGGGCGACTTTCCCAAGTGCTTGGTGCAGTAGCGGCTGAAGTACGAGAGCGAGGCAAAAATCATCAGTTCGGCTATCTGGGTGAGCGACAGACGCTCGTCGCCTAGATAGTCTTTCAGTATGGGTACGGTGTGACGGTCGATGTAGGAGGTTACGCTGTGGCCAGTAACCCGCTTGATGGTGGCAGAGAGGTATTTGGGCGAAACGTTCAGATGCTCGGCATAATAGCTCACGTCGCGTTCGGTGCGACTGATGCCTGTAGCAAGCAGAGCCATGAGCTGCTTGACGATGAAGGCCGTGCGGTCAGTATGAGTGTCGGTGGCATCTCGCTGGGCATGGGCTTCGAAGATGTCGTACATCATCGTCAGGCAGAGACTGCCCATCAGTTCACGGTAGAACTGCAGATGCTGGTCGCCCATGCGCTCACGTATCCTGTGAAAGTCACTGAGCAGATGGTGCACCTGCTCATCCGTCAGTTTGATGACCGGGTCTTGGTTCAACGAGATACTTCCACCGATGCTATAGTTGTTCGACGGCAGCAGGTTCTGCAGGAACTTATAGTCTGCTGCAAACCACTCCACCTGCATATCAGCGTGAGCCGCAAGGTTGCTGACGCGGTGAGGCATGGGTATCACCACCAGGTCGTTCCTGACGATGTGAAAGCACCGCTCGTTGAATACAAAACTGCCCTCGCCAGCCATGCAGAGCAGATGCATACAGGTGTCGCTCAACTCAGGCGCATTCATCGCAAGAAAGTCATTGGAATACTGAAAATCTACTGTTATGGGCATTAAATAGGAGTTCTACTGCGCAAATTTACACATTATTTTATATATAAACAAACGATTTGGGCAAAAAGTGAAAATCTTGATGCTTTTTGTGAAATAATAGTATGGAAAAATCATCGTACCTTTGCACCATCAAATCATTAAAGCAATTAGAATTATGGATTTCAGAATGCAAGACCGCATGGAGTTGAAGGCATTAGTAGATTTCTATGCAACAGAAAGTGACAAGAACAACCAGGACTGCTACGTTGAGATTTTCCGTCCCGACATCAAGCTGAACGTTTATTTCGGAGGCAAACTGGGCATGACGGCAACCGACGTGCAGGACATGATTCGCCAGTACAAGGCCTTCGGTGCTGCCAAGGTGTCGTTCCACATGAACGGACAGCAGAACGTGGACTTCGTTGACGAGACTCACGCCACGGGAACCTGCTACGCCCTGGCTACGCTGGTGACAGAGGAGGACGGTAAGGACAAACTGACCGTTCATGCCGTGCGCTATTTCGACAAGTACGTGAAGATAGACGGTCGCTGGTGGATAGCCGAGCGCGAGCAGTATTTCGAGTGGAGCGCATTCCCGCAGATGGCATAAATGGTAAGAACTATGGCTAAGAAGATTTTGATTGCGTACTACTCCCGTCGCGGGGAGAACTATGTGAACGGAAGTATCAGGAACCTGAAGTTTGGCAATACGGAGGTGGTGGCCGCGAAAATCAAGGCCCTGCTTCCGGAGGCCGACGTGTTCCAGATTGACACGACCTACGAGTACTCGAAATCGTACATGACCTGCATCGAGGAGGCGAAGCAGGAACTGCACGACCAGGCACGGCCCGAGGTGAAGAATCCGATGGAGAGCATTGACGAGTACGACACCATCATCCTGGGCTATCCCAACTGGTGGGGCACGATGCCGATGGTGTGCTACACGTTCCTGGAGTCGTATGACTTCACGGGCAAGCGGATTATCCCCTTCTGCACCAACGAGGGCAGCGGCATGGGGTCGAGCGTCCGCTTCATCAAGAAACTCTGTCCTGGGGCTGAGGTCATGGACGGCACACCCATCCACGGTGCCGAGGCCGCTAATGCCGACCGCGAGGCAAGGGAGATAGCATCGTTAGCAAAGTAACAAACTACTAAATAACATATAACAATGAGAGACTTCGTATTTCAGAACAAGACCAAAGTGTATTTTGGCAAGGAGCAGATGAGTCACCTCGGTGAGGAGGTAGCGCGTTTTGGAAACCGAGTGCTGCTGGTGTATGGCGGCGGGAGCATCAAGCGAACAGGACTGTACGACCGAGTGATGGCCGAGTTGCAGAAGGCCGGAATGACCGTGTTTGAACTGCCGGGCGTGGAGCCTAATCCCCGTCATACGACGGTGAACCGTGGAGCGGCCATCTGCAAGAAGGAAGGCATCGACGTGCTGCTGGCCGTGGGCGGCGGCTCCACGATTGACGCCACCAAGGGCATCGCCGCTGCTGCAAAGTATGAGGGTGACGACGTGTGGGATTTGGTGTCGCACAAGGCTACGGTCACGGAATCGCTGCCCATCGTTACCGTTCTGACGCTGGCTGCAACGGGTTCCGAGATGGACGGCGGCTGTGTCATCAGCAATGTAGATACTAACGAGAAGTACGGCTATTTCGCCCCTGACAACAACCCCGACGTGTCGTTCCTCGACCCGACTAACACCTTTACAGTGAGCGCCTACCAGACGGCCAGCGGCAGCGCCGACATCATGTCGCACGTGTTCGACGTAGCCTATTTCAGCCTTCATCCGTCGATGGACATGCTGCTCCGCATTCAGGAGGAGGTGCTCAAGACCGTTGTCAAGTTCGCCCCCGTTGCCATCGCCAAGCCCGACGACTACGAGGCTCGTGCCAACCTGATGTGGGCTTCGTCGTGGGCACTGAACAGTTTCCTCTATGACGGCTGGTTCCAGGCCACCTTCTGCCACGCTATGGAGCATGAGTTGTCGGCATTCTACGACATCACCCACGGCCACGGCCTCGCCATCCTCACCCCGCGCTGGCTGCGCTATGTGCTCAACGAGAAGACCGCCCCCGTCATCCAGCGTTTCGGCATCAATGTGATGGGTTGCGACCTCGGCCTCACCATGATGGAGGGTGCCAACGCTGCCATCGATGCGCTCGAAACCTTCTTCTTTGAAACATTGGGACTGAAGAGCCGCCTCTCTGACCTCGGCATCGACGACAAGAACTTTGCGCTGATGGCCAAGAAAGCCTGCGGGCAGAACGGCGTGCTGCACGGCTTCACCGACCTCACTCCTGCCGATGTGGAGAAGATATACAGAATGTGTCTGTAAACAAACGACTAAACAATATGGAAACTATCAGATTATCAAACGGCGTTGAGATGCCGACATTGGGCTACGGTGTGTTTCTGGTAAGCCCGGACGAGTGTGAACGATGCGTGAGTGACGCACTGAGTGTGGGTTATCGCCTGATTGATACGGCGCAGGCATACTACAATGAAGAAGGCGTAGGCAATGCCTGGCGCAAGAGCGGGCTGAAGCGCGAAGACCTGTTCTTGGTGACGAAGGTGTGGATTTCGAATGCTGGCGAGGAGAAAGCAGCCAAGAGCATCGACGAGAGCCTGCGCAAGTTGCAGACGGAGTACATCGACCTGCTGCTCATCCATCAGGCCTACGGCGACGTGTTCGGCACGTGGCGGGCTATGGAGAAGGCCTATCGCGCCGGTAAGGTACGCGCCATCGGCGTGAGCAACTTCCAGGCAGGCCGCTTCTTCGACTTTGCCCACTATGTGGAGGTGAAGCCGATGGTGAACCAGATGCAGTGCAACACGCTCATCCAGCAGACGGGCATCGAACCGATACATGCTGAGTTCGGCACGAAGATGATGGCGTGGGGACCACTTGGCGGACAGGGTGTAGAGGGCATCGTGAAGAGCGAGGAGCTGGCAGCTATCGGAGCAAAGTATAACAAGAGTGCTGCACAGGTAGCTCTCCGTTGGCTCACCCAGCGCGGCATCGTAGCCATCCCCAAGAGTACCCATAAGGAGCGCATGGCCCAGAATCTCGACATCTTCGACTTCTCATTGACAGACGAAGATATAGCACAGATTGCCACGATGAACCAGCACGACACGGGCACCGTCAACTTCGGCGCCCCGCAGTTTGTAAAATACCTGATTGAAACATACGGTTAAGATGAAAGCAATGAAGTATATTCTGGCATCGGCCATGTGTATGCTGGTGTCAACCGCTTGCAGCGGAAATAAAAAGAGTGGAGCAAACGTAAACGAGCCTGCTTCAGAAGAGGCTCAGGCACAGGGTGTGAAAAAAGATGGAAAGGCACTCGTGGTGTTCTTCTCTCACGCTGGCGACAACTACAGCGTGGGAAATATCAAGGTGGGCAACACAAAGATTGTGGCTGACTATATCAGCGAATTGACGGGTGCCGACCAGTTTGAGATTGTCACGCACAAGTACGACGGCATGGCGTACAGGCCGCTATGCGACCTCGCCAAGGAGGAACAGAAGAACGGTGAACTGCCGCCGTTTGAGGGCGAACCGGGCGACTTGAGCCAGTACGACACGGTGTTCATCGGTGGTCCTGTGTGGTGGGGAACGTACCCGCAGGTGATGTTCACCTTTTTCAAGAAGTATGACCTGAACGGCAAGACCATCATCCCTTTCACAACGCATGAAGGCTCTGGCCTCGGCAGTTGCGTGAAGGACGTGAAGAAGGCTTATCCCAACGCCACCGTTACGGGCGAGTTCTCAATGTACGGGCACGACGTGCGTAGCGGAAAGGAAAGAGTTGAAAAGTGGTTAAAGAAAATTGGATTCTAACATAAAGAAACAGGTATCAGTATTGGTGGGTGCTGGCAGCATTGGCCAGGCCATTATCTGGAGAGTGTCGGCAGGAAAACATGTAGTGTTGGCAGACTATAGTTTGGAGAACGCTCAGCGGGCTGCAAGGACATTGGAGGATGCGGGCTATGAGTGCTCGACCATCAAGTGCGACCTCGGCTCGAAGGCTGACATACTCGCGCTGGTGGAGTTTGCAACGAACAAGGGCGAGGTGAAGTATCTGGTGAACGCCGCTGGCGTGTCGCCCTCGCAGGCTCCCGTGGAGGAGATTCTGCGTGTGGACCTCTACGGCACAAGCGTGCTGTTGGAGGAGTTCGGCAAGGTGATTGCCGAGGGAGGCAGCGGCGTGATTATCTCGTCGCAGAGCGGCCACCGTCTGCCTCCCTGCCGCAGGAGCAGAACGACGCACTGGCCATGACTCCGTGCGACGAACTGCTCGGGCTGGCCTTTATCAAGGAGATTGACGACACGCTGAAAGCCTATCAGTATTCCAAGCGCTGCAATGTTTTGAGAGTGATGTACGAGGCCACCCGTTGGGGTCGTCGCGGTGCTACCATCAACTCGATTTCGCCCGGCATCATCATCACCCCATTGGCTAACGACGAACTGCACGGCCCGCGCAAGGAGGGCTATCTAAAGATGATTGAGGGTATGCCAGCCCGTCGTGCTGGAACCCCCGACGAGGTAGGCGACCTCGCCGAATTCTTGATGTCAAGCCGTGCCCGCTTCATCAGCGGTGCCGACCTGCTCATCGACGGCGGCTGCACCGCCTCGTATTGGTATGGCGATTTACAATATCTTAAAGCAACGCATTAAAAAGAAACTCTTTACACCTGCCGCAAAATGAGGAAACAGCCTTTCTCGCCCTTTTTCGTAACGATTTGTTAATTTTTCGAGGGGAATGGAATTTATTCGCAGATTATTTTGTATCTTTGCAGAGAAATTTCAACGAATTCCTAATGAGGCGAGAGTTAAAGCAGCGATTAAGTGAGAGCAGAGCCAAACGATGGAGCAGCGAGAGCAGAAGCAAACTCGTTTGCATTCTGCCGAGTCGTGACAGAGTTCGAGGAACTCAAATTGTTTGGGCTCTGCCGAACCGATGGAGCAGCGAGAGCCATCAAGCTTGCTTGAATGGCCGAGTCGTGACAGAGGTCGGCGAAGCCAACGTGAGCTGTTTCGACCGCAGGTCAAACATTACTAACGGAGCGAAAAGAATGGCCGATTTCCTTGCCTTCGGCGAATTTGGGCGGCGCCTCAGCCATTTAGGCAAGTTTAACACTTGCCAATGGCATTCGGCTTGCACAAAATCTGCCTTCGGCGAGCCCACTCACGCTCGGCCAATTGCAAGCGAGCTTGCTTGGCGCTCGCTTAATCGTGGCCTTGGTCATTCCAATATTTTTGCTACTCTCTCTCTCTCAGGCGCTCACCTACAATAGCCTATACATTATTAAGGGGCGCGGGCACCCGCGTCAATATACGGCTTTTCTTGCAATCGGGCAAGGGAGGCCGCATTGTTTTTTCATCCCCATCGGAAAATAATCATTCACAAATAAACTTTTAAGCATTCACACAGAAATGAAAAGAAAAGAGTACAGGAAACCGACGATGAACGTCGTCGAATTGCAGCACAGGACGATGCTGCTGCAGGCCAGTCAGCAAAGCCAGAGCACAGGCGTACAGGACTACAACTGGAATAATGTAGACGAAGAGTAATGAACCCACAAAAACGAAAAAGCAATGAAGACAATGAGATTTCTTAGCATGGCCGCACTCGCTTTGGTGGGTGCCATGATGACTGGCTGCACGAACGACGACAACATCATCGACGAGCCGCAGCAGCCCGCAAGCAAAAACAATATAGTGACTATGACCACGACCGTCAGCCTCGACGGCGGCGCAGCCACCACCCGCGCACTGACCAGCGGCGGCGTGAAGACCTTTGCCGAGGGCGAGCAGATTGCCCTGGTCTATCAGAACACGAACAACGAGACCGTGAAGGTCGAGAGCGCAGCCCTCGCCGACGGCGACATCACCAACGAAGGCAAGTCGGCCACGTTCACCTTCGAGCTGACCGACCCCGACCGCTCGCAGAACGTCACCTACATCTATCCCGCAGCGATGGCCAAAGCCGACGGCACGGTGAACTACGATGCGCTGGCTACGCAGAACGGCACCCTCGCCACCCTCTCCAGCACGCTCGACCTCGCTACTTATAGCGCTGCATGGAACGCTGGCTCGCTGCCCGCCGCCACGCTGGAGAACCAGCTGGCCATCCTCGCCCTGACGCTGAAGAACAGCACCGGCAGTAGCGACCTGACGAGCACCATCACGGGCGTGACCATCACCGACGGCACCAACACGTACGCCATCACCCGCTCGGCAGCCGCAGGCCCCATCTATGTCGCCATCCAGCCAACTTCCTCGGCTGCTATTTCTGTGATCGCCACCGACGGCACCAACCTCTACGGCAAGTCGCTGACTGGCAAGACCTATGCCGCCAGCAACGGCTACAGCGTTTCGTGGAGAATGACCAGCGGCAAGTTCAGCTACAGTAATAATCAAACGAAAAAGGTTTATTTCTCGAAAGGCAACTTGCAGGCCACCTACAACGGCTCTTCCTGGACGTGGGCGTTCGCTGCGAACCAGTGGGACCACATCGGTAAAGCTACTGGTAACACCAAGGTGACAGCCTCTTCTCCGTTCATCAGCGAGAATGCTACCGTCGACCTGTTCGGCTGGGTGGGCGCTTCGAGCGATTGGACAGGTGCTGCCCAGTATGGTATCACCTCTTCTACTAGAACGAATAATACCAATGGCTACGGCAACGATGCCAGCGAGGCTCTGAAGTCCGACTGGGGCACGCTGATGGGTGACGACTGGCGCACGCTGACCTCTGCCGAGTGGGAGTATGTGTTCAACACCCGCTACAGCGGCAGCACCGTCAACAGCACCAGCCATGCCCGCTACACCCACGCCACCATCAACACCGACGGCACCGGCGTGAACGGCATGATCCTGTTCCCCGACGGCATTACCGTTGCCAACAGCGAGGCTACCTCATGGGGCACTATCAACGGCAACAGCGCTTGGGGCACCAAGTGCACCACTGCTCAGTGGGCAGCTCTTGCAGCTAAAGGCTGTGTGTTCCTGCCCGCAGCGGGCTACCGGAATGAGGCGAAGGTGAACTCTGCCGGCTCCTACGGCAACTACTGGTCGTCGTCGCCCAGCACGGGGAGTGGCGTCGCCTACTACGTGGACTTCGGTTCGGGCTATCTGAGTCCCGCGAGCACCGGCAGTCGCTACGCCGGGTTCTCGGTGCGCCTCGTTCGCCAGGTCGAGTAGAATTTTATTCCTGTCCCCCCCGGACGGGCAAGACTAATCCCCTCGCCGGAATGCATATAGTCACGGGGACAGGCGAATGGGTTAAACGATTATCAAACCGACGGGAATATGAACGGAAAGTGTCACCATAAAGACTCGCGCCCTCCGCCGGGCGGCGCTACTTGGAGGGCAGGAAACGGCCTCTCAGCCCTGAGCGGTGCTACTTGGAGCACAGGAAACGACCTCTCAGCCTTGAGCGATGCTACCAGGAGGACAGGAACATGCCTCTCAGCCGCGAGCGGCGCTACTTGGAGGACAGGAAACGGCCCCTCAGCCCTGAGCGGTGCTACTTGGAGGACAGGAAACAGCCTCTCAGCCCTGAGCGGCGCTACTCGGAGGGCAGGAAACAGCCTCTCAGCCCTGAGCGGTGCTACCCGGAGGACAGGAAACAATAAAAATTCAAATAGTATAACAAAAAACTGACAATTATGGCAACAAAAACGCTTACGACCAGTTATCTGGCACAACTGACCAACGCCAACCACGACGGCGTGACGCAGCAGATTGACGACCGCTTCGCCGAGTTCGAGACCGACAACGCGATGTTCATCGCCGCGCGTCAGGCAGTGCACCAGGCGCGTCAGGGGGAGGACACGGCCTTCAAGCGCTTCTCGGGCAAGGACTTCGCCTCGGACGACCTGAAGCGCGAGGACGCACTGGAGGACAAGTACATGTCGACCGTCCACAACGTGCTCAACGGCCTGCTCTACCTGCCCGACACGGAACCCCTGCGCCGCAAGGCGGAGATGGCCGTGCTGCTGTTCAAGGACTTCAACTTCCACGTCAGCGACGGCTTCGAGGCCGAGGCGCGCAAGGTGCTCAACATGGCGCAGCAGTGGCAGGCCGCCACGGACTACACGCTCGCCGAGCTGGGCATCGAGGCGTGGGTGCAGAAGGCTGTGGTGCAGGCCAACAAGGTGCTGCAGCTGGTGGCCGTGCGCGTGGACCACGAGAGCGCCAAGGTGAAGGGCGAGCTGGCCGCAGCCCGCAAGCAGACCGACGAGGCCATCCGCAAGGCCTACGACGTGCTGAATGCCCTCACGGTGCTGCAGCCGAGCACGGCGCTGAACGACCTGCTGGTGCTGCTGTTCGCCATAGAGGACCGCGCCAAGCTCTACTACATCAGCGGCGGCAAGACCAGCGGCGGCGACACTCCGACACCGTCGGGCGGCACGACGCAGGGCGGAACCTCCGGCGGCGGCACATCATCGGAAGGCGGCTCTGGTTCGGGCAGCGGCACGGGCACCATCACGCCTGGCGGCGGCGGTTCTTCGGGCGGTGACACTGGTGGCTCAGGCGGCGGCACGACTGGAGGCGGAACCACCCCTCCGGGTGGAGACGACGACCATGGCGACATGGATTGATGCGCTGAGAGCGTAGCGGAAATGAATCTCCTAATTTATCACAAAAGAATCCCTGTACTCATGAGAGTATGGGGATTTTTTCGTACCTTCGCAGCAGAAACCGCAATAATGGTAATTTTTTCCAAAATCTGTATAACGTGTGTATAAAATAATGTCTGTACCTTTGCGGCGTCAAATTAAAAATACAAAATTATGAGACAGATGATGATGCTACTGGCAGCGATGTTGTTCGTCAGTTGCTCAAGCGAAGAAAACGAAGATATGGCACAGACAAGACAAGAGAAACTCTACATAACCATCGATGGCATAACTAAGACTGCAACGATGGTTGACAAAGGGAACGTATATTATTAACGGAGAAAAGAAGGTATTAGAATGAACAGTTCCAGCGATGACCCACACCACAACGAGCGGCTGTTGGGTGAGGCACTGCACCCATACCGCAACCAGATAGTCCTTGCAACGAAGTTTGGTCTGCGGTTCGACACATCGAAGCCTGTTCCTTATCCGCTTATCCCCGATTCCCGTCCTGAGACTATTCGAAGAAGTGTAGAAGGTTCACTCAGACGATTGAAGACCGACCACATCGACCTCTATTATCAGCATCGGTCTGATCCTGACGTTCCCGTAGAGGATGTGGCAGGAACCATTGCCGACCTAATCCGTGAGGGGAAAGTGCTGCATTGGGGACTGTCAGAAGCATCGGAGGAAACAATCAGACGTGCCCATATCGTTTGCCCACTTACGGCTATCGAGAACCGCTACTCGATGATGGCCCGCTGGCATAAGAGCCTGTTTCCCGTGCTTGAAGAACTGGGCATCGGCTTTGTGGCATTTTCGCCGCTTGCCAACGGATTTCTGACCGACACGGTGGCAAAGGGAACCAAGTTTGATGCCGCCACCGACTACCGGGCCTCCATGCCGCAGTTCCGCGACTATGATGCCAATGCTGAGTTGCTGGCACTCATCCGCCGTTTTGCCGAAGAAAAAGATGCCACGCCCGCACAGGTCTCGCTGGCTTGGATGCTTCGCAAGCGCCCCTACATCGTGCCAATCCCCGGCACCCGTAAGGAGAGCCGCCTGCACGAGAATGCCGCTGCCTCTGACGTGACACTCACCGATACCGAGTTCGCTGAAATTGACAAGGCCCTGAGCAGCATCCCCATGTCGGATGTGTACGGCGGCTCGAGGATGACTAAATAGGAGGGAAAAACATGAGTAAGGTATTACTAATCAACGGAAGTCCGCACGCTCATGGCTGTACATTCACAGCCTTGAGCGTGGTGGCTGGTGTGCTGGAGCAGAACGGACGTAGCAGCGAGAGCCGTCCGAGCTTGCTCGAAGATGGCCGAGTCGTGACGGACGAAGGCGAAGCCAACGGCATCGAGACGGAAATCGTCCACGTGGGGCATAAGGATATCCGTGGCTGCATCGGCTGTGGGAAGTGTCGGGCGTTGGGAAAGTGTGTGTTTGATGACGACTTGGTGAACGAGGTGGCCAGGAAGTTCAGGGAGGCCGACGGCATCGTCCTTGGCTCGCCCGTCTATTTCGGAGCCGTCAGCGGCACGATGACGAGTCTTCTGAACCGCCTGTTCTATTCGGTGCCTGCCGAGGTGAAACGCATGAAGGTAGGTGCCGCCGTTGTCTCGGCTCGCAGGGCGGGTACGACGGCTACGCTCGACCAACTTAACAAGTATTTCCTGCACGGCGAGATGCCCATTGCGTCGAGCCGCTACTGGAACATGGTACATGGCAACAATGCAGAAGAAGTATTACGAGATGAAGAAGGACTACAGGTTATGCGTGTTCTGGGCCGCAATATGGCTTTCCTTATCCGTGCCATTGCCCGTGAGCGCGAGGCAGCCGGACTGCCAGAGACAGAACCCCAGCGTATCGCAACAAATTTTATCCGATAATAAGATGGACGACAAGAGTCAAATAGAAGCCCTCTACAAACAAATGTATCGGGCAATGGTAGAGAAGGACACGGTGACGCTTGACGAGCAACATGCCGACGAGTTTGTGCTGACCCACATGACGGGGATGCGCCAGTCGAAGCAGGAGAATATCCGTGCCATTGCCAATGGAACGCTGAACTACTATGAGGTCACGCACGAACAGATAGACATCCGCATCGACGGCAATCGCGCCACTCTGACAGGCCGTAGCCGTGTGACGGCAGCGGTATTTGGCGGCGGTCGTCATACATGGCGACTACAACTGACATTCCACCTCGTCAGACGCGACGGGAAGTGGCTCTTCACAGACAGCAAAGCAACAACATACTAAAAATCAAAAGGAATAGCCTGCCCGTCCACAGCTACCGTGGCTTTGAGGAGTACGATGGTGGTACAATGGTTAACTGTGGTAAGAAGAAGTGATTCTGTAATAATAGTAACAAGTATGAAGAGAATAATTGTAGTTATAATAGCAGTATTGACTATGGCAACAGTAAACAGTCAGACGCTGACGGAGCGTCAGAAGGGATTGGCGGAGTGTGCCTGCCTGATGGCACAGGGTGATTTGGAGCGGTTGGAGCCTGCTGTAAAGACGGCACTCGACAATGGCGTGACCATCAACGAACTGAAGGAGGCTTTCTCGCAGCTCTATGCTTACACGGGATTTCCTCGTTCGCTGAATGCATTAGGCGTATTGAATAAAGTATTGGAAAACAAGCAAGCGAACTGGCAGGAGGGCAAGCCTTGGACGCGCCCAGAGATTTGGGATGATGCTGCAAAGGCTCTGAAACAGGGTACGGAGGTGCAGACGAAACTCTCAGGCCGTGCGTTCGACTACGCTTTCTGTCCACAGGATGACTACTATTTGAAGTCGCATCTCTTTGGCGACATCTTCGCCGGCGACCAACTGACTCCTGCCGACCGTTAAATAGTAACGGTAGCGGCTCTGAGCGGACTCGAAGGCGTTGACCCGCAACTCGCAGCCCACAAACGCGGTGCGGTGAATATGGGCAATTCGCAGGAACTGGTAGATGAACTCTGTGCATGGCTTGACCATGAGGGCTACACCCTGCGCAGCCGATTCCCCAAGGGCGAACCCAATATGAACTATGCGCAGTACTTCATCCACGACAGCTATCTGGCTCCCATCAAGCCCGCTAACCTCGGCGAAGGCGAGAAGACCGTACTGCCCATCGCCAACGTCACCTTCGAGCCAGGCTGCCGCAACAACTGGCATGTCCACCACGGTATGCACCAGATTCTCATCTGCGTCAGTGGTCGCGGCTGGTATCAGGAATGGGGCAAGGGTCCCGTCGCCCTCACCCCCGGCACCGTCATCGACATCCCCGAGGGCGTGAAACACTGGTACGGTGCACAGCGTGACTCTTGGTTCCAGCACTACACCACCCATGTGGCCACGAGTGGCGAACAGAGTAATGAGTGGTTAGAGCCTGTGACGGACGAAGTGTATGACAAACTGAAGTAAACAGGAATAAGACACCTGGGTAAAAGGATAGTAAGAAACGAAATGTCCGTGTCACGAAAGAATGACACGGACATTTTGTTAATTTTGCTCTTTATCAGCTATACTCCTCTTTCAGCCCAATCACTTCTATCAAGGTTTCTGTAACCTATTGCTTCGGCGATATGCTGGCTCTGGACTTTTTCTGTGCCTTCGAGGTCGGCGATGGTGCGGGCAACCTTCAGGATGCGGCTGTAGGCACGGGCGGAGAGTTTCAGTCGCTCCATGGCCATGCGGAGCATGTCGAGACTGGCGGCGTCGGGCTCGGCGAACTGGTGGAGCATGCGCTCGGTCATCTGCGCGTTGGCGTAGACGCCCTTGAAAGGCTTGAAACGTTCTTCCTGTATCTTGCGGGCACGGATGACGCGCTCGCGGATGGTCGACGACGGCTCGCCGGGCGCCATTTTTGACAAGTCCTTAAAGGGTACTACGGGCACTTCGACATGCAGGTCGATTCGATCCATTAATGGCCCTGAAATCTTCGACAAATACCTTTGTATCTGGCCTGGAGTACATACACAATGGTGTGTTGGATCTCCGTAATATCCGCAAGGGCAAGGATTCATCGAGGCAACAAACATAAACGAGCACGGGTATTCTACCGAATAGTTCGCCCTGGAAATGATGATTTTCCTGTCTTCCAATGGCTGACGCAAAACCTCTAATGTTTGTTTCGAAAATTCTGGCAGTTCGTCAAGAAAAAGGATTCCGTTATGTGCCAATGAGACCTCACCAGGCATTGCTTTTGTTGTTCCACCAGTCATTGCAACTTGGGACAGGGTATGGTGTGGGCTTCTGAAAGGTCTCTGTGATATAAGAGACACATTTTTCCCCAATTTCCCGGCGACCGAATGTATTTGTGTGGTTTCCAAACTTTCAGCCAGAGATAATGGTGGAAGAATAGACGGAAGTCTTTTTGCCATCATTGATTTTCCAGATCCAGGAGGTCCGATGAGGCAAACATTATGGGAACCTGCAGCTGCGACTTCCAATACTCTTTTTACTCCTTCCTGACCTTTGACATCAGAAAAATCCAGCTCATGTGTATATTGTTGCTCATAGAATTCCTTTCGAGTATCAACAACCATTGGCTCATATTTCCCGGTTCCATTCAAAAAGGCAATGACATCAGCAAGATTTTCCATACCATAGACATCAAGATTATTGACCACAGCTGCCTCACGTATGTTATCTACAGGAACAATAAGTCCGTTGAATTTTTCCTTTCTTGCCTTGATTGCTATTGGCAAGACTGCCCGAACAGGCTTTAGCTTTCCATCAAGTCCAAGCTCGCCTATCAGCATATATTTTTCCAATCGTCCACTATCAATTTTTCCGTCTGCTCCTAATATCCCAATTGCCATAGGTAAGTCAAACCCGCTACCCTCTTTTTTCAGGTCTGCAGGGGAAAGATTAATAGTCAGATTCGCTGTTGGGGTCTTGAATCCCACATTTGGCAGAGCAGCACTTATTCTATCGTAGCTTTCTTTAACAGCGGTGTCTGCCAACCCCGACAGATGGAACGTGCCCCCCCTCGTAATATTTACTTCAATAGTAATGGTTGTGGCCTCCAGCCCAATTACTGCCGCACTATATGTCTTAACTAACATCTTGTTTGCTTTAATTGCTTGTTATCAAATCTCTTGTGTCACAATCCAACAATTCCGCTATCCGATTCAAAGTCGGCAAGCAAAGGTTGGAAAAGTTTTAATTCTGAAGCGAAATATCGGCATTTTTTGTGGAAAAGCAATGAATTCAGATAAAGTTTTAATGTTTTTTTTGAAAAAAACGATTTTGATGGGAAATCCCGCTTGGGAAATAGGGAAATCCACCATAATCTTTAGGAATAATCCCAGACTTTTCGCTCCCTCCTTTTCGTCAAAGAAGTGAAAACAAAAATCATTAAGTTTAACCCTTTAAAGAATAGGAGATACAGTTATGAAGAAGATGATGTTTATGGCAATGATGACCGTAATGACTGTCACAACCAACGCTATGAGCTATACAGCAGTAAAGAATGAAGCCCTCTTCCTCTCTGATAAGATGGCTTACGAACTGAACCTGACGGATGCCCAGTATGATGCCGTCTACGAGATTAATCTGGACTACCTGATGAGTGTGAACGGTCGGAATGACGTACTAGGCCCTAGGTGGGATCGCCGCAATGCTGATCTTATGTATGTCCTGACCGCCTATCAGTATAACAAATATGTTGGGCTGACTTACTTTTATCGTCCACTAAGCTGGAACAACGGGGGCTGGACTTTCAACGTCTACACCCATTACACCAACCGCAACAAATTCTACAAGGCCCGTCCGACGGTTTATGTGAGCTACAAGGGCGGTAACAATCACAAGCCCGCAACCCACTATGCTGATCGTGGTCTGAACAAGCCTTCCGTACATCACGGCAACACAACGGCTCACAACGACAATCCCGCTGATCATAATGACAATAAGACTTGGCGTAACACAAGTGGCCACGGCAATAATGCTTCAAACCGCCAGATTGCACAGAACACTCATACTAACCGCAACAGCAGTTCTGGTCACTTCGGAAGTCGCAGGTAATTCCATTTAATCTATATATGCCTGGCGACAGGACACCGGGGAATCCCAGTAATGGGGTCCCCTTTTCTTTTGGTTTGTTCGCCCGCATACCCCCATCCCTAACCAAAATATCTTGTCACTTTCAGTTCCAATTTTGTCACATTCGCCACGCGATTTAACCATAATTTTTTATTAGGGTTTTGAGAGATTTTTGGGCGCAGTGGGGATTTTCCGTGGATAGTCCACGGAAAATCCCCACTGCGCCAAAACTTTTCGACCTGTAAGGTTGAAAAGTACGTTCTATGCCGCATTTGGGTATGTCATAAGCCTTTTTCCTCCCCTAAGCCAATAGTCAAGTTTGCGATTTACTTCCAGTGCTGTAATTGCAGCCAAAGCCCCGCTTCCTTTCTCCG
>JAGCZA010000042.1 GCA_017960525.1 Prevotella sp.
GATTTTATCAGCTGACCATACACCGGCTGTCCGAAAAAATGTGTACTTTTGCCCATGGTTACGTTTGATCTTGTTTGGTGACAGCAAAGGTAACCAAAAGGGCTGACACCTAATACTGGTATCAGCCCTAATTTAATCTCAATGAACAAAGTTTAGCGGACAGTAATAAAAAATAATAGGGCAAAATAAAAATTACCCCGTCGATCAGAACTTTAAAGGGGGCAAAAACAAAAGGTTTTTGGGGGTCAACGTCGCTTTGCCCTCAGGGGGCAAACGCGCGCGGCTTTTCCATTGTACGTTACTGATTTACAATAACTTGTGAGCGGAGAGAGCGAGATTCGAACTCGCGAACCAGTTTTGCCGGTCACACGCTTTCCAGGCGTGCCTCTTCAGCCACTCGAGCATCTCTCCTTGCGGTTAAGCGGGTGCAAAGGTATTAATTTTCCTGCTCATATTTGCAGAACCGCTGTTTTTTTATAATTATTTAAGGTTAAACTATTACCAGCCAAACTCGGCGAGACCAGCGGCCTGGTACCATTGCATCAGTCGTATGTTGTCATTGAGTTTGTTGATGCTGAAGGTAATGTTGGTGTAGCCTGATATGTTGGCTTTGTCCTGTGGCACATACATACCCAGTCCGCCATAGCGGTCTTCGGTAACAGTAAAGTCGCGGAATTCTTGCTCGTTGTTTGGCGACTTGTAGTAAACGTGTTTGTTGGACATCCATACGGGAGCCATCTTGCTGTAGACAACGGCACGGTCGAACACGCGCTTCCATTGTGCATACTCGTTTTCGCTGGCGTAGCGCAGGATGAAGTCGTTCATGTCGAACTGGGTATGGTCGAAATAGTAAATCAGTCCGTCTACGTTTGGCCTGCGTCCCCCGTCTTCCATCTGTGGCAGGAATGTACCTAAGACGGCATGCGTTGCCTGCGCCAGATTCTCCAGCTCGCTGGTTTTCACTACGGCTATGGGCTCTATGTAACCATAGGAGTTCTGGGCAAAGTATGCGTCGGCTACTGTCTTATAGAAGGTTGGGCTTTGGCTGAAGAGGGCAGGAACGATTGTTTGGTAAGGGGCTCCCTCGCCAGGGATTTCTGCTGCCGAAGCGATGATGTAGTCGGTGCACTCGCGCAATTCGTAGGCCGACTCCACACATTGGAAGGCACAACAGTCGGCAAAGACGAAACTGAACTTGGGGAATGTACCCAGTGTCTGAGCCATTTCAGGAATATCCATCCACTTAGTGCCAACGGTGTTGTCCGCTCCGTATGCCCTGGTGGAACGGCTGAAGGCCGGGGCTTGGTTGCGAATAATCCAGCCGTCGGCGTGCCCCCAAAGCACCAGTCCGTAGCTTTCAGCCTTGTAGTTGTCAATGGCCCATTGTATGGCCATCCTTAATGTGGCAGGGTCGCCAGAGTTGATTTCGCTGTCGAAGGTCTCCAGTCTGATGGTGTCGCCATTCTCCACGAGCATGAAGTATGGTTTCTGCTTGGACGTAGTGTTGTTGCGCTTGTCTACAAAGAGCAGCAATTTACAATTGTCAGCCAGCTGTTTGCTGCCTTCCATCATCTGGACAATGTCTTCTTGGGCAAAGTCAATCCTAGAAGAGTTTTGCGTCAGGTTATTGTCAGCTGCCATATAGACCAGCACGGTGCGCTTGATTATTCCGTCATCCTTCTTGTCGTGGCAGGCGGAAAGCAGCAATGCACCAATAATAATGGGCAATAGTTTTCTCATCTTGTTAGAATTCTGTGAAAGAGAGTGGCATAAGGTTGCGGATACCGTCGACAATATAGACACACCGTTTGCCATAGAGCAAGATGTGGATGGGGTGGCCGAATCGTTTTTCGGTCTCTATCATCACCTGCCGGCAGGTGCCGCAGGGCGACACGGGGTCGTCGGTCAGATTGCCGTCCTTGTCGCGTGCGGCTATGGCCAGCGTCTTTATTGGCTGGTCCGGGTAGTCGGCCCCAGCCGCGAAGATGGCTGTCCGCTCGGCACAGATGCCTGCGGGGAAGGCGGCGTTTTCCTGGTTGCAGCCTTTGATGATGATGCCGTTGTCGAGCTTCAAACAGGCTCCCACATGGAACTGTGAGTAAGGTGCATAGGAAAGCTCTGTGGCCTCGATGGCCTTTTCCACTATGTCGTGGTCTTCTGTTGTCAGATCTTCCATCTGGCACGCCTTAATCTGGATTTTCAGTTTTAGGTCTTTCATGCGGAACTTTCACTTATCACTTAACTGTTCACTCTTCACTTACTTGGCGTATGCCACGCTTCGTGTTTCGCGTATGACGGTGATTTTCACCTGTCCGGGATAGGTCATCTCGGTCTGGATCTTCGATGCAATCTGTCCGCTGAGTGCCTCGGTCTCGGCATCGTCCATCTTGTCGGCTCCCACGATGACGCGCAACTCACGTCCAGCCTGGATGGCGTAGGTCTTGTTCACACCGGGATAACTCATGGCAATGGCTTCCAAGTCGTTGAGGCGCTTGATGTATGCCTCGACTATCTCGCGGCGTGCACCTGGGCGTGCACCGCTGATGGCGTCACACACCTGCACGATGGGGGCGAGCAGCGTCTGCATCTCCATCTCGTCGTGGTGGGCGCCGATGGCGTTGCAAATATCGGGCTTCTCCTTGTACATCTCGGCAATCTTGGCACCGTAGAGGGCGTGTGGCGTTTCGGTGTCCTCATCAGGCACTTTGCCTATGTCGTGCAACAGTCCGGCACGCTTGGCCTTCTTGGGATTGAGACCCAGTTCGGCGGCCATAATGCCGCAGAGGTTGGCGGTCTCACGAGCGTGCATCAGCAGATTCTGGCCGTAACTGGAACGGTATTTCATCTTACCAATGATGCGGATGAGTTCGGGATGCAGGCCGTGGATGCCCAAGTCGATGGCGGTACGCTTGCCGGTCTCGATGATTTCGTTCTCCAGTTGCTTCTTCACCTTGGCCACCACTTCCTCGATGCGTGCCGGGTGGATGCGTCCGTCGGCCACAAGTTGGTGCAGGGCCAGGCGGCAAGTTTCACGTCTGACGGGGTCGAAACCGCTGATAACAATGGCCTCTGGGGTGTCGTCGACCACTATCTCAACGCCGCAAGCAGCCTCCAGGGCGCGAATGTTGCGGCCCTCACGTCCGATGACGCGGCCCTTCACATCGTCGTTCTCAATGTGGAACACCGATACCGAGTTCTCCACAGCCGTCTCAGTGGCCACGCGCTGAATGGTCTGGATGACAATCTTCTTGGCCTGGGCGTTGGCGTTGAGTTTGGCCTCGTCCATAATCTCGTTGATGTAACTGGCAGCCTGGGTCTTGGCCTCGTCCTTGAGGCTCTCCACCAGGCGGTTGCGTGCCTCTTCAGCCGAAAGGCCAGAAAGTTCTTCCAGTTTCTCACGCTCTTTCTGCTGCATCTTGCCCAGTTCTTCCTGTTTGAGGGCGAGGGCTTTTTTCTCATTGTCGATGCGCTGCTGCTGTCCGTCGAGTTCGTTCTTGCGGCGTCCCAGTTCGTCCTGTCGCTGGTTGAGCGAAATCTCACGCTGCTTCAGGCGGTTCTCACTCTGCTGGATGTGCTGGTTGCGCTGCTGCACTTCCTTCTCCAGTTCGCTTTTCTTGTTGAGGAACTTTTCCTTTACCTCAAGCAGTTTCTTCTCTTTGATGACTTCAGCCTCTTTGTCGGCGGCAGCCACCATTTCGTTGTACTTTCCCTTGATGACTCTCGAGAACAGGAAATATCCGCACACCACACCTAATGCCAGTGCGGCTACGGCAATCAAAATAACAAAAATAATGTCCATAAAAATAAAGTTATCAATATATTTATTTGTTAATATTCTCCCTTTCTGTCGTGTCTGCCCACTATTTCAGGGCATCCTCTATTTCAGAAGTCAATTGCGAGAGAATATTATCGTAAGGCACGGTGTCGTTCTTTGCCATTTCCTTTTCATAACGTAATGCTATCTCTATGAGAGTCATTAGTGCTATGATATGGTCGCTCTTTCTGCCTTTGTACACTTGGTTGTAGGCACCGTAACGCTCAGAAATCAGTTTGGCTGCAGCCCGATAGTACTCCTCATCCTCCCGGTTGTGAAGCACCATCGCAATGTCCTCGTCGTAGACATGCAGCCTTATATTGAGTTTCTCCTTACTTTCTTCCGCCATTGCTTCTTCTTACTTCTCGTCGCTAAGCACGGTGATGCATTTGTTGATGTCGCGAATCAGTTTTGCCACATGGTCTTTGGCACTCTGCAGGTCTCCGTCGGTAATCTTCATCATGCTTGCCATCTGCAGCGACTTGTATTCATTCTCCTTCTGAGCCAGTTGGGCCTTCAACTGCTTGATCTGCTGATCCTGTTCCTCGACCATTGCATAAAGGTCACTATTCTCCTTCTTCACTTCTTTGAATTGGAGAATCATCTGCCTTACACGGGTTTGGAAAGTGGCTATAACTTGCTCATTCTGGGTCATGTCTATACCTTTTGACCTACAAAGTTAGGCATTAAAAATTAGAAATCGGAAATAAAAAAAGGAGAGTTTGCCCGACTTAACACGTTTTAATCATTTTTCTCTCCTTTTTTTGAATCCTTAACTATTTCTTTGCCTCTTGCTTGTCATCTGTCGGCTGCTTCTCTTTCTTGGCGAGCATCACCACACGGTACGTGAAGTCGGTCACCCACTTCTCTGTGAATCCAAGTTTCTTGTTGTATTCTCTCACGTCGATGACAGTCTTGATGACGCTGGCATCCTTGAAGTCGTTCTTGGTGAAGATGTCGTTGACGGTGGTAGCCACCATCGAGCGGATGGTCTTCTTGAAGATGGAGGGCAGGCGCAGTTTGTATTTCATCAAATTAGTGACAAGCATCATCACGTCCTGCACGAAGTTCTGGAATTGCAGCATGTATGTCTGCACGTCCTGAATCTTCCGGCAGCGGCGGTGTATGCTCTGGTCGATTTCCTTGAAGAACTGGTCGTCCATCTCGTAGAGTTCTTTGAGCATTTTCTTGCAGCGTGCCTTTTCGCCAATGCCCAGTTTGCCGCCTTGTGTGGGTACGCGGAGGGTGGTCTTGAAGATGCGGAGGTCGGGCAGTACGTTCAGGTTGGTGATGTTCAGTTCCGAAGCCATAATGGCCTGGAAATACACACGTATGAGGGTCATGAAATCTTCCATTCCTCCCACTTTCTTTTCCTCTTCGTTTTTCTTGAATAGTTTATCTATAAGTCCCATTTTTACAGATGATTATATGATATATGAATTAGTATGATTCTTGCTCGTTGGGGAAGTCGCCGCTCTTCACGTCGGAGACATAGTTGCCGATGGCGTCGGTCATTACGGCGTTCAGGTCGGCGTAGCGGCGCAAGAAGCGGGGCGAGAAGCCTTGCGTCATTCCCAGCATGTCGGCTATGACGAGAATCTGTCCGTCGCAGTGGTTTCCAGCACCGATGCCGATGGTTGGAACGGGGATTTCGTTTGTCACCTGCTCGGCCAGTTGTGCAGGCACTTTCTCCAGTGTGATAGCGAAGCAGCCGGCCTCTGCCAGCGCCTTGGCGTCGGAGAGCAGTTTGGCGGCCTCCTGCTCCTCCTTGGCACGGACGGCGTAGGTGCCGAACTTGTTGATGGACTGAGGCGTGAGGCCCAGGTGGCCCATCACGGGAATACCGGCGTCGAGGATTGCTTTTATGGTGTCGAGTATTTCCACACCGCCTTCCATCTTCAGGGCGTCGCAGCCGCTCTCCTTCATAATGCGGATAGCGTTGGCCACACCGTCGTGACGGCCAGTCTGATAGGAGCCGAAGGGCATATCGCACACTACGAGGGCGCGCTTGACGGCTTTGACCACCGAGCGGGCGTGGTAAATCATCTGGTCTACGGTGATGGGCAGGGTTGTGCCGTTGCCCGCCATCACGTTTGAGGCAGAGTCGCCGATGAGTACGCCGTCGATGCCGGCGCGGTCGACGATGCCTGCTGTGGTGTAGTCGTACGAGGTGAGCATTGAGATTTTCTCACCCTTCTCTTTCATTTCTATAAAGCGGCGTGTTGTGACTTTTCTTTCGTCGCTGACTAAATATCCAGCCATTCTCTGTTTGATTTAGATATGATAAATAAAATGATTATACGAGGATTTTCTGAAACAATCGGGCATCGTGGTAGGTCTGCCCGTCGTATATCCAGTCTTTGAGCAGGGCGTCGTCGGCGTAGCCCAAGTCTCGGAAGAGCGTCACAGCCGTTTTGTTGGCCGTGCTGATGATAGCATAGATTTGATGCAGATGCAACGTGCGCAGAGCGTATTCGTGGAGGGCTTCGAGGGTGCTCTTTGCCAGATGCCGCCCCCGTTCATTTTTCACGATGACGATGCCCACCTCTGCCCGCAGGTGCTTGGGGTCGAAGTCGGTCAGGTCGGCCAGCCCCACCACCTTGTGCGCTTCGTCTTCAATGATGAGGCGCACCTGCTTGTCGGCATAGATGTCGGCAGAGGCGTTGGCCACATAGTCGTGGAGGGCGTAGCGCGAATAAGGCACGCTGGTGGCCCCGACGTCCCATAGTTGCCTGTCGTTCTCTATGTGGTAGAGCAGGTCGAGGTCTTCAGGCTCAATGGCCCTGAGGGTGATGTGTGGCAGTTCTTTCATCTGATGACTTCGCGTGAGGTGATAAGTGTTTTCGTTGAGCAATTGTAGGTGCCAGTCTCCGACTTTCCGTCGCGGGCGGCCATATCGATGATTTGCCCGTAGGTGAAGGCGTCGGTGTCGTAGACGATGCATTGCCCCTCTCTGCCAGCGGGCAGTTCGTCGCCCTTGTGCAGGAAGGTGGCCATCAGCCCCTTCTGGCGGGCCAGTTTTTGGCACTCGTCCAGCATCTGCTGGCTGCCCACAAAGACATATTCAAAATCTTCAGCCTGTGGGTCGATGAGTCCCAGGGAGTTGCGCAGCCGCCTGTACTGCATTTGCAGGAGCGCAATGAAGGCCCTTCCGTAGATGGCCACCTTGATGGGCAGGGTGACGAGCAGCGAGAGGTGGCCGTAGTGCTTGCGGAAGAAGATGAGCATGGCCTGATAGAAGACGTGGACGTAGCGGAACGAACTTTTCTGTGTGGACTCCCCCTTGTAGTGGACAATGTGGGCAGGCACATACCAGTTCTCGTAGCCCCCCTTCAGGATGCGGTAACTCAGGTCGATGTCTTCTCCGTACATGAAGAACTCCTCGTCAAGCAATCCTACGCGGGCAAGTGCTTCACGGCGCAACAGGCAGAAGGCTCCGCTCATCACGTCGATGCGTCCAGGTTCGTCCCAGGGCAGATGACTCAGGTAGTAGCGCGAGGAGTTGCCCAGCATCTTCAGCAGCGACACGTATGGGGTGGGGATGCCGCGCCTCGATTCGCGGGCGGCGGTTCCGTTGGCGTTGTGCATCATCACGCCTGCGCCACCCACATTCGGGTGCTCGTCCATAAACTGGAGCACGGTCTTGATGCTGTCCTCGGCCACGAAGGTGTCCGGGTTGAGCAGCAGCACGTATTCGCTCGTCGACTGGCGTATGGCAATATTATTGGCTTTCGAGAACCCCAGGTTGTGGTTGCTCTCAATGAGCGTGATGCTTTTCCCGAAACGTTCCTTCAGATACTCCACAGTACCGTCGTCAGAGTGGTTGTCAACAACAATAATCTCGCTGTCGATGCCCTCCGTTGCACGCCTGACGCTGACGATGCACTGCTCCAGATATTGGGGCACGCGGTAACTGATGATGACGACTGTAAGTTTATTCATTATCGGCAGGTTCTTGGGATGTTTCAGCGAGGCAGCGTCGCATGGTAGGCATGACGAAAGGCAGCGCGAGCGCCGTGATAATGGCCAGATAGCCGAAGGCTGGTTCGTAGGCAAGCAAATAATATAATAATGTGTTGCCCACAAGCACCGTCCCAAGCATAAGCAGCCTCAGCGTGCCCCATTTTTTTAGTGCCGCTGCTTTGCGCTCCAGCAGGTCGTCCCTCACCTTCTGTATACTGAACAACTTCAGCGACAGCGGCACGACGGCCAGCGACAGCAGTATCGCCACCGTTTGGAGTACGAACCGTGTCCCGTCATCAACGTCAGAAAGTACGGCGATGTCCATGTCCATAAACTCCCCGCCTATATACAGGGCCAGCGCAATGGCGCATATCAGCGCAAACAACGCGGCCAGGATATTTCTCGTCTCTTTCATGCCATATATGAGAATTTCGTGTGCAAAGGTAACAAAAAAATCCGAATACCACCAATGGTACTCGGATTATTTTAAATCTTATTGATTATTTAATCATCTTCACTCCATCTGTTATTGTCAGAGCGAGAGAACACACTTTCGTCATTTGTGACCGATTTGGGCCAGGCCGTAGTGCTCGTCGTGCTGAGAGAAGTCGAGGCCCACCTTCTCGCTGTAGGTCGAGACGCGCATGGGGATGAGACAGTCGATGAGTTTGTAGCCCAGCCAGCTCATGGCGAAAGTATAGACAAAGACAATGACGATGGCCAGCAGATGGTAGAGGAAAATGACAAAGCCCTCCCACGTGCCGGCAATGAGTCCCTCCTGGATGAAGATGCCCGTGAGCACGGTGCCGAAGATGCCGCCCGTGCCGTGGGTGGGGAAAACGTCGAGGGCATCGTCAATCTGCGAGTGGGAGCGCCAATAGACGGCCACGTTGCAGATGAGGGTGATGACGAAGGCGATGAAGATGCTCTGGCCCACGGTGACATAGCCTGCCGACGGTGTGATGGCCACCAGGCCGACCACGCAACCCACGGCGGCACCCATGGCCGACGGTTTGCGGCCGCGCAGACAGTCGAAGAATATCCACGTCATCATGGCCGTGGCCGAGGCGGTGTTGGTGTTCAGAAACGCCTTGACGGCCTGACCGTCGGCATGCAGCGACGAGCCGGCGTTGAAACCGAACCAGCCTAACCAGAGCAATGCAGCACCCAGCAATACAAACGGGATGTTGGCCGGTTCGCTCTTCTCCGTGCTGCGGCGCCCAAGGTAGATGGCTCCGGCGAGGGCGGCAATGCCTGACGAGGCATGAACGACGATGCCGCCGGCAAAGTCGATGACGCCCCACTGCATAAACAGTCCTTCGGGATGCCACGTCATGTGTGCCAGCGGGCAGTAGATGACGAAAAAGAAGAACATCATGAAGAACAGATAGGCCGAGAAGCGCACCCGCTCGGCAAACGACCCCGTGATGAGCGAGGGCGTGATGATGGCGAACTTCATCTGGAACAGGGCAAACAACGCCAGTGGAATCGTTGCTCCGCCCAGCACGTTGCCTGCTGGCGTGGTGTACACTTCGGCACCTACGTTCTGGAACATCAGGAATGTCAGCGGATTGCCAATCACACCGCCAATGTCATCGCCGAAGCACAGCGAGAAGCCGACGACCACCCACAGCACCGAAATCAGTCCCATGGCAATGAACGACTGGAGCATGGTAGAGATGACATTCTTCGCCCCCACCATGCCGCCATAGAAGAACGACAGGCCGGGCGTCATCATCAGCACAAAAATCGTGGCCGTGATGAGCCAAGCCACATCGGCTGCCGAAACCACCGACCAGTCACACTCAAACGTAGGCTCGCCCACGAACACACCTGCGACGGCTATCAGTGTCATCGCCGCCATCAGGATCTTCCAACGTCTTTTTACCTTCATAACATCTAATCTATTGATTTACGCCTGCAAAATTACAACAATTTGACAGAATACCCACCAAACCCTTCCCACTTTGCCTGTTAAAACAACCATTTACTTTCTTTTTGTAAAGCACAAATGGCGGAAACCCGCCATTTCGTTATCACTTTGCACCAAAAGCCCACCGTTTCGTTACAAAACGTCATTTCCGTCAATGATATACATATTATGACGAAACGTCTACTTAGACGGTCTGGTACACTTTATTCCACAATCTTGTCGAGCCCGTAGTAGCGGTTGATGAGCCTCCAGTCATTCATTTGCCCATATTCCAAGACGCGTTGAATGATGTATGAGGAATGAGTGTTCATCATCAACTGCGATGTGTCAACATCTCAGAACAAATTCCGTGAAAACATGCTAAGACATTCCTTGCTGCTCATATACTCTCCATTTTTTCTAATAAAAACTTCATCAATTTGTGAACTTTATTTCATTTTCTTGTGATTATCCCCCATACAATCTTGAAATCATACAAAATTGGCACTAATTATGGAGAATAATTCCTAATTAGTGCCCCATCCCTCGTTGACTCAAAAAGCCCGCCACACCTCTTTCGCAGATGTGGCGGGCTTCTCTTAGGGTGCATTTGATGTTAATCAGGATCAAAATAACCATCCTCATCCACACCACCGTAACCACGACCCACTTTGTTGCCGCCCATGGTGCTGTGCACATAGTCGCTGTCTGTTAACATCGTTATTGGACTTAGCTCCATCGTTTTTATGGCAGGGGCTTGGTAAGCTTGCTTCTTCATAGTTCTTCCTTATTTTATGATTACTTTTTTACCGCTCTTTACATAGATGCCCTTTGCAGGCATTTCCACACGCTGGCCATTCAGGCTATAGATGTCCTCATTCTCCTGATTCAACTTCGCATCCGAGATGCCTGTCGACTCGTCGAAAGCAAAAACCATGCGCGACCCATTAGAATTACCATATTCTGCTCCAGCCGCATCAAAATCAAAATATGCCCGGAATGCCTTTATCTCGGTTTTTCCTGTTGAGAAGTAAAAATAGTCATTATAGAGGAACATACCATAATCAGGAATCGTTGTGCCACTTACGTAATTACCGATGAAACTGTCATAGTGTCGTCCAACTTTATATTCTACGACAGCCTCTTGTGGATCTATGTCAACCCCATCAACGGTAAACTCAGTTACATCAGCGCTTACTTTAATTACATAGGGATGGTTCTTCTGGATAGCAGTAGCAGACGTAAAGTTTACAGCAATATTATCACCATCAGGAGTACAACCTGTAAAGTCTCCCAATAGCACATCGTCGCCGAAAGCAGCCTTCACCTGTGCCTCCGTCATAGCGAAGGGCAGGCAGATAGTGCTCCACACACCAGCATTGATGGTGCGATAGACGCGAACATTCACATTGCTTGCTGCTTCGGGGGCTGTGGTTGAAGTCTCGAAAAGCTCAGTGCGAATGTCCGATGCCTCGCCAATGACGATGCGGAAGGACACATCGGCTACAGGAACATCGCTTCCCCCAACAGTGCTCAGGAATACGTTGCTCAGGCTTGCGTTCAGGCTCGTGCCTCTCACGAGAGACTCATCAGCCTGTATTGGTAGTTTCAACAACGTGCCTGATGTGGCTGTAAACGTTGGAGAACCAGATATGGCGACACAGGCCACACGATACACCTTTTGCTCAGTAACGTAATTGATACTGACCGAGTGCGCATCGGTGTAACCATCGCCCTTTTCATAAGCAAACCTCGAACCGTTTGGTACCAGCGAGATTCCTTCTGGCAAAGCCAAGTAAAATTGGTAGGCCGTAATCTCGTTCTCATTGGCAAACTGGAAAGAAACAGTCATTTCCCCCTGTCCGCCCTGTGGAATGTTTGTATCGGCAACCGTAAGAGTGTTCTGTGCATCTACCGTAACTGAAAAACACAGCAACCCAATTACCATAATAAATATTCTTTTCATACGTTCTATGTTTATTCGTTGTGATTATTGAGGATCAAGAGCATCTAAGGACACCTGACGTGAAGTGAAGGTGCGCCCCAACACTTTGTTGAGCGCAATCTGGGCATCAGAAATGTCTATCATTCCATCATTGTTTAAGTCTGCCCCTTTTGAGGAGAAAGAATCGTTTGTTGCGCCAACAATATGGTTTACGATTGTCACCACATCGGCAATTGTTATCTGTTGATTGTTGTTTGCATCGCCCTTTTCTGTTTCATTAACAGTAATGGGTACGTACACTGGCGGCACACCTATACGTGTGCCTTCAGGCGTGACAAAGACCGCATTTGTAAACTTGATTGGGAATGTTCCAGCATCTCTATATGGGGAAATATATAATTTTAAGTTAATGACAGCCCCATCATTATCCGATAGTTCGCCACCAGTTAAATCAAAAACAGAAAAGCAAATATTTCTATCAAAGTTTAGGTTTCCATCATGTGATAGGCTATGCTCATCATGGCGGTTATTTACCAAAGTTGGTTCTTCTAAAAGCCTAACGCCAAATGGCAGGATTAAATTGAATTGATAGTTTGCTATCGTATTGACATTTTTCAACTTAATTTGCACCTCGATAACTTTTTCTGTATAAGATTCAATAGCATCCATATAAACGGCGTTTGAAAGTTGTGTTATATCAGTAGCATCTGTGACTTCAAAATCTTCGAAAATCTGGCCGTTTCTTTCATAATGAATGTTGTCATAGAATATGGAAAAAGATATCTCCTCGTAGCCATACATTCCAATCTTTGCTAGTATATTTTCACCAGTTTTTAAAACAGATTTAGGAATGGGAACAAGATCAGCCTCATGAGTGCGAACCTCACCAATATAGACCCCATTTATCCATATTTTTTGATACATAAAGTTTCCTTTATTATAATAATAGAACACATCATCCTTCACTTCTGCCAGATTGAAACTAATTCTTTCACAAAGCCAAGATTCAGGAGTTACCTGTTCATATACCATATTAGCAGTTGTTGTCCATCCAGAATCATCATAATCTACTTCATACCAGCTTTTTCCTTGAGCATCAGCATATGGCAAATCTTTTTCTCCATTCATCAGAACAAACTTGCTCCCACCTTCATAATTACATAATTCTGTTCTTGTCTGTCCCCATGCCACCATCGGCAATGCCAATGCCAGCATCATAAATAATCTTGCTTTTTTCATAATCTTAGTGTTTTAAAAAGTTAATAATAATACGTTAGTTCTTAAGCACAACGAGTGTGAGCCTTCTCGACATCCTTAGTCTGAAGGTCCTGGAATACCCGTATAAGTAAGAATGGAAATCGGCTCACACCTGTAGGGATATATGGGAACTGGCTCCATAGCGGAGCGAGTGGTATATATGCTACTACAGGAGAAGCACCAATCAAACTTCTCACCCTTATACTTCGAATTTTCCAGGTTCTCAGACGGGTCAAAGCCTAATAGCTCTCCTCGATGTCGCCACTCCTTGCGGAATGACGGGGCAAAGATAAGCATTTTAGTTGAAAGATGCAACATTGTGAGCCGTTTTTTTCATTTTGGCGGCAAATATAGTGCAAAAAGACCTTTCCCGCAAGTCCTTTTCTGTCCTTTTCAGCGTAAGTGGAAAAAAGTTTGTATCTTGCGCCGCTTTCGCGCCAATTATTGCGATTTGGCAGATAATTCCGAATGGAAACTTGCACGTATTCGGAATTTGTTGTAATTTTGCAGAAAATTCCAAATAGAAATGGAAAGGGTAATAATAAACGTTATCGGTTATGCTTGATGGCCAGAAGAAACAGGAACTGTTGAAACAGGAGGTGGAGCGGATGATGGGGCGGCAGCTGAAGGAGGCCCGCGACTTCGAGGAGCTGAGCGAGCTGTTATCGTCGCATACACGCGAGCGGCTGTCGCCAACGACGCTGAAACGGCTGTGGGGCTATCTGCCCCATGAGGAGGTGCAGACGCGGCGGCATACGCTCGATGTGCTGGCACGGCTGACGGGTTTCCAGGACTATGAGGATTTCTGTGCACGGGCAGACGGATTGGACGAGGTGCAGAGCGGTATTCTCACTGAGTCGAGCATCACGACGGAGGGGATGAGGCGCGGCCAGCGGCTTGTCATCACCTGGCGGCCAGACCGCAGAATCGTGGTGAGGCACTTGGGGGACAGCCGTTTTGAAATTGTGGAGGCCGAGAACACAAAACTGTGTGTGGGCGACACGTTCCGCTGCCACCTGATGATTCAGCACGAGCCGCTCTATATGGATGATGTCGTGCATCTTGGACAACCTGCCATGACATACGTGGCAGGGCAGTGCGACGGCGTGTTTGTCACGGTATGTGATTAAAACTCCTTGATTACCCCGAAATCCTTCCAGTAGTCAGCAGCCTCGTAGGCCGCCTTGCAACCTTTCGGGACATAGAGCGTCGCATAAGCACTGTTGGTGAATACTTCTTTACTGATGGCAGGAGGTGTTTCCATGTGGCAACGGACGCTGGTCAAGGCATCGCACCTGATAAATGCCCTATCGCCAATTTCACTTACCGATGCCGGCAAGGTGATGGCCTTCAAACTGGTACAACAAGAAAAAGCATCTTTTTCTATTGTCGTGATTGTTTCGGGAAGAGTCATCTCCTGCATGTCCCATCTTCCCCAAAAAGCACTATTGCCAATGGCTGTGATGCCGTCAGGGATATTTGAGGTTTTGCAGCCTACTACGAGCTTGTTGGTGGCGGTCTCGATGATGGCGTTGCAGTCTGAGCGCGAATCATACACCGTGTTAGCTGGGTCCACGCAAATATGTTTCAAACTGGAACAGTTGGCGAAAGAAAGCCCGCTAATGCTTGCCAAGTTAGCAGGAATGACAATGGAGTTGAGGGCCATGCACCCACAGAAGGATGTCCATTCTGGCAATAATATCACTCTGCCGAAGAAGCGGAATTCATCAAACGACGTAATACTGGTTTCCACGAACGCATCGCTAATGTTTCTCACAGCGGCTGCCTCACCCATGCTCAGCTCGCCATCGCCATTCGTATCCCAATGAGCCACACAAATGTCCTTTACATGTTTGTCAGCAAAGTTGATGATTTCTTCGGGGTGTGGGGATTCTTCGACAAGCGAAGCGTCACCCTTCTTGCCGAGCGGCAAATCCCCTTGAGCAATAAGGCGGGAGATGAGTGGTGGGAGATAGATAGCTGCTGACAACACTAACAGGCTAACAATGAGAACTATCCATGGGGTCCACTGCCAGCAGCGGTGCAAGTCCTTTTGGACGGTTGCCACGCTGGTGTAACGGCGATCAAGAGGTGCACAGCACTTGCGGATGACCATGCGCGATGACCACCCCGTGCGCAGTTCACGGAGGATGCAGCCAAGGGAATAGATGTCGGAAGGGCCTTCGGGAGCCATATAGCCCTCGGTGCCCGCCGGGGCTTTCAGAATGGCGTGGCTGTCGGTGTCGGAGAGTCCGAAGTCAATGAGTTTCAGGTGCTGCCCGTTGTGGGTGAGCATGATGTTCGAGGGCTTCAGGTCGCGGTGCTGCGTCTGCCGGCTATGCACGTAGCCCAGTGCCTCCATGAGCATGTTGGCGACATGCCGCCGTTCCTTTCTTGTGTGCCCACCCTGCGCCAGCCATTCTTTCAGCGTCACGCCGTCTATCCACTCCATCACGATGCATAGTCCGTAGCCCTCCACCTCCTCCAGGGAGAAGGCCGACACCACCATCGGATGCTGCAACTGGCTGATTATCTCATATTCCTTTTGTAGGAGAGTGCGATAGACGCTGTCATCCCGATACTCCTCCTTCAGCCCTTTGAGCACCCACCACCGTCCCTGCCGTTTGGCACGGGTCAGCAGGAATACTCTACTGCTTGGAATACTTGAAAACTCCGTAAACTCCCTACTGTTTACGATGTCAGCGGGTTTTATGAATCCTGACGTTGGCTCTGATTCAAATGCTTTTTCCATAGGGCAAGGCTGGAGTATTATTTCTTCTGGCCTGCAAAGGTACGAAAACTTTTTGAAATCATTCAAAAAAAGTGAGGAGAAAAAAAATCCCCCTCCCTCCAGAGTGGCGGGGCAGAGTCAATATAATAATTAAAGAGTTCCTATGCCTGTCTGTGCCATTTCACTATAGCCATGGGTGTTCCTTTCTGAACTGCCAAGGGATTCAGGGATTATTTTTGAAGAAATGCGAAAAAGGGGCTAAATAAAGGTTTAAGGCAGAGATTTCATTCTATTCGCAAACTCGTCCAAGCCTATAACACGGAATTGCGGAAATGGGGAATCTATTACATCCTGGAAATGCCCATCGTCGGTTACAATTAAATCGGCTTGACAGACAAAAGCACAATCAACAAATTTGTTGTCATCAGCATCCTGTGTTACCAAGTTCAAGTGGAAATATGGGTCTTTGCGAAGGACATTCCTGGAACGCGCAATGACTTTCAGAAACAATTCTGCGGCAACTGGAGACGCTTTCATACGAAGAATCTCTTCATATTCAAAGAGAATTTCAGTTGATACGCACAACGTATATTCGTTTGCCAAGAATTTGCCAAAGAGGAAATGATACCTACTTTTGGCTCCGAGAATTTGTAACAGACTATTGGTGTCAAGCACTATGCTTAGCATACTAATTTGCCTGATAATGACACGGAACTCTCAGATGCTCACCACGCAGATGTTCCAACTTATCTTCGTCTAAGGTTCCATTGTCCCATAGACGCTGCATCTCGCGTTCAAGCCGTTGGGCATAGAAATCGCGGAGTACATCCATCAGGTCATTCAATTCCTGTTCGTCCTGTGCTCCAGCAAATGATTCGAGAATCATCATTTGCGAAGGATTCATAGCGCTTATTTGCATATTAGATAAATAAATTAAACTCCCCGCCCCCGTAAGACTGGCTTTGTCGGCTGCAAAGATACGAAAAAAAATCTGAACCGCCAAGCGATTCGGAGATTATTTTTGAAGAAGGTTTGGGTGGGGGGAGTTGTTACTGGGATGTATTTTGTTTTACAATGACCCCTTCGTGCGTGGGATCTCTACACCGGGATTTTGGCAAGGGGGTGGGGAGGCGGATTGTAGAGGGGGAAGATGGGGTAAATGGAGTTAGAAGGCATCTAACTGGTAGTTTGCTACGGGCAAACTACCAGAAAGGTGCCTTCAAACTATGGTTTTGCTACGTCCAAATTTGGAGAAAGATGGCTTGTAAAGAAATCGGAAACGTCCCTGTTTACTGGGGTTTCGAGAGGGTGGGGTGGTGCGGGGGCTGCCCCAGCGGTCTGTCTGTTTCGTGGGCTTGGGCCGTTCTGCGTGCTAAGGAAGTTAATTTGTTGTTTCTTTTTGTTAATTTCTGCACATATTTATGGTTTTGTGCAATATTTGGGTGCCCAGAAATTGCACAAAAATATTTGTTTGTGCAACATTTTGCTCTAAAAGGAGGGGTAATGATGAAGGAAATTACTGATAAATTTCTTTACATTACGATGGCGGGAAGGGGATTATTTTTCCTCAAAAGGGGTGCGGTTGAGTATGGAGCGGGCCAGCGTCACCTCGTCGGTGTATTCCAGTTCCCCTCCTACGGCAATGCCTCTGGCAATGACGCTCACCTTGACGTTAAGGTTTGACAACTTCCTGAATATGAAGAAGTTTGTTGCGTCGCCTTCCATCGTTGGACTAAGTGCCAGAATGACCTCGTTGACGCCGCCTTGGCTGACGCGCTCCACCAGCGAATTGATTTCCAGGTCGCTGGGGCCGATGCCGTCCATAGGCGATATGAGGCCTCCGAGCACGTGGTAAAGGCCGGTGAACTGCTGGGTGTTTTCCACGGCCAACACATCCTGTATATTTTCTACGACACACACCGTTGAGCCGTCTCGTCGGGGGTCGGCGCAGATGGGGCAGATGTCGGTGTCGCTCACGTTGTGGCATTTCTGGCAGAACTTCACCTCGTGTTTCAGGGTGGCTATGGCGGTTGTGAAGCGGTCTGCATAGTCGTTGTCCTGGCGCAACAGGTGGAGCACCAGCCGCAGGGCCGTCTTGCGGCCTATGCCCGGCAGTTGTGCAAAAGCCTGTACTGCCTGCTCCAATAGTCTTGATGGGTATTGCTGTATCATCTCAATCTTCAGTCTTCAATCTCCGACAGTTCCAGCCATCGTAGCGATTTCTCGTCCAGTTCGTCTTTCAGCGCAGGCAGGCGCTTGCTCAATGCCGTGATTTCCTCTACCGAGGTCGTGCCTCCGCAAAGTGCCTCCTCTATCTGCTTCTGCTCGGCTTCCAAAGCGGCAATGTCTTTTTCCAGTTGCTCAAACTCCCGTTTCTCCTTGTAGGTGAGTTTGCGGACTCTCTCCGCAGGAGCGGCTTTTGCAGAAGTCCTGACTGGGGTAGGGGTGTCCGGGCTGCTCGGGAGGGTCTTCTCCCATTCCCTGTATTGCGTGTAGTTTCCGGGGAAGTCCTTCACCACGCCGTCGCCTTTGAACACGAGCAGATGGTCAACCACCTTGTCGGTGAAATAGCGGTCGTGGCTGACAACGATGACGCAGCCTGGGAAGTCTTGCAGATATTCCTCCAGTATTTGCAGCGTCACGATGTCGAGGTCGTTGGTAGGCTCGTCGAGCACCAGGAAGTTGGGCTGGTGCATCAGTACGGTGCAGAGGTAGAGTTTGCGCCGCTCGCCGCCGGAAAGGTTTGCCACGTAGTTGTATTGCTGTTCGGGCGTGAAGAGGAAGTGCTGCAGGAACTGGCTGGCAGAGAGGTGCCGCCCGCCGCCCAGGTCGACATATTCGGCAATGTCACGCACTATGTCGATGACCTTCTGGCCCTCGCTGAACTTCAGTCCCTCTTGCGAGAAATAGCCGAAGCGCACGGTGTCGCCGATGACGATTCGCCCGCTGTCGGGCTGCAGTTCGCCCAGCAGCATTTTCAGGAAAGTGGTCTTGCCCGTGCCGTTGTTGCCCACGATGCCCATCTTCTCGAAGCGTGAGAAGTTGTAGTAGAAGTCCTTCAGGATTATTGTTGAGCGTTGAGGGTCTGAACTCTCAACTCCAAACTCTTTCGATATATACTGGCACTCGAAGATTTTCGAGCCGATGTAGATGTTGCTGGCTTTCAGGCGGATGGCCCTTTCCTCTATGCGGCTTTTGGCTATGCGTTCCAGTTCGTAGAAGGCATCCTCGCGGCTCTTTGCCTTGTGGCCGCGTGCCTGGGGCATACGGCGCATCCATTCCAACTCTGTGCGGTAGAGGTTGTTGGCGCGGGCAATCTCGGCACGTCGGTTGTCTATTCGCTCCTGCCGTTTCTCCAGATAGTAGGAGTAGTTGCCGCGATAGGTGTAGATGGTGCGGTCGTCGAGTTCCAGGATGACTGTGCAGACGCGGTCGAGGAAGTATCGGTCGTGGGTGACCATTAGCAGCGTTTTGTTGCCTCGGTTCAGGAATCCCTCCAACCATTCAATCATCTCCAGGTCGAGGTGGTTTGTCGGCTCGTCGAGGATGAGCAGGTCGGGTTCGGTGATGAGCACGTTTGCCAGCGCCACGCGCTTCTGCTGTCCGCCAGAGAGTTGCCCCATCGGCTGCGAGAGGTCGCGAATCTTCAGTCGGGTGAGTATCTGCTTGGCCTTCAGCACTTTCTCCGGGTCGTTCTCGTGGTTGAAACAAGCGTCAAGCACGCTCTCCGACGGGTCGAAACGGGGCGACTGCTCCAGCATGCCCACCTTCAGGTCGCGACGGAAGATAATGCTCCCGGAGTCGTAGCCGTCCTTGCCTGCCAGCAGCGACAGCAGGGTGCTCTTGCCCGTGCCGTTTTTGGCAATCAGTCCCACCTTCTGCCCTTCGGCAATGGAAAAACTGATGTCCTCGAACAGCAACAATGCGCCAAACGATTTCGTCAGGTTCTGTACGTCTAAATACGGTCTCACGCCGCAAAGGTAGTGCTTTTTTACGAAACAGACAACCAAATCTGCAATTTTCTTGCATTTTGGGGATTTCCAGCCCCTGTTTTGTAAGTCTTCCCCAACTTCCGCAAGCTATATTACTGAAGGTGTGTTCTATAAATTGAAGAAACTACGCGCAGCCGCTCCCCTCCCTTCAAGAGGAGGGGCAGGGGTGGGTCTGTATTATCCTGTCTCTATTATCTTGTTTCAGAGAAAGATACTGACCCCACCCCCAACCCCTCCCCTACAAGGGAGGGGAGGGGCTGCGCACAATTTAGCGGATTAATAGAAATCATCTGAAACAAATTACCGTAATTTCGATAATGGGGTGTCCAATTTGATATACCCAATATTTGCTCACCATGTGGGAGAATCCGTTGGTGTAAGGGCAGGGATTGTCATTCCCACTCGATTGTTGCGGGCGGCTTTGAGGAGATGTCGTAGCAGACGCGGTTGACGCCACGGACCTTGTTGATGATTTCGTTGGAGACACGGGCCATGAAGTCGTAGGGCAGATGGGCCCAGTCGGCAGTCATGGCGTCGGTGCTGGTGACGGCACGCAGGGCAACGGGATGCTCGTAGGTGCGCTCGTCGCCCATCACGCCCACGGAGCGGACGGTGCTCAAGAGGATGGCACCCGCCTGCCACACCTTATTATATAGTGTCTCTCCATCGGCATCGACATACTCGCGCAGGCCGCGGATGTAGATGTCATCGGCCTCTTGCAGGATTCGTACCTTCTCAGGTGTGATGTCGCCAAGAATGCGGACGGCAAGGCCGGGGCCTGGGAAGGGATGGCGGAGAATGAGGTGTTCGGGCATTCCCAACTGGCGGCCTACGCGACGCACCTCGTCCTTGAACAGCCACTTCAGGGGTTCGCAAAGTTGGAGGTTCATCTTCTTGGGCAGTCCGCCCACGTTGTGATGGCTCTTGATGACTTTGCCCGTGATGTTCAGGCTCTCTATGCGGTCTGGGTAGATGGTGCCCTGGCCCAACCATTTGGCATCCTTGATTTTCATAGCCTCGGCGTTGAACACCTCCACGAAATCGCGACCGATAATCTTTCGCTTCTGCTCGGGGTCAGTAACGCCGGCCAGGTCGGCAAAGAACTTTTCGCTGGCATCGACACCTACGACATTCAGGCCCAGTACTTTGTAGTCGTCCATCACCTGACGGAACTCGTTCTTGCGCAACATACCGTGGTCCACGAAGATGCAGGTGAGGCGTTGGCCAATGGCCTTGTTGAGCAATACGGCAGCAACCGACGAATCCACACCTCCACTCAGGCCGAGGATGACGCGGTCGTTGCCCAGTTGCTCCTTCAGTTCGGCAACAGTAGTGTCGACAAACGAGGCGGCACTCCACTCCTGACGCGAGCCGCAAATGTCGACCACAAAGTTCTTCAGCAGCATCTTGCCTTGTGACGTGTGATAGACTTCAGGATGGAACTGAACGGCCCATACCGGCTGGACGGTACTGGCAAATGCGGCATTTTCCACATCCTTGGTCGAGCCGATGACCTTGAATCCTTCAGGAATGGCGGTAATGGTGTCGCCGTGGCTCATCCACACTTGGGAATGCCATTGAAAACCTTTGAACAAAGGGTTTGTGGTATCGACGGTCTCCAGATTGGCGCGGCCATATTCGCGGCTGTCGGCCTTCTCCACCCGTCCGCCCAACGTTTGGCTGATGAACTGGGCGCCGTAGCAGATGCCCAGCACGGGCACCCGACCCACGAACTGGGAAAGGTCTACTCGGAACGCCTCCGGGTCGTGTACGGAGAAGGGAGAGCCGCTCAGGATGACGCCAATGACTGCCGGGTCGTCCTTCGGGAACTTGTTGTAAGGCAGAATCTCACAGAAGGTGTCAAGTTCACGCACGCGGCGCCCTATCAACTGCGTTGTCTGCGACCCGAAGTCGAGGATGATAATCTTTTGTTGCATATTCCAAAAAGAAAGTTCTTATGTTATTATGTCTAAAAAAACGTTCTTGTGTCTTGTTATTGGTTTGAGACGACGGCCTTAAGCCCGTCCTTGGTGTAGTAGCCGCCATTCTCGAAGACAAGGTCGTCAGTCTGCGGAGAGCCATTGTTGCTGAAGATAATCATGGCAGGCTGCTTGACCGAGGTCTTGTTCTGGCGAGTGCCGTCCCACGTCCATTTCCACACATTGCGTCCGTTGGCAGCCTGGCCCAACTGCTGACAGACCACGCCCGGCCAAGTACCGCTGGCAGAGGTGAAATTTTCAGCAGGCGTATTGCTCCACGCCCAGCAGTAGATCTTCTGTGTCCAGGTTGTGGGTGCCTCAAAGAAGGCGCAAATCTCATCTTTGCCGACGGTACAGAACGCAGGCACTTCAACAGGCATATCGCTCTCCTTCGGTTTGACGACGAATGTGCGGCTGACGATACCACTCACCTTGCCTCCGACGAGCAGACCTGCCTTCAGCGTGGTAGTACCCACGGCGATGGGCAACAGGAAGCCGCTGGCCGCACTTGGACTGCTTGCCGTCGGCGTTGTACCATCGGTGGTGTAGACTAACTGTGCACCCTGCGCGCTACTCACGGCACTAAGTGTTGCCGTCAGCTGCCCTTCGTATGTGCCCGACGGCAGGTCTATGTAGGCCGTCTCCAGCGATGTGGGCAGATAGTAAGCGTAGTGATAGCCTTCCACCACCTTTGCCCACTTCTGGGTGTCAATGCCTTCCTGCTTGCCAATGGCTACGAGCAGGGCTTCCTTGTTGCCGGCGTTCACGATGTTCACATAGCTGCCGCTGTTCGACTGGATATTCCTGAAGCTGCTCTCGTTGGTGATGCCGGCCGTCTTTCTGGCAGCCACCATCGCCTTTATCTGCGAAGGATAGGCCAACCAGTGCTTCAGGAACACGCAGGGCGTTCCGGGCATGGCCAGCATGTAGGCGTTGGCGGCAAGGGTGTCCTTGCGCAGCGGGTCCTGGGCGGCATTAGAGCGTTTCTCCGTGTCGTGGTTCTCTACGAAAGTCACGGCGTAGCGGCGGTACTTCCCTGCATCCTGGTTGGGGCTGATGAGCGGCCAGTTGTTGTCGTTGCGCTGGCCCAGCCAGTTGTACGCCCCATTGTTCATGGCATTGCGCACGGTGTAGCGGAACTGGAAGTCGAAGGCGGCGCTCTGTATGACACCGTTCATACTGGTGCCCTCAATCCAGTTCTTGATGGTCGTGGTGCCGTCCCAGCACTCTCCCACGGAGAACTCCGGCTTGGCCGAAGCATTGTACTGGCCGGTGAACGAGGCCGAGTAGCCCTTCACCATATCGTAACGGAAGCCGGCATAGCCCAGGTCGTTCTTCAGGAAGTCAAGGTAAGCCTTGACGGTGGTCTGCACGTTCTTGCTCTTGTGGTCGAGGTCGCGCATGCCGTCCCAGCCTTCGCCCGTGTCTTTGTTTGGGCCCACCTTCTTGCCGTTGCGTGCAGCCTCGTCGTCGGCACAGATGTCGTTGTAGGTCATCTGGTAGGTCACGCCTTTATAGGTCTCGGCAGGAAATTCCACCCAGTTGGAGATTTCCTTGCGGTGGTTTATGACTACGTCGGCAATGGTCTTGATGCCATTGGCCTTGAAGGTGCTAATGAGCGAGCGCAACTGCGCTTCGGTGCCAAACGAGCTGTTGTAGTTGGTGAACCAGTAGAGGTCGTCATAGCCCATCGACTGTCCGCCACAATAGCCGCTCTGCGGCAGCCACACCAGGTCGAAGGTGCCGCTGAACTGGTCGGTCTGCTGCTCCAACACGGTCCATTGCGTGTCGTCGTAACTGTCCCAATAGAAGCCTTGCAGCATCACGCCGCCATAGTTGGCCGGCCAACCTTCAGAAGCCACAGTCTCAACTGGGGCCGGCTCGTCCGGTTTTGTCGAGGTGGTGTCTTTCTGCTCCTCAGGAGTTACAGGTGGAGCAGGAGTTTCGGCGGGGTCGTCGGAGCAGGAAACCAATCCTGCAAAGGTGGCAATGCCCATGATGAGCATCATAGCCAAGAGTTTCTGTTTTGTCTTCATAGTTGCAAAATTATTTGATTAATAGTTTATTTGGTTTGTTTCGTAATAGGCATGACGGTCTTTCAGGAATTTGAGCAGCCGGGCAAAGGTGGCGTTGCGTGCCAGCAGTACCGGGTTGCCCACAAGCAACAGATGTTCGCGGGCGCGGGTCATAGCCACGTTCAGTTTGCGGTCGATGGTGCTGCCGTCCTCCTCGAAAGTGTTGTCGGCCAGAAAGTCCAATTGGTAGGGTTTCTGTATGGTGAATCCGTAGACGATATAGTCGCGTTGGCTGCCCTGATAACGCTCTACGGTATCGATGGTAATGTCGGTCAGGCCGTCTATTCCGCTCTGGGCGATGCAGTTTCTCACCTCGGCTATCTGGTTGCGGTAAGGCACAATGACGCCAACCGTCTGTGTGGCCGAGAAGGTCTCGCCTGCCAAACGGCAGATGGTCTCTACGGCTGCGGCAATGGTCTTCGCCTCGGCGGTATTCACCTTGTCCGACACCAAGGTACCGTCCGCCTGCGGTTCTACAGCCATAAAGGCGATACGCTCGTTGCGTAGCACATGCTCTATGCCGTTGCTGCCATTGGTCGTCAGGTCGAGGGGTCGCAACTGGTGGGGCAAGGGAACTTCTTTCAGTCGTCCTTGGTAGAACGCTTGACTGGGGAAGAGGGCGATGTCGTGATGCATACGCCCCTGATGGGTGAGCATATAGACCACGGATGGGTCGTCGCGATAGCGAGTCAGCAGCCGTTGGAAGAGCGACTGGCGACAACTGGTCAGATGGATGTTCTTCAGCACCTCATCGGTTACGAGTGCCTCTTCCTCGCCTTGTTGCACGACGGCAGGCAGTTGCTTGTGGTCGCCAATAAGCATCATCTTGCGGATGGCACACGCACCATCAGGACTGGTGGCACTAAGCAGGCCAAGCAGATGAGGCTCTAATATCTGCGAGGCTTCGTCGATAATGGCAAGGCCAAACTGCTTCAGTTGGAAGAGGTGGATGTTGGAGTTGAGGGCCGTGGTTGTGCCAACAAAAATGCGTGTGTCGGAAATGAGTTGTCGTAGTTCACCAGTATTGTGGCAGTTCTTCACCCTCTCGTCCAGCAAGTAGGAGCGGTAGGTCTCATCGGCACTATTGCGCCCGCCAATACGCAGGAAGTCGAGTCCGCTCTCCACCAGTTTGCTGCAAATCTCTTCTACGGCACGATTGGTGTAGGAGAGCAGCAGGACGGGGTCGTTTGACGAAAGCAGTTCCTCGTGAAGTGTGTTCATCAGTCCGTAAGAGGTCTTGCCCGTTCCAGGCGGGCCGATGATGATGAACAGGTCGCGGGCTTGCTTCGCCCGAAGTGCCAGTTCGTTGAAAGAGCCATAGTCGCCTCGAAGTGTGAGCGTATTGTCAACGGCAGGCCGTCGTTGGAGCATCAGCAGGTCGCGACGCTCTTTGGGAGCCGACAGGAAGGCGTGCACGCCCCTGTAGAGCGAGGCCGACGAGGCCTCCATAAAGTCGTGCTCGATGGCCCATAGCCGCTTTCCGTCGTGCCAGAACACGCAAGCGTCAACCTGTGTGGCACGCAGCCGCAAGGTGAGCGTGGTGGTGGTGATGTCGGTCAACGTGGCGCGGAACACCATCGTGCGTCGGGCGTCAGGTTCCGAATCTTGGTCGTAGGGATAGAGAATGACGATATCGCCCTTCCTGAAGTTGGAGATATCGTGGTCGGGACGCTCCTTGAAGTTCAGCACTACCGTATCGGTCGACTGGTGAGAGTCGGGGGTTGGCGGCTGGGGCGAAACGAGTTCCAGACCGTCGTAGATGTTGCCGGCCAGACGTTTGTCGGCCAACGAACTGTGCCACTTGTCGGCAAAGCCCGCGTTCTCCTTTGTCTGGTTGCCCACTTTGGCCATCAAGTGCTCCGTCTCCACGAAGGTAAGCATACGCAGATAGTAGGCCCGCTCCAAGGGCGAGGCTGCTCCGATGGGAGCCAGCAGGGCCTCTAACTGAGGCCGTTGGTATTGCTGCCACAACGTGCCACGGGTGTGGCTGGTGTTCAGGTCGTCGGGCGTGAGCCGCAACAGTACATCCAGGCCTCCACGACTATAACTGTATTCGGCGGCGGCGATGGCGTTGCGCATCTGTATGGCTTCAAGCATCAGTTTTGGGGCAAAGCCCAATGAGAGCAGCCCACGAGTATAGCGCGAATAGAGGAGGAAAGCGTGCAAACGTCGCTGGTTGCGCTCATACTGCTCGCGGTAGTTGTAGCGCAGCAACAGCATATAGAGCAACAACTGCACGTAGTGCTTTGACTGTTGCACAGGCGTGTCCGGGTCTTGCTGGGGGAAGCCGCCTTTCCCCGACTTTTGCTCGATGAGCACACGCATATCCAATTGCAGGAAGTCCATACGCCCTTGCAGACCGAGCATCTCCGAAAAGAATGATGGCTCGACCATCACCTCAGAAGCGTTGAAGGCAATACCGTCGCTCTGAAGGGCCGTTGGCAGCACGTGGCCTATCACGTTGCGAATGTGCTGCTTCTGCTGCATGGCCTGTTGGTGGAAGTCGTCGTCTGGAGCGCAAGCGAGCAAAGACAGGGCGTTCTTCTGGAAGAACTCGCGTGCACTCTCGCTATAGGGTTGGTCTGCGGGATAGAGTCGCAACTGTTCGTCCAGCAGTTGGCCGGCCATGTTTCCCAATACGATGGCCTGCGTGTTCTGGGCTGGTTTCAACTTGCCTATAAGGTGGTTCAGATGGGTGGCGCCGTAACTCTCGAAACAGGCGGCAACAGCCGAGATGTCTACAAGATAGTCCGGTTCGTAGATGATGAGTTCGGGATAGAGCACGCCGTCGCTCTCGCGGGGTCTCACCAGGTTCAGCTGGCAGCCTTCACTAAGTTGGCTGCGCAGGCTGCTCCAGTCCCAGTCAGGATAGGCAGCTTTGTCGGTTTTGCCGCCGTAGTGCACCTTCACGTCATCGGCACCAGGTGTGTCAGCATGGCCATAAATATAAGTGGTGTCCCATCGGTCGACCACCATTCGCATACATTCTGGCAGCCGGACGGTGGCGGTAGCTGTACGGTCGGCAGGAAAGTGTTTCGACAATTCATCGGGAACGTGTGTCTGCCACAACAGGCCGATGAGCTGGGCCACAGCCTTCAGGTCGTAGGCAAAGTTTTCGGCCAGCTCTTCGTCGGTCAGCCTGTCCTGCTGCCGCAATCTCACACGGGCGTCGTGCACGACTTTGAAGAGGCGACGAGGGGCGTGATACTCCTTCAGCACATAGTCGGTCTTGGCAAAAGGCCCGCCAAAGCGGATGCCGGCAATGGCCGTCTTGCGGTCGAGGCAGCGCAGAAACGTACGGTTCAGTTGCCGGTAGGCACGGCGACAGAACGACTGCACGCGGACTGCGTCAAGCAACTCGTCAAACAATATTTTTGCCTCTTCCTCCCTGCTGTTCATCTGGGTTGGTGTTTTCTTTGGTGCAAAGATAACACATTTCCCTGAAATGGCAAAACTTATTACAGAAAAACTCGCAGTTAGGAGATTATCTTGTCTTAATTCTTGATGAACTTGCAGACGGTGCGGTGGCCTTTGGCGTCGGTGATGCTGGCGGCATAGGCTCCTGGGCGCAGCATATCGAGGGAGAGGGTGGGGGACTGAGTGGTGGTGGAGTAGATGCTCTGTCCAGCCATGTTGATGATGCTTACCGTCAGGTGTTCGCGACTGTCGTTTTCACCTATCATAAGACAGCCTGAAGCGTAGCGGACGGTGGGCGTTCCAGCTTTGGCAATATCGCAGATGCCGGTCATAATGACTTGCTCGACAGGTGAGACATAGCTCGACGTCAGGTTGGCTTTGGCGATAGTGGGTACGTTCATCGTAAATACATCGTCGGTGCCATCAGGGTAGCGGCCTGCGGTCTCGTCGGCTTTCATCATTCCGTAGGTGAGGCGATCGGCCCACGACCCGTCGGTGGCGGTGAGCAGCACGTCGCCGCCCTCGGCAGCCAGTTTGAACGAGGCGTGCAGCTGCGTCATCGGCACCAGTTTGTCGCACCAAACCACGAGATAGCCGTGGGCGGGAATCACGGTGTTTCCTGAACCTGTGATTTGGTATTTCTGCGGCTTGTCGGGATTGTCGGAGAGGTACATACCTGCGACATCGATGTCGTCTTCAGTTGTGTTGTAGAGTTCCACCCAGTCGTTGCGCTTAAAGTATTCGTTGACGTAGATGCCGTTGGCGGCACTTACCTCGTTGATGCGGACAGGTGCGCTTCCAGCCACTTTTACGGGTGTGAAGGTGGCTGTGAGACTGACATTGCTACCTGTGGGCAGGCTGATGACGGGTTCGGTGGAGGTGATGCTGCCCCCCTTCTTCCAGCCAGCGAAGCTGTAGCCGGCAGGAGCCTTGGCCTCCAGCTGTACGGGTGCAAAGAGGTGGCCGTTGAAGTCGGCGTAGGGTACGTCAATGCCGTTGATGAAGAGTTTTGCCCCCTCTGTGTCGCTCTTCAGGGTGACGTTCTGCCTTGTGGTGCTGTTGAGTTTCATTGGCGAGAACTGCTTCAGATAGTTAGTCAGCTTGTTGGAGCGCCCTTTCAGCTCGTTTTTGATGTCGGTGGCAGCCCGGTCGGGGTCGTGGCCGTCGTTGATGTTCTGCTGTTTCATCAGTTGCGTCATCGGCTGCACTTCGGCCAGCAGTTCGTCTACAATTACTCCGGCACGTGTCGGTTCATAGACACTGCCTGCCACTATGCAGAAGGTGTCGATGAACTTGTGGCGGTAGGCCTCGTTCTCCAACAGATTGAGAAAGAAACTGACGAAGTCCAGGCTCTTGTATTTCTCGAAGTAGGTGAACGGGTTTTCCCCGCTGTCACTCTTGCATCCTGCGAAGGCATAGTCGAGGTCGAAGCTGACGAAACGGTAGCGCCCATCGTTTTGGCTGCGATATGCCTTGATATTATTGTCGGGCCAGTCGTCGTTAAAAAGGAAGAGGGTGACGGCCATGTAGTTGGTGAACTCGTCGATGTCGAGCAGGGTCTTCAGCTCGTCGTAGGCTCCAGCATCGTTGATGCGCTTGCCCAGCTCGAAGATGCGCTTGATGACCTCGTCGGTGCCGTTTTTCATCTCGAAGTTCTCGAAGGCGTCCAGTTCCTCGTCGTCGTAGCCCCAGTTGGCGTATGCGAACTTGTCGTTGTTGACTTCCCTCAGATTGAGCACGCCGCGCAGTTCGCCGTTCACATATTCAATGACAGGCACGTATGACTGTACATCGACGTCCATTCCCGACCGCTGTATAATGGTCTCCAAGGCGGGGTCCATAAATCGGGCATTGTGTGTCCACACGTCGTTTCCGCCATTGCGCACCAGCACGGCCTTGTTGCGGATGTAGGGTTTCTGTGGGAAGAACGAGAAGTCGAAGTGGTTCTGTCCGTCGAAGATCTTGTTGCTCTTCAACTTGAACGAGCGGAACCGCTGTGAGCGTGTCCATCCGCCGCTGACGGCGATGTTCACGTCCTGGTTGAAGAGCATTTCGCCTTCAGGGCTGATGTAGCTGAAGTTCACGGGCCGGTCCCAGTCCTGGTTGTAGTTCCTGGGGAAGTCCTGGCCGTTGCCGGTCTTGCCGTTGGTGCCGTCGCCGTCGCAGTCGATGCCGGTCTTCGGGTCGGTGAAGTATGACTTGTCGCCTGCGATGCTGATGATGGGCAGGGTGTACTTGTTGCTGGTCTTGATGTAACTGCGTGTGACGGGCACGCTGGGCAGGTAGCCGTCCTGGAAGAAGCGCACGGTGAGGTTGGTGGTCTTGTTGAAGGTGAACTGGCCGTCCTTGCTCTCCTTGCTTGTCTCTATGGCCTGGCCGTCGCCAGTGTAGAGTTCCCATACGACATCGTCGAAGTAGAAGTTGTTTTCCTGCTTGTCTCCGTTCAGGTTGAAGGCGATGGTCTGCATATCCTCGACCGTCTCTTCGCCTCCTCCCCACCACCAGCCGCCGCCTTGCTTGCCAACCTGGTCGTCGGTGATGGTGCCTTCGTAGGTGATTTCCTGCCACTGGGTGGTCACGTCGTAGCCGCCGTCCAGGAAAGTCCAATAGATGTAATTGTGGGGCGTGGTGTGTGTCTGTGCCGTGATGTGGGCTTTCTTGTCGGCCCTGACTTTCATGCTGAAGCGGTATTTCTCGCCTGAACGCCAGATGTGGCCTGGGGTATAGACGAAGAACTGTGCATCCCATTCGTACTGCGGATTGGCGATAGCATGCACGCGGATGCCTCGGCTCCCGTTGTAGCCCACGCCGTCGACGATGCGCTCTGCATCGCCGTCACCGTCGGCATCGCGGCTGATGAGACAGGCGGCGCCTTCGCCCTCGCAATCGCCGTTGATGATGTAGTCAACCCATTCGGGAATGTCGCTTTGGGCCACAGGGCCTGTAGGCACGCTGCCGTCGGTGGTATACATCAGCGTGGCGCCTTCGGGGATAGTAACGCTGACACTCATCGAGCCGTCGAACAGGCAACTGCCCTTGCTCACCACGGGCGTCTCCAGACGCTGGCTGGTGAAGGTGGAGGTGGCATTGGTAGCCCCAGGTGTGGCATTGGCCGTCCATCCCCATTCGTTGCTGCCGTCGCCCTTTCTGGCCCAAGCCGTGCGGCTGATGGCGGTGGGGTAGGAGGCTGTACAGATTTGGCTGCTGCCGTCACTCAGGATGATGGTGCCGCCGTCGCAGTCGAGTTTGAAGGGTGCCTGTGTGGCCTTGATGTCGTTGGAGCCGAGCCACACCACCTTGAACCCATTTGCAGGCACGCTGCCCATATCGTTGGGCATTTGCCAGCGCGTCAGGTTGGCGGCATTGTCACTCAGGTAGAGGCCGCCCAGGTCTATGGCCTTGTCGCCTGGGTTGTAGATTTCTATCCAACTGTCGAAATTGCTGGCGGGACTCATTTCCACGCCTACGTTGGCAGCCATCAGTTCGTTGATGACCAGCGCTGCCGTTGCTAATGTTGATGCTGTCATATTCTTGTTTTGTTCGGTTTTCTCTTTTTCAGGGCTTTGTCCTTTCGTGGCCGCACATCCGTCCTTTTGTGGACTTTCCTCCGTTCTTTCCCGTTCTTTCCTCCGTTCTTCCTGGGACGGAAGTCCGTTCTTCCTCGACCCGCGACAACTGTCAAAAAGGTTTTTGTCAGTTGTCAAAAAGGTTTTCGTCAACTGTCAAAAGGCTTTTCGTCAGTTGTCAAAATCCCGCGTCATATATTTTCTTGATACGCCAAAAAGCACGTTGCTCCTGTTTCGGTTTTCGGGGTGCAAAGGTACGAAAAAACCGCGATACAGGCCTTGTTCCTTTTATTTATTATTGTTTTTCGTTTATAGATTGTTGCAACGATGTGACAATTTGGAAAGAAAATGAAACATTCGGAGGGGGTGCCTGTGCAAATTACTTTGTAATTTTGTAGCGAAAAATAAACTTCAACGCAATCGTTATGAAAAAATCTCTTTTACTTCTGCCGTTTTTGGCAATGATGTTCGGCTGCACCTCCCCGGAGAAGAAGGCCGACAATCCCGTGCTCACCATCGAGGGGGGAAAGATTCAGGGCGTCTGTGCCGACAATCCTGGTGTGTTTGTCTATCGCGGCATCCCATACGCTGCCGCGCCCATCGGCGACCTGCGCTGGAAGGAGCCGCAGCCCGTCGTGGCCTGGGACAGCGTCCGCCTCTGCGACAAGTTCGGTCATCCCGGTTATCAGGCCGTCCACTATCCTGGCTTCTATGCCTCGGAGTGGGGTTATGGCGACGAGGCCCCGTATAGTGAGGACTGCCTCTACCTGAACGTTTGGACGAAAGCCCCTGGCCAGGTGGACAAGAAGTTGCCTGTGGCCCTGTGGATTCATGGCGGCGGCTACCGCGAGGGCTGGGGTTCGGAGCCTGAGTTCGACGGACAGGAATGGGCGTCAAAGGACGTGGTGCTCGTCACCATCAACTACCGTCTGGGCATCTTCGGCTTTATGACCTATCCCGAACTGTCGGCCGAAAGCCCCAACCACGTGAGCGGCAATTACGGTATACTTGACCAGATCCAGTCGCTGAAGTGGGTGAAGGAGAATATCGCCCAGTTTGGCGGCGACCCCGACAACGTGACCATCTTCGGCCAGAGTGCCGGCGCCGGCAGCGTGCGCACCCTCTGCGAGAGTCCGCTGGCCCGTGGCCTCTTCCACAAGGCCGTCATCATGAGCGGCGGCGGCATCAATGTGCCCGCCAAGGAGGGTGAGGAGGCCAAGCCTGCCACGCCGATGAACCGCTTCTTCAGTTACAACCCGACGCTGGCCGAGAGCGAGGCCGAGACGAAGAAAGTGATGGACTGGGCCGGACTGACCGACCTGGAGAAACTGCGCCACGCCTCGACGGAGATTATGTACACCGTCGGCCAACTCTACAACATGGTCACCAAGAACGACGTGTTCCTGATGCAGCGTCCCATCGTCGACGGCTATGTCTGCACAAAGACCTTCGACGAGGCCACCCGCGAAGGCACCATCGCCGACATTCCCTATATGATTGGCTACACGCTGAACGATATGGGTTCGATGGGGCCTGGCATTGCCGAGTTCTGCAAGGTTCGCCAAGAAAAGGGCGGCAAGGCTTGGGCCTACGAGTTTGCCCGTCCGCTGCCCGACGACGGCAATCATCCTGAAATCACCGACCGCCTGAAGGGTGCCTTCCATTCCTCCGACCTCTGGTTTGTGTTCAAGAGCCTGAAGCACTGCTGGCGCCCCTGGACACAGGGCGACTGGGACCTGGCCGAGAAGATGCTCACCGCCTGGACTAACTTTGCCAAGTACAGTGATCCCAACGGCGAAGACGGCACAGCCCTGGGATGGGCACCCTGCACCGCCGAGGCTCCACAGTTCATGCTCTTCAAACTCGACGCCAACGATGCCGAGGCATCGGAGATGGGCGAGCCAATCCTTCCTTAATCCGACAATATGAAGAAAACACTCATAACTATGGCTCTGATGGCCTTGAGTCTCACTACCACATTGGCCTCGAAGCCCTGGACAAAAGGGGGCTTCGAGACCAATCAGTATCGTAACCTACTCGTCGAAATGGGCTATGCCAAGGCCGATGTCGATGCCAAGTTGAAGGAAGTCTTCAACGACGTGTTCCGTGGCCCCAACAAGGTCTATTTCGAGGTGGGCGACACGATGGGCTATGTCTCCGACGTCAAAAACCACGACGCCCGTACCGAGGGTATGTCCTACGGCTTGATGATTGCCGTGCAGTTCGGCGAGAAGGATATCTTCGACCGCCTGTGGCGCTGGAGCAAGCGCTATATGCAGCACCAGGACGGCTCGCGCAAGGGTTACTTCGCCTGGAGTTGCAAGACCGACGGCACCCACAATGCCGAGGGTGCTGCCAGCGACGGCGAACTCTACTTCATCACCGCCCTCATCTTCGCCTCCAACCGCTGGGGCAACGACACCGGCATCAACTACAAGGCCGAGGCGCAGCACATCCTGGACTGCATCCAGCCCCGCGAGTACACACCGGAGCCCAGGCCGGGCTTCGGAGGCTTTGCCCCTCAGCAGACGGGGCCTCAGAAGATGTATCTCATCGACCCTGAGACGCGGCTCATCACCTTCACCCCCGACGGCTTCGGCCAGCGTTTCACCGACCCCAGTTACCACATCCCCGCCTTCTACGAGGTTTGGGCACGTTGGGCCGACGACGGGCGGGCCGACTACTGGAGCGACTGTGCCGCCAAGAGCCGGGCGTTCCTCCACAAGTGCATCAACGAGAAGACTGGCCTGAACGGCGACCAGTGCCAGTACGACGGCAGCGAGATGCAGATGCCCCGCTTCCCTGGTATGCAGCAGGGACCGCAGGGAGCGCCCCGCCGCAACGGCAACAACAACTTCCGCTACGACTCTTGGCGTGTGCCCATGAACATCGCCCTCGACTACGAGTGGAGTTGTGCCGACCAGCAATGGCAGCAGCAATACGGCGAGAAGATACAGAACTTCTTCTACAGTCAGGGCGTTAATACCTTCGTCGACCAGTACCGCCCGGACGGTACACTGCCTGAAGGCAACGAGATACTCGGCGCAGGCGGCTTCCGCAAGTTGCGCCACAGCATCGGACTGGTGGCCACGGTGGCTGCCGCCTCGGTGATGTGTTCCCACGACAAGAGCAAAGAGTTTGTCGATGCCCTGTGGAACGCGAAGCACGAACCTTTCGACGACGGCTATTTCGATGCCTATTACGACGGTTTGCTCCGCCTCTTCGCCTTTATGCACCTGAGTGGCAATTACCGCGTTATTCCTCCAACCAAATAAACGATACAATGAAAAAGACACTCTTATCAATTGTTTTATTGGGTTCGGCCTTGACGGCTGTGGCCCAGCCCCGTGCCAACAGCGACGGTACGGTAACTTTCCAGTATAAGAACGATTCGGCCCGCTCGGTGCTGGTCGATGTGCAGTTTGCAGGCCGAAAGGAGATGACACGCGGCGCAGACGGCGTGTGGACGGTGACTATCGGCAACAAAGGCGAGGCGCAGTCGCCCGTGGCCCCCGATATGTACCCCTACTGCTTCATCGTCGACGGTGTGAGCGTGATGGACCCCAAGAACCCGCAGTATTTCCCCAACGAGGGCTTCAAGAACAGCCTGCTGGAGATTCCGTCGGAATCGGTGCCACACGCCATCCGTAGCGGCGTTGCCCATGGGCGGCTGGAGTATGTGAACTACTACTCGAAGAGCCTTGGTGCCACCAATCATGCTGTTGTCTATCTGCCGCCTGCCTATATGAGCGATATGCAGAAGAAATATCCCGTCTTCTACCTTATCAGCGGCACCACCGACACAGAGGAGGTCTACTATAAGGTAGGCCGTGTGAACTACATCCTTGACAATCTGCTGGCCGAGGGAAAGGCCAAGGAAATGATTGTCGTCCTGCCATACGGCAATCCTTCCAAATTGTTGGTCAATCCTCCAGCCCAGGGTGCCCCGCAAACGCGGTTTGGCGGCGATGTGTTCAGCAAGGATCTGATCAACGACCTTATGCCCTATATCGAGAGCAACTACCGCACCAAGAACGATCGTGATTCACGTGCCATCGGCGGTTTCTCCCGTGGCGGCAACCAGGCCCTGTACAACGGCCTGACAAACCTCGACAAGTTCTCCTACCTGTGCAGTTATAGTTCGTTCACCTCGACCGACATCCCTGATGTCTACGACCAGGCTGCCGAGTTGAACAAGAAAGTGCATCTGTTCTGGCTGGGCGTGGGCACCGACGATTTCCTCTACGGCAATGCCCGCGACTATATGGAGTTCCTCGACAAGAAGGGCATTCGGTCGGTCAAGGAGTTCACCACCGACAAGTTCGGTCATACTTGGATGAACGCCAAGTATTTCCTGGCCAAGACCCTGCCCCTGCTCTTCAACAAGAAGGCTGCCGAGGCGGCTATGAGCGAGGGGAAACCGGCACCCGCCGCCACAGGACAGGAGCAGCAGTTTACGCCAGGCGTGATGGCCCGTCTGTTCCCCAGGCCCATCATTTCGCCCGAATATGGTGAGCAGGGTGTCACCTTCCGCCTCAAGGCTCCTGAAGCCAAACGGGTGGAGTTCGATTGTGAGATTCTGCCGGAGAACGTGGTGATGGAGCGCGACAGCGACGGCGTTTGGAGCCTCACCCGCAATGACATCCTCTTCGAGACCTTCGAGTATCGTTTCGTCGTCGACGGCACCCCCGTGGCCGACCCCAGCAATATGTATATTTCGCCGGAAAAGGGCTTCAAGTACAGTGTGGCCGACAACCCGAAATCGCCGTTCAACTTTGCCTCACAGGGCGACATCCCTCACGGACGCACCAGTTATGACCTGGACCGAGGCGAGGCCTGGTACACTCCGCCAATGAATAACGGGCGCATGAGCATGCCTTCCTTCATCCAACTTGTGCCTGGAGAGGGCGATACAATGGAAAGTTGGTTCAAGGTGGGCGGTGCCGATGCTATTGCCGACCGCCTGCTGGCCGACAAAGCCACGCGCCCGTGCATCATTACCACAAGTTCTCTTGAGTTTATGCAGGGCATGCGCCAGATGCCGGGCTTTAGTGTGAAGACTCTGCGTGCCGACGACTACCGCACGTGGACCGAGCGTCGCCGCGCCCTGATCAAATTGCTGATTGACGCTGGCAAGGAGCCTGCTCAGTCATTCCCAAGAATGGGTGGCGGCTTCGGCGGCGGCTTTGGTGGCGGCTTCGGTGGCGGCTTTGGTGGTAATAATTTTTAATACCCCTTGAGACGCTATGCAGAAACAATTTTTATTTATAATACCTGCTTTCCTTGCCGTTTCCGCTTTGACTTCGGCCCAGACAGGCAATGAATGGGACGACCCGAAAATTACCAGTGTGAATCGTGAGGTGGCACACACAACAGCTATTCCGATGGCTACAGAGGCTGATGTAGCTAGCAACGATATGACAGTCTCACCCTATTATCTGTCTTTGGACGGTAAATGGAAATTTTATTGGGTCAGCTCACCATCGAAAGTCAAGGACTCACAATGTGCCAAGGATTTTAATGATGCGTCGTGGACCGACATAGATGTGCCCAGTAGCTGGCAGGTATGGGGGCTGCATAACAATAAGTCTTGGGACAAACCGCTCTATTGCAATGTAGCCTATCCCTTCACATTCAATGAGACAACTTACAGCGTGATGGCCAGCCGCCCGTCATGGTTCACCTACAACAGCAATATGCCCAACCCTGTGGGCACCTACCGCCGCACGTTCACTATCCCAGCCGGGTGGGAAGGCCGTGAAGTCTATGTGCGCTTCAACGGCGTGGGCCACGGTTATTACCTTTGGGTAAATGGCCAGCGGGTCGGCTATTCGGAAGACTCTTACGTGCCGTCGGAGTTTAATATCACAAGCTATCTGACTGAAGGCGAGAACAGCATTGCCCTTCAGGTCTATCGCTTCACAAGCGGCTCGTTCTTAGAGTGCCAAGACTATTGGCGGTTGACGGGTATTCAGCGCCACTGTTTCCTTTGGTCAGCCCCGAAGAGCCAGATACGCGACTACTTCTTCACCACCACGCTCACCAGTTCGTTCTCAAGCGGCACGGCCAAGGTGCAGTTGCGGTTGGAGGGAGCTGAAACCCTCAGCGGCGGCTCTGTGGAGGTTCGCCTGCTCTCAGACAATACTGTTGTAGCAGAGACAACGACAGAGGCAGCAGTTGAGACTACTGTCCAGATGACAGTCGCCAATCCGCTTCTCTGGAGTGCGGAGACCCCTAATCTTTACGACTTGGTGGTGACGCTCAAGGATGCTAACGGCAAGGCTGTCGACATACGCGGCTCGAAGGTGGGCTTCAAGAAGGTGGCCATCCGCACCAGCGACGGTGCCCTGACTATCAACGGCAAACGTATGGTTTTCCATGGCGTGAACCGCCACGACTTCTCGCCCGTGAATGGCCGTGCCATTACAGCTGAGGAGATGGAAGAGGACATTCGCACTATGAAGCGATTGAACATCAATGCCGTGCGCACTTCGCACTATCCTAATGACCCCGTTTTCTACGACCTCTGCGATAAGTACGGTCTCTATGTGTTGGCCGAGGCTGATGTGGAGTGTCACGCCAATATGAAGCTCTCATCGGTGGAACTCTTCCGCCCCGCTATGGTAGAGCGCTCGGAAAACCAGATACGCTGGCTGCGCAACCATGCCTGCATCTTTATGTGGTCGATGGGCAACGAGAGCGGCAACGGAGAGAACTTCAAGTACGTGAACCAGGCCATCAAGGCCCTTGACACTACTCGCCCCACCCACTACGAGGGCAACAGCGACTACGCTGATGTGTCGTCGTCTATGTACGGCGCCTATGACTACATCCAGTGGATTGGTTCTTCACGACAGGGACAGAGCGGCCAGAAGCCCCACATCCAGTGCGAGAATTCGCACTCTATGGGCAATTCTATGGGCAATGTGCGCGAAATGTTCGACCTCTACGAGAAATATCCTTGCCTGACTGGTGAGTTCATCTGGGACTTCAAAGACCAAGGACTGCTTACGCAGGCAAACGGCAAGGACTACTGGGCATACGGTGGTGACTTCGGCGACGTGCCCAACGACGGAAACTTCTGCATCAACGGCTTGGTGCGCCCCGATTGGAGTTATACTGCCAAGACTTACAACACGAAGAAGATTTACCAGCCTCTGGAGTTCAAGACTGTCAGTACAACCCAAGGCAGATTCCGTATGAAAAACAAGATGGCTTTTCTGCCGTCTTCTGTCTATGATGTCAGATACGAAGTGGTCGATGAGGAGGGAAATGTCCTGGCACAAGGCGTTATCGACAAAGAGGTGGCTGCTGGTGACAGTTCCACCGTCACACTTGACCTAACGGCTGTAAAGTCGCTCGATGCTGCAAAGGAGGCTTTCATCCATTTCTCGGCCATACAGCGTGATAACACTCTCTGGGCTGATGCTGGCTATGTTGTGGCCGAGGAAAAACTGCCCGTACAGACTGCAAAAAAGCCGAACTTTGACCTCGCAAAACTTTCTGGATGCGAATCGCTCAACGTTACGGAGAGTGAAAGTGTAATCACTGTTAGCGGTTCCAATTTCAAGGCCGCTTTTAGCAAAAGCCAGGGAACGCTTAGTGGTTATATGTTCGACGACGTAACCCTTTTGAGCAAACCGCTGCTGCTGAATGTCTTCCGTCTGCCCACAGACAACGATGGACGTAGAACCGAAACATGGGATGCGATGGGCTTGCGCAAACTGGCTGTCAAAGCTACTGATGTCTCGTTCAGCCTGAGTGAAGACGGAAAGATTGCAAACGTGGACATGAGCAGTATTTACACGGGAAAGAATGGCACGCAGTTCAGCGTCAGACTGACGTTTAACGTCTGTGCCGACGGTACGGTGATGGTCAATTCGACCGTCATACCATCTGTTACAGGAACTGTCATCCCCAAATTGGGATTCCGACTGGAAATGCCCGCCCAGATGGAGCAACTTTCGTGGTTCGGTCGTGGGCCGTGGGATAGTTACCGCGACCGCAAGGAGGCCTGTTTCACCGGCATCTGGCAGTCGACGGTCACCGCGCAGCGCGAGGACTACATCAAACCTCAGGAGCATGGCACGAAGCAAGATGTGCGCTGGCTGTCGCTTACCAATGAAAATGGGCAGGGCTTGCTCTTCGCGGCTCCCGACATAATGGCTGCCTCAGCGGTTCATTTCCGTCCTGAAGACAATTACACTGACCGCGATAACCGCTCGAAGCATACCTACCAGTTCAAGACCTGTTCGACGGCTGTCGTGTCGCTCGATGCTGCCACCCGTGGCCTGGGCAATGCCTCTTGTGGCTCTGACGTGATGGATAAATACGAACTGAAGACAGCCAACACGTCGTTCCGTTTCTTTATTATCCCCGTTATCGCAGGTGATGATGTCGCAGCAAAGGCGCGGGTCGCCATGCCTGTTTGCCAGTCTGTCAATTGTGAACGACAGACCAACGGGCGCATCAAGATGACGACCGCCACCAAGAATGCTATTATATATTATAGTATAGATGGTGGTGCTTACCAGGAGTACTCTTCCACCATCCTCCATAACGATGCCTGCACGATTACTGCCTATTGCTCGGCAGAGGGATTGATTGACAGCCCAACTACTACATACGAGTTGCCACTCTTCATCAACAAGAGCGTTTGGAAGCTTGTCAGCGTAGACAGCCAGCATAGTGGCAATGAGGCCCGTCTGGCATACGACGGCAATTCCTCCACTTTCTGGCACACGGAATGGGGAGCCTCCGAGCCTCGTTGCCCCCACACCATCGTTATTGATATGGTGGATACATATCAGGTGAGTGCAATTACCTACCTGACACGACAAGACGGCAATTCAAACGGAATGGTGAAAGACTATGAAGTGTATCTTAGTCTTGACAAGGATGAATGGGGGCAGCCCGTTGTGACAGGGCAGTTCAAAAACACGACATCGCTGCAGACAGTTGCGTTGAAGGCACCTGTAGCCGGACGATTCCTGAAGTTTGTGGCCAAAAGCGAAATCAATGGCAATGCCTGGACGAGTGCAGCCGAGATTGGCATTGAGGCTGAAGCCGACCTGACCTCTGGCATGAAAGATATTAACGTTTTTCCAACTTTTGACAGTAACGGATCAAGCCAAAGTGGAAGACATACGACCTTTGACCTTTTGGGCAGAAAGCAGCAAGGCACCCACAAGGGAATATCAATTAACAACGGAAAGAAAGTCATAACTAAATAGTAATAAGTAATACATTTTAATAAATTTACATTAATAAAAAACATGAAAAAGAAAATCTTTTCACTTTTCCTTGGCCTGTTGTCCGTCGTAGGCGCACAGGCTCAGTTGTCATCGAACCCCTATAAATTCCTTGGCAACATCACTACCAGAGGTAATGTAGAAGCTGGAGGCGGTGTTCCTTCATATTATACGCTCTGGAACCAGATTACTTGTGAAAACGAATCGAAATGGTCTTCTGTAGAAGGAAGTCGCGGTAATTTCAACTGGAGTGGAGCTGACAGGGCTTTCAACTATGCCAAGCAACACAACTTCACCTATAAGTTCCACGCTTTGGTTTGGGGGGCTCAGTATCCCAGTTGGTTGGAGAATCTGCAAGCAGGTGAGCGTTTTGCCGCTATGACCAACTGGTTCAACCATGCTAAGGAGCATTATAATACTCTGCCCATGATTGATGTGGTTAACGAGGCTGTCGGTATGCATCAGCAGGGCAATCCCATGATCAAGGAAACACTGGGAGGTGGTGGCAAAACTGGCTACGACTGGCTGATCAAGGCTTTCGAGATGGCTTACGAGCGCTGGCCGGATGCTATCTTGATTTACAATGACTACAACTCCATCCAGTATGATATAGACAATTACATTAACTTGGTACGCACATTGCGCGATGCCGGAGCACCTATTGATGCCTATGGTAACCAGTCTCACGCAGTGTCCGACATGAGTTCGGCCAGTTTGGAAGCCGCTTTGAATAAGCAGCAAGACGCCCTTAAGATGCCTATGTTCATTACGGAATTGGATATTGACATTGCTAACGACGCACAACAAAAGGCACAGTATCAGAAAGTGTTGCCGGTGATGTGGGAAGCTCCCTATTGTGCTGGTATTACCCTTTGGGGCTATGTCCATGGAGCCACATGGGTTTCTAACTCAGGCCTTTACAAGGATGGCAAAGAGCGTCCAGCTATGACTTGGATTAGGGAGTATATGGCCACCGATGCTGCCAAGAACGCTGTTGGTCCCTTCCCCGGAACGAAGAAAGAGGCATCCATCTATATTCGTCCTGCTGCCCTGAAAGTGGCCAAGGACGACGTGCTGCCCATCAAGGTGCGTGCAAAAATGGCTACAAAGACTATCGAGAAGATTGACCTCTATGTAGATGAGACTCTGATTGCCACAATGACTGAGGAACCTTATATCACAGAATATACTGCCAGTTCGACGGGACAGAAGAACTTGAAAGCTGTGGTCACCACTACCGACGGCTCAACCTACGAGCGTTTTTCGCGCATTCAAGTGTCCCGTGGCACCAAGCGCAAGCCTTTCAACGACGTTGTTGTAGAACTGCCTGGAACCATCAAGATAGAAGAATATGACGAGGGTATGTCGGGTGTGACGTATAGTAACGCAACGCGCAACACAGTTACCACTAACACTACCAAGGACGGCCAGTGGATGGAGTACACCGTTGACGTGAAAGAAGACGGCCTCTACACTATGGAGGTGGAAGTTGCCTCCGCAAAGACCGGCGGCATGTTCCATCTGTCAGAATACGGGTTTGACAACCTCACCTTTTTCACCAATATCTACGAGGTGCCGAATACTGGCGGCACTACTGTGTTCCAGACCCTGCGTGTCCCGATGACGGCGCCCCTGACGGCCGGACGCCACGTATTTTGCTTGAACATTGACAAGGGTGGTTTCCGCATCAAGAGCATAACCTTCAAGGGTACACCTGTCATCGACCTGCCTGGTACGCTCGAGGTTGAAGATTTTGCCTCAAGTAGCGAGGGTGTTGACATCATAAGTGGCAATGGTGGCACGGTTCTCGGTAATACAGCCAAAGACGAGTGGATTGAATATACCGTCGATGTCAAACAGGCCGGTAAATACAACTACGAGGCTACCGTATCGTCAGATGTGACGGGCTCTTCGTTCAAGATTGTCGTGATACAAGACGACGGGACTGAAAAGTCGCTCGTCAATATCAGTGTGCCTAAGACTGGCGGCCTGGACAGTTACCAAATAAAGAAGGGTGTCATCCGAAATGCACTCAAGGAAGGTAAACAGAAAATGCGTATTGTCATTACCAATGGCGGTTGTAACATCGATAGGGTTGATTTTATTAGTACAGAAACTACTGGCATTAATGAGGTGGTGGACGATGACAAAACTACTGGCGTATCCTACAACCTGTCTGGCCAGAAGGTGGCAGCAGGCTATAAGGGTATCGTTATCAGCAACGGTCGCAAAACGATCATAAAATAAAAGGTAACAAAACAGTCATAAAAGATGAGAACTATTCTATTAACAATCACTATGTTGCTGTGCCCAGTTGTCGGTGCATACGCTGAAGTTGACCCTAACTTCTACATCTTCCTGTGTTTCGGCCAATCGAACATGGAGGGTAACGCCCAGTGGGAGTCCCAAGATGTAGGCAATGTTGATCCTCGATTCCAGATGCTCGCAACGTGTAATTTCAGTTCTCCTAAGCGTACTTTAGGCAACTGGTATAAGGCTGAATGTCCCATAGTCAGCCCAGACGGCAAGTTAGGCCCGACAGACTATTTCGGACGGACGATGGTTCAAGAACTCCCTGACAAGAAGATTGGTGTTATTGCAGTTGCTATGGGTGGCAGTCCTATAGAGATGTTCGACAAGGACCTGTACGAACAAAAGCTCAAGGACAATCCCAACGAGTGGTGGGCCATACTGGCCAAGCGTCATTATGGCGGCAATCCCTACGGTCGGCTCATCGAGATGGGTAAGAAGGCCCAGCAGGTAGGTGTCATCAAGGGCATCCTGCTGCATCAGGGCGAGTCGAACAATGGTGACCCCAACTGGCCCGGGATGGTAAAGAAAATCTATAAAGATATGCTGAAGGACCTTGGCCTCCGGGCCTCTGATGTGCATATTTATGTCGGCGAGACGGAGTATGCCGAAATGGGTGGTGGCTGCTCTTGGCACAACACCGTGGTCGCAAAGATTCCCGAGGTCATTCCTACTGGTCATGTCGTGTCAGCGAAAGACATTCCTGGCAATGGTACTGACCCCTGGCATTTCTCGGCTGAAGGCTATCGCATCTTCGGAAAACGGTATGCTGAGGCTGTTCTGGATGTGATGAATCATCCTGAGGCTTACACCAAATGCTATTCCATTGATGAACGTCTTACAGGCACTTTGTCTGCATTGTCTAACAAGACATTTGCCATCGTCAACGAGGACGAGGGCAAGGCTTTCTATTGCTCTATCGGACAGGATCTGGTGTACGACGATTATGAGAAAGCATTCAACATATCCAACGAAGGTTATCTGTTCAGTCTTTCGAGAGTGGGCACCGGACGTGGTCTGAAACTCGTAACTCCTGACGGTGAGGTGTACTCGGTGGATGGTGCTACTGCCTATCTGAACTCGCAGGATGTTACGGGCAGTTGCTGCTTCATCAATGGCTTGAACAACCAGAAAGGTTATGAAATCGCCAACGGTGCTGTTTGGAATCTTGAATACGTGGAGGGCAAGGGCTGGTCAATGAAGAACGGCGGTACGGGCAAGTATATGAAAGATGCATCGCATCCTGCCATATTCGACGAACCCACCTACTTCACCTTCTGCACCCTTAAAGAAGTGACAACAGGTATTGATGAACCACAACTTTACTCCTCCTCAACATCATCCCTCCGTAACTCCTTCATCTATTCCGTCCAGGGCTTAAAGGTTGGCACCAAGGAGCAATGGAACACCTTACCCGGCGGCATCTATGTTGTAGACGGTAAGAAGATTCTGAAACGATAAATGCAGATGATATTTATGATAAAAAGAATAATGATTGCAGTGGTAGCCAGCATGACGCTTGCTACCGCTGCTACTGCTTCTGAACGCACTATTGACATTAGTGGCAACAACACATCGTCGAGTTATGTCAGCTATAGCACCTCTTTCTCAATTGCTTCTGGCAATGTCGTCAATGTGAAGATGGCCCGCTACTGCTACTTCTCGTCGACCATTACCGGCAAGGGTATGCTTAACCTCTATGCTGGAGGTGAGCGTTGTTACTTGGGCACCGAGAAGGGCAAGACTTGGCCCAACTGGACAAACTTTACGGGTGACATCCATATCTATCCCTTCAAGGAGAACTCTTCATCGGCAGGCTTCTATGGCGTGGTGCTTGCTCATGGAGGCAAAAGTTCGACGGCAGAAAACGCCCTTGACGATGCCAAGTCGGGCAAGGTGAACCCCTCGATGGCCAACAACCACGTCACCCTGCACGACGGGGCAACGATCTGTTGCGAGGCGAACACCTCTGGTGCAGGCTTTCGCATCGGCGAGCTACAGACCGAGGCTGGCTCTACGCTGCAGGGCTATATGAAGAAGTCGCGTGCCGCCTATTATCTCCTTGGTGGGTTGAACACCGACTTCACCCTGGCAGGAACCATCAAGCCTTCAGACTATGACGATGCCACGTTGATGGGCATTGTCAAGGAAGGTACGGGCACAATGACCATTACTGGAAACAACAACTGTGTGAGCGGTGCCCTGCGCATCCTTGCAGGACGTGTACAGGTGAGCAATGACTGTGCCGAGGCAGAGCAGAAGAAACTTCGCGGCGCATTGGGAGCACGACCGAACACCTCCGATGCCATTGCCTACGTATTTGAGAACGGTCTGCTTGGCGGAACTGGAAGCATCGGTGGCACAGTAGACAACTACGGCACCGTGGAGCCAGGCGACTTCGAGCCTAACGGCGACGTGGTGGGAGTAACCACTGGCACGCTGACCCTCCGCAACTATGTCACGGCATCGAAGCAACCGAACCTCTGCTTGCGCCCAGCCTCGAAGCTGCGCTTCAAGATTGTCTCTGCCACCGACTACGACCGTTTGGATGTGGGCGGTAGCGTGAAATACAACAATATTGCGCAGGACTTCTCTGAGAGCGACAAGATGCCCATCATTGAAATATCGCTCTTAAATGAAATGGAAGATATGCAGATTGGCGACGAGTTCACATTGCTTACTGCCAAGGAAAAGACTGGCGACTGGCAATTCGAGCTGAAGCAGCCATCGAAATACACCTGGGAACTCGTGGAGGAAAAGACCGACGGTGCCTACACCCTCAAGGCTCGTATTGTCTCGCTCAACAACTCCGACGACCCGGACAACCCGGAAAACCCATACAATCCAGACGACCCGGATGTTCCTGTGATGGGGCCGTATTATGACGACGGCATAGACGACACCGCCGATACGAAAACTCTGCGCTACTACGCCGAGGAGTGCGGCAAGTATGTCGGTGTGGCCCTCTGCACCTACAAGGGCTACCAGAGCGATCGTGAAGAGGCTTGTCGTCAGTTCAACATGATGGTGGCCGAGAACGAGATGAAGATGGATGCCCTGCAGCCCAGCCAGGGACAGTTCAGTTTCGGCGGTGCCGACAACCTTGTCAGCCTCGCCCGGAGCAATAATATGGCCATTCGTGGCCACTGCCTTGTCTGGCACCAGCAGCAGCCCCAGTGGTTGAGCAGCGACGGCAAGAAGAACGACAAGAATTGGACCCGTCAGGAGGCATTGGCCATTATGAAGAACCACATCGAAAAGGTGATGAGCCACTTCAAGGGCAAGGTCACCGAGTGGGATGTGGTCAACGAGTGCCTTGACGACGACCAGAGCATTATCCGCTCCAACCCTGAAGGCTACACACTGCGCCAGACCGTTTGGCAGCGTGCCATCGGCGACGACTACATTGACTCCGCTTTCGTCTATGCCCATCGTGCCGACCCCTCCGTTGTGCTCTACCTGAATGACTATGACGTGGAACTTCAGGGCAAGGCCAAGGCCGTGGCTTTCCGCAATCTGGCTATGCGCCTGAAGAACCGTGGCATCCCCATCGATGGCGTAGGACTACAGTGCCATTTCTCCGTGGGTGAGGTCGATTCCGTGAAACTCGCCTCCACCGTGCAACGCTTCGGCCAGGACGGCCTGAAGTGCGTCATTACTGAGTTGGATATGGGCATTCCCTCCACAACGTCTGCCAACCTTCAGGAACAGGCCCGCATTTATCGCGTCATCACCGACATTATGCTGGCCAACGACAACTGCCCCTATATGGTCATCTGGGGCGTGAAGGACAACGACAGTTGGCGCTCCGCCTCCAGTCCGCTGCTCTTCGACTCTGGAATGGGCAAGAAACCCGCATGGCGGGCCGTGCGTTCTGCTTTGCGTCATCATAGTATCTCTACCACTACAGGCGTCGGCAGGACAGTGGCTTTCCAGCCTTCTGTGGAGTATCCTGTCTACGACCTGCAAGGACGGCGCGTCAACGGTCAGCCGAGGAAAGCTGGTATATATATATATAATGGTAAGAAAATAGTTGTCAAATGATGAAGTCATTAAAGTCTCTTGTTCCTGCACTTCTCACGATAGCCGTAGTTGCGGTGCTGCTGTTGGTGCTTGAGGGAGATTTTCTTTGGAAGGTACAGGAGCAGAATCTGTTCCTTGCCACTCCTTTGTTCTTCAAGGAGCAGCTGGTTGTGCCAGGCGGATTTCTTTCATGGCTTGGTGCGTTCTTCACGCAGTTTCTCTACCATCCTTGGGTAGGGGTGCTGCTGATTGCCGTTTGGTGGCTGCTGCTTGCTTGGCTTGTGGGGCGTGCTTTCCGGCTCAATGGGTGGTTGAGCCTGCTCTCTGTTGTTCCTGTGGTTCTTATTTTGGTGACCATTGTCGATATGGGTTACTGGGTTTATATGTTGAAGCTCCGTGGCCACTTCTTTGTCACCACCATTGGCGCAACTACAGTTACGGCACTGGTATGGGCTTTTAGGGTTTTGAGTGATAAGATCAAACTCCTAACCATCCTCTTCCCATTCTTTACCTGTGTCATCGGCTATCCCTTGCTGGGCATTTATGCGCTGGCAGCCAGTCTGCTGATGGCCGTATGGATATGGCGGCTTGAGCCACGGAAGGGTATGGCGGTGACTGTCTGTGCAGTTGGACTGTTGAGCATTGTCGTTGTTCCGTTGCTATGCTACCGCTATATGTACTACCAAACCAATTTGCTGAATATCTATTATGCCGAGCTGCCGCTTTATTACATCCAAGAGGACTATCAGGAGTATTACGTTCCTTACTATCTGCTTTTGGCTTTTTTCGTGGGACTGGCTCTCACTCCAATCCCTACTGTGAAGGAGAGGCATATTGAGTCTCAAATGCAGAAAAGCACGGGCAAGAAAGGGAAGACGCCAGCTGTTCCCTTCTTTCAAAGGGAGGGGTTCAGGAAAGGGCTTGTTGGGATTGGTCTTTTGACTGCCGCTGTCATCTATGCCGTGTGCTATTGGTATCGCGATGAGAACTTCCAGCGTGAGCTGGCCATGCAACACTGCATGGAGCAGCTCGACTGGCAAGGGATGCTCCGCGAAGCTGCCGCCCAGCAGGATGAACCTACACGTGCCATCGTGGTGATGCGCAACATTGCTCTGGCACGTCTGGGGCGGCAGGGCAACGAGATGTACCACTACCTGAACGGATCGAAGCGCATCAACGCACCTTTCGACATGCGTATGCTATTGGTGACAGGGCCGCAGACCTACTACCAATACGGTATGGTGAATAGTTGTTACCGCTTGAGTATGGAGATGTGCGTGGAGTTCGGCTGGCGTGTGGAGTATATAAAGTATCTGGCACTCTGTTCTGTTCTTAATGGTGAGTGGCAGGCGGCCCGCAAGTACACTCATTTGTTTCACCGCACCCTGTATTTCCACGATTGGGCCAGCCGTTTGGACGCCCTTATCGCGAAGCCTGACGAGATTGCAAAAGACCCCGAAATGGGTTTCATCACCCACATGATGCACTACGACAGCCGCCTGGCTTCCGATCATGGCTATGTCGAAGAGTCTGTTATGAAGAACCTGACGGCCAGCACATTCGCTTCAGACCCCATTTTCGTGGAGCAGGCTATGCTGGCATCGCTCTACACAAAAGACGTGAGGCGTTTCTGGCGGCATTTGTCTGACTATGTCAAGCTGCATCCCAACCAGCCTTTGCCCATCCATGTTCAGGAGGCAGCCCTTCTCTTCGGCACTTTAGAGGACCGCCATGGCCTCGATACCTGGCCAATCAGCGAGAGCGTACGTCAGAGCTACAACCGTTTCTTGGAGGTCACCCCCCGCTACAACAATATGGAGGCAGATGTGGTGCGCAAAGCCCTGGGTCCCCTTTTTGGACGCACATACTTTTACGAGTACTATGTGATGATTGACTTGCAGCAGTATTGACTACGTCCTTATAAGTCTTATAAAAAAGGGTTAAACTTCCGAAATTGCTTTGCCAACTCTGAATATTCTTCGTATTTTTGCACACCAAACCAAAGCAGACCGCTATGAGAGTGATTAATCTTAGTGAGCAGAACTCGGTGATGAACCAGTATATGGCCGAGATTCGCGACAAGAGTTACCAGAAGAACCGGCTGGTGTTTCGCAACAACATTGAGCGTATCGGTGAACTGATGGCCTACGAAATGTCGAAGACCTTCACCTACAAGCCCAAGACTGTGACCACACCGCTGGGCACGCTCGACATTCCGTTGGCGAAGGACGATGTGCTGGTGGCCACCGTGCTGCGTGCAGGTCTGCCGTTCCATCACGGCTTCCTGCGCGTGTTCGACCGTGCCGACAATGCCTTTGTCTCGGCCTATCGCATGTACACCAACCGTGAGCATACCGAGGTGGGCATCCACACCGAGTATATGGCTTCGCCGTCGGCCAAGGGCAAGACGCTCATCATTGTCGATCCCATGTTGGCCACGGGCGGCTCAATGGTGGCGGCCTACGAGGCCCTGCTGAAGACGGGGCGCCCCCACCAAGTCCACATTGCCTGCGTCATCGGCACGCCTGAGGGCGTGGATATGCTGGGCAAGAACGTGGCCGACGATGTGACGCTCTGGTGTGCAGCCATCGACCCCGGCATGAACGAGCACAAGTACATCGTGCCCGGCTTTGGCGACTGTGGCGACCTGTGCTACGGCGAGAAACTTTAAAACAGTAAACATCAACTTAAATAGGACTAAACAGACAATGAGAAAACTGATGATTGCAGGTTTTGCCCTGCTGCTGACTATCGTGCTGGTGAGCGCCGACAAGAACGACGGCGTAATGGTCAAGGAGAATGGTGCCTACGTGGTGAACACCACAGAACTGGGCAAGAAGGTCGACGGCTATGCCGGCCCCACGCCCCTGAAGGTCTATATCCGCAAGGGAAAGGTGGAGAAGATTGAGTTCCTGCCCAACCAGGAGACACCCAAATACTGGAATGCAGTGAAGAAGCAGATGCAGAACTCGTGGGACGGTATGAAGGTGGCCGACGCAAAGAAGGCGCAAGTGGACGGCCGTACAGGTGCCACCTTCAGCAGCGATGCTGTCAAGGAGAATGTGAAACTCGCCTTGGAGTACTACGAGAAGAACAAGTAAGCCGACTTTCAGGCTTTCATCCTTCACCCCCCTTGCCCTCTCCCTGTTCGGGAAGCGGCGAGGGGGATGTTTCTTTCCGCTTGCTCCATATCTCAATGCTGTTGACAATGTTTTGCCACAGGATGTAGCAGCCGGGGCCGACGCTGGAGAGCGGGTTCAGGTAGGCCGTGGAGAGCCAGATGGCAAAGGCAGTATTCTTCTGCCCCAGAGCCTGGCCAGCCTCCTGCGTGTGGCGGAAGAAATGGCCGATGAAACGACCCACGGCGAACTGCACCACACACAGCACCAGCCCCGTCAGGGCGATGGCCAGGAGCAGCCAGAGGGGCGCCTGGGCGTGGACAATATTGCGGACAGTCGTGCCTGTGACAATCATCAGCGAGCAGGCCCAGAGATAGTAACTCAGGTCGCGCACGTCAATGATACGGCGGTGCAGGCCGTGCAGATGGTGCTTCACCACGTAGGCCAGCAGCATGGGCACCAGCAGCACGATGGCCACCTCGTAGAGAATCTTGGCAAAAGCCGACAGGAAGGTGATGCCTGCCGACGGCTCTATCAGGGGGAAGCAGACAGGCACGATGAAGGCGGTGACAAAGTTGGAGATAAACGTGTAGGTGGTCATCTGCTCCAACGAGCCGCCCAACTTTTGGGTGACAACGGCGGCAGCGGTGGCGCAGGGCGATATGATGCACATCAAGATGGCCTCCAGCAGGACGAGCACAGAAAACGACAACTGCCCGGGGAACAGGAGGACGGGCGCCAGCAGAAGCGCTACGAACAGCAACTGGAACAAGGCCACCCACCAGTGCCACTGGACGGGCAGCAGGCGGCGGAAGTCCACCTTGCAGAACGTGACGAACAGCACCAGAAACATAAATAGCGGCAGGATGGCAGAGAAGAAAGGGACCATCGCCGTGCCCGCGCTGTTGAGCGCCGGAACGAAGGCAAAAGGCAAATAGGCCAGCACCCCAATGCCCATAGCCACAGGCAGCGTCCAGTCTTTCAGAAATCTAACAATGTCCATATCTGCGTGCAAAGGTACGAAGCGGAAACAGATTGACAACGGAATCGTGTGTTAATTTTTCACAAAAAGCAAAGGCAATAGACGGCTATTTCCGCAAAAAAACGTATATTTGCCAATGTAAATTTGTTTAACTAACCTATTGTTTATTATGGACTACAAGATTATCGACATTGAAGGCGTAGGCGATGTCTATGCAGAGAAATTGGTTGCCGCTGGCATCAACAAAGTAAGTGAACTGCTGGAGAAGTGTGCAGCACCCAAAGGTCGCAAGGAACTGGCCGAGGCTACGGGCATCAGCGAGAAACTCATTCTGCGCTGGACCAACCATGCAGACCTGTTCCGCATCAACGGCGTAGGCCCCCAGTTCTCTGAGTTGCTCGAGAAGGCCGGCGTCGATACCGTGAAGGAGTTCCGCCACCGCGTGGCCGAAAATCTGCAGCCGAAACTGGAAGAGGTCAACGCCGAGTTCCACATCTGTGGCCGTGTTCCCTCTGTTTCAGAGGTTCAGAAAATGATTGACCAGGCCAAGGAACTGGAGCCAAAGATGACCTACTAAGCGCTCCCCTTCAGAAAAAACGGGCGAATCGTTTGGCGGTTCGCCCGCTTTTTCGTAACTTTGCGGTCACAAACTAATAGTAGATTAGACATAATAACAAAAGAACGAACTATGAAACAAATGAAGAAACTGCTTGTCTGCACGATGTTGCTGGCAATGCTTGGCTGCCTGAATGTGGCAGCACAGACTTTGGTGTTCCATCTTGCAGGCGGTGCGAAGAGCACGGTCTCGCTGCCCGCCACGTTTACCGTTACGCCTTCGGGCAATATGCTTGTCATCGAAAGCGATGGCACCCGCGTGGAACTGAGCGACGGCGACGTGACGTGCGTGACTTATCGGGCCAAGAGTGGCGATGTGAACGGCGACCAGACGGTCGATGTGGCCGACATCTCCACCATTCTCAGTCTGATGGCTGGCTACAAACCAGGTGAGGACGACAATCCTGTGGACACTGGCCAGGCTCCTGCAAATGCGAAGGGCATAGACCTTGGTCTGCCCAGCGGCACCCTGTGGGCTAATATGAACGTTGGGGCCACGTCGCCGCAGGAGAACGGACTTTACTTTGCCTGGGGCGAAACCAAAGGCTACACCAGCGACACTTCCGATGGAAGGCTGTTCGACTATGCCTCGTATAAGTGGATGACTGAGGGGCAGTCGTCCTATTTGTGGATAAACAAGTATCAGGTAGCCGACAACCTTACAGATGGCTGCTGGTATCAGTACAGCTGGGATATTTTGGATTACGAGTTCATCGGCGACGGCAAGGCTACCCTTGACCCAGAGGACGATGCTGCTGCCGTGAACTGGGGCGGCGATTGGCAGATGCCCACCATCGAAGACTTTAACGAGTTGCTTGAAAACACAACAAATGAGTGGATTACCGTAGGCTCAATGACTGGTCGCAAGTTTACGAGCAAGACCAATGGCAATTCTATTTTCCTCCCTGCCGCAGGTTACCGTAAGGAAGCCTCGCTCGTAGATCAGGGCACGGTAGGATATTACTTGTCGGCGACGCTATATCCTTCGGGCACGCATGGCGTGAAGTTACTCTCCATCGCTTCTGGGCAAGCGACTACAATCAACGTCTTCATACGCACCTATGGTCGGAGTGTTCGCCCCGTCCTACGAAAATAGTGCACAATGTTCCTCTGTTCCGTCGGATTTGCAATTCCGACCTTCAGAAAAAGCGGGCGAATCGTTTGGCGGTTCGCCCGCTTTTTCGTAACTTTGCGGTCACAAACTAATAGTAGATTAGACATAATAACAAAAGGACAAACTATGAAACAAATGAAGAAACTGCTTGTCTGCACGATGTTGCTGGCAATGCTTGGCTGCCTGAATGTGGTAGCGCAATCGCTTAAAGGTGACGTGAACGAAGATGGAAAGGTTGATGTTGCTGACATCTCCACCATTCTCAGTCTGATGGCTGGCTACGAACCAGGTGGGGACGACAATCCATCTGGCGACGGCCATGCACCAGAAAACGCGAAGGCTGTGGACTTGGGCCTGCCCAGCGGCACCCTGTGGGCTAACATGAACGTGGGTGCCACGTCGCCGCAGGAGAACGGACTTTACTTTGCCTGGGGCGAAACCAAAGGCTACATCAGCGAAACTTCCGATGGGCGGCTGTTCGACTGGGCATCGTACAAGTGGATAACTGAGGGGCAGTCGTCTGAATTGTGGATAAACAAGTATCAGGTAGTCGACAACCATACAGATGGCTGCTGGTATCACTACAACTGGGATGTTGTGGATTACGAGTTCATCGGCGACGGCAAGGCTACCCTTGACCCAGAGGACGATGCTGCTGCCGTGAACTGGGGCGGCGGCTGGCGGATGCCTACTTACGAGGACTTCACGGAGTTGCTGAACAACACCACTAACGAGTGGATTACCGTGGGTTCGGTCACTGGCTGCAAATTTACGAGCAAGACCAATGGTAATTCCATTTTCTTTCCTGCCGCAGGCTTCCACAATACCAGTTTGCAGTCATTGACCTGCAACTACTGGTCGTCATCGCTCCACCCATTGGACACGTACTTCGCGCGTTTCCTCCACTCCAATTTGAGAGGCGCGGCCATGTATGACAGTAACCGCTACAACGGATTTTCGGTTCGCCCTGTGCTCAAAAAGTAGTGCACACTATTCCTCTGTTCCCTCCATTGTGTGGGCTGGCGGTATGTCCCTGAATTATCCCTAAACAACGGATTTCACGAATTAAACGGATTTACAACCACCTGACAATCAGTTGTGGCCTTATCCGTTTAATCCGTGAAATCCGTTGTATGATTATCCTTATCCGTTCAATCCGTTGTTCTTCCGATATGTCACCTTCGCTGTATCCGCCCGCCCCTAATGTGCTGCGGAAATTGGACGAACCAACATTCACGTTTGGCCGCACCAAACGAAGGGTTTGGACGAACCAAAACGGGAGATTCCTCCGTTGTCTTTTTCGTTTGCGTAGCGCAAATTAATGCTTGCGTTAGCTCAAATTGTTCGGAAAGTTTCAATCCAGGTGGAAAACCTCTGGCAGAGGGATGGTGATGGGTGAGTTGTCTGGGTTCACCTCCATAATGTCGGCCATCATGTCCCACCAGCGCTGCGTGATAGGATCCACGTTCTCCGTGTCCTGCGAGTTGCCCTCTTTGGTGCACTCCTGGTAGGCAAAGAGGATGTTTGTGTCGCGGTCCCAGTAGATGCTGTAGTTCTGTACGCCCTGTTCCTTGATCATCTTCACCAGTTCCGGCCAGATGGCGGCGTGACGTTTCTGGTACTCTTCCTCGAAGCCCGGCTTGAGGAACATCTTAAATGCAAATCTGCGTGTCATAGCTTTTTAGTGGTGTTTTAAGTTAATGATAGGTAGTATCCGAGTTTATACATCTTGAAAAGGCTCAGTTTGGGGCGGTTCCCGCAAAGGTTTCGGCGAATCAGGGAGCCGAAGAGGTGGTGACAGAGCCGGATAGCCGACTTGACGAGGCCGATGTGTATGCCGTCTGTGAAGGTAATGATCTGTGAATAGCCGCGCAGTTCGTCACGAAACTCGTAGAGCGTGCGCAGCCCCTCCTCGGTCTTGGCCACGAAATGGGGATTGTCTTCAAAAGTGCAGAACCCCACGGGGTTGTCTATGTGGCTGATAGCGATGCCGGCTCGTCGCAGCTGTTTGCCCCAAAACACATCCTCGTAGCCGTATTTACGGAAACGCTCATCGAAAGGGTGCTCCAGCATAATGCCGCGCCTCACCATGAAATTGCAAGTGTGAAAATGCAGGAAAGGGCGCTTGCGCCGCTCTTCGGCTCGGTGCTGATGTTCGCATTGCCGCTCGTAGATATAGCGCAAACAGGTATCATCGTCTGTTCCAACCGTGTAGCCGCCGTATGCCACTTGCTCCGTTTCGGCATCCAGATAGTCCTGTAGATAGTGTGGGCTGACGATGGTCATATCGCAATCCAGGAACAGCAGCCACCCGTATTGGGCTTGGGTGGCCAGAAAATTGCGTATGACCGCCCGCCCGCTGTTCGCGCCCCGGTCTATGAAACGGCAATGGGGTAGGGCGCCCACTTCACGGCAACACTCTACGCAACGGCGGTCGGAAGACCCGTCGTCGGCCACGATAATCTCGTAGTGCAGACCGTCGATGGTCTCGGCTTGACGGCTAAGTTCTGTCACCATCTGGCGGCAGTCAGCGTTGTAGACAGGGATGAGTATCGACAGTTCTTTCTTCATTTCAAGCGACAAAATTACACAAAAATAATTAAACGAGGCCACAAATAAAGGGAAAAGTTTGCTGGATTCGGAAAAAAAGAGTAATTTTGCAGCCGCTTTCACGAGATGGAAGCATGAAATTCAATTAAAGTTACAAAATTAAAACATTAAAGATTAAAACATGGCAACAAAAATCAGATTGCAGCGCGGTGGCCGTAAGGGCTATGCTTTCTACAGCATTGTCATCGCCGACGCTCGTGCACCACGTGATGGTCGTTTCACTGAGAAGATTGGTTCTTACAATCCCAACACCAATCCCGCCACAGTAGACTTGAATTTCGACCGTGCATTGTATTGGCTGGAAGTTGGCGCACAGCCCACTGACACTGTTCGTAACATCCTTAGCCGCGAGGGCGTACTGCTGATGAAGCATCTGCGCGGTGGCGTGAAGAAGGGTGCATTCGACGAGGCTACTGCCCAGCGCAAGTTCGATGCATGGAAAGCCGACAAGCAGCGCGGCCTTGAGAAGGTGGCTGCCGACGAGGTTAAGGCCAAGAAAGAAGCCGCTGAGAAGGCTCTGGCCGAAGAGAAGAAGGTGAACGAGGCTATTGCCAAGAAGGTGGCTGAGAAGAAGGCTGCCGCTGTGGCCGAGGCTGCTCCCGAAGCACCCGCCGCAGAGGAGGCTGCTCCCGCTGCCGAGGCAGAGGCATAAGCCACAGTTTTCAAAACTGCTCTCTAAAGGTTGCAACTCGCACAGGGTTGCAGCCTTTTTTCTATATTTCCCCTCACAAAAAAGATATTTATTCTCGTATAGTGAAAATATTTCTGCCGAAACGTTCTGCCGTTTCAGAATAAATTTGTAACTTTGTGGCGAATTATGTTTTATATTAATCTAATAGTTATTTATGAACGACAACAAAGTGATGAACCGCGCAGCCGACAATATCCGAATCCTGGCTGCAGCAATGGTAGAAAAAGCAAAGAGTGGACACCCCGGCGGAGCAATGGGTGGTGCCGATTTCATCAACACGCTTTATAGCGAATTCCTGGTTTACGACCCTGAGAATCCCGCATGGGAGGGCCGCGACCGCTTCTTCCTCGACCCCGGCCACATGGCTCCGATGCTCTACAGCCAACTCTGCCTCATCGGCAAGTATGGTCTGGAAGACCTGAAGAACCTGCGCCAGTGGGGCTCGGTGACGCCTGGTCACCCTGAGCGCGAGATTGAGCGCGGCATCGAGAACACCAGCGGCCCGCTTGGCCAGGGCCACACCTTCGCCGTAGGTGCCGCCATCGCCGCCAAGTTCCTGAAGGCCCGCCTGGGCAATGTGATGAACCAGACCATCTACGCTTACATTAGCGACGGTGGCGTGCAGGAGGAGATTTCGCAGGGCGCTGGCCGTATCGCCGGTAACCTGGGTCTCGACAATCTCATCATGTTCTACGACGCCAACGACATCCAACTCTCCACACGCACCGAGGTGGTGACCTGCGAGGACACCGCTAAGAAGTACGAGGCTTGGGGCTGGTACGTGCAGAAGATTGACGGCAACGACGTGGACCAGATTCGCGAGGCCATCAAGAAGGCACAGGCTGAGAAGGAGCGTCCGTCGCTTATCATCGGCCATTGCATCATGGGTAAGGGTGCCCGCAAGGCCGACGGTTCGTCGTATGAGAGCAACTGCGCCACACACGGTGCACCCCTCGGCGGCGACAACTTCGTGCAGACGATGAAGAACCTGGGTGCCGATCCCGAGAATCCGTTCCAGATTTTCCCAGAGGTTCAGGAACTGTACGCAAAGCGTGCCAAGGAGTTGCGTAAGAATTGCGACGAGCGCTACGCCGAGAAAGCTGAGTGGGCCAAGGGTCATCCCGTGCAGGCCAAGCAGTTGGAGGAGTGGTTCAGC
>JAGCZA010000043.1 GCA_017960525.1 Prevotella sp.
TCCGTCGTTTACCGGCATCCGCGTGGTGCAACTACTCTGATGGGTATTAAAACAAGGTACTGCATTTTTTACTCATTTCGTCTGCAATTTGTCGGAAAGCGATGCCCCAATTGCCGTAATGTCTTACTGAAATTGCCGTAATGTCTTACTGAAATTGCCGTAACCTTTTGGGGGAATTGCCGTAATGTCTTTAGGGCGACACGTTTATGCTCGGATTGGTCATAATGTCATTCCGAGTTTTTTATTTCTCAATATACTCACATTCTTGCTTTCTTGCATACTTGCATACTTACATGAGCATATTGAGAAACCCAGAGAGAAACGAAGTGTACATATATTAATGTTAATATTATTATAATATTGTCATTAAAGCAAAAACAGACAAATAGTTTAAATTTTTCATTAGCCTTATACATAATTGCAAGATTGGGAGAGTGAAAGACTTTAATATGGTGGCATCTTTACCGGTTCTGTATTCAGGAAACTCTGTCCAAAACCGATTATCAATCTTAACTGACAATTCAGTCAAGGTAATCCCCAATGCATTGCAATACTCCATCAGTTGCACGACGTCCATTTTTCTGGCACCCTTTTCTGTTTTGCTGATACACGCCTGATTAACACCAAGAATCTTCGCCAGTTTTTCCTGGTCGTAGACTTTTGATAGTCTCTCTGCTTTCAGAATTTCACCAATTATTTTGCGTTTTTTTTCGTAATCTTTATCCATAGCAGGTGCAAAATTACATATTTTTACTTTATATTCCAAATTAGAATAACCGAAAGTAAACCTGAGACTGGTATGCCCTTGATTTGTAGCAGATGAACACTTAAGTTCCTGCTACAAATTATGGTAAAATTAAATAAATACACCAAATCGACTATCACGCCTAAAACAAGGCTGAGTGACCTCGTGGTAAAAAAGTATCATCATCGACTAAGGCTGATGATTGATGAGTTGCGTAAATCTACAATAATTGACGATGGCACCGAATGGTGGCGTGTCAAGAGACTGGACTTTATAGAGCCTCGGACAACAAATAACTACATTCCGATTGCGAAGTTCATCAAGTTCATCAAGAATGAAACCAATAGCGGGAAAAAGGTGTTGAAATGCTCAGAAAGAACTTTCTTTTATTACATCACATCCCAAGAGCACAGCAACCTAAAAACAAAATTTGAAAGTCTTAAATCGTTGGTTTACAATATGATATACTACGAATATGTATAACAAAAATGGTATTAATTTATGGTTAAATCTTTTGACATAATTATATAGCATAATAAGAAATGTGTTACCTTTGCACCATCAAATTTGATACACGATATTAGCGTGACGACGCTAATGGAACTTTGACATTCTTAACAAAGAATGACAACTCTCTTTAAGCGAAAGAGGTCGGGGAAGTGCCCGGCCAGTCTTCCAAGACCTCTAATAGCATTCTAATATAATTAAATAATTATTTTAAAATAAATGATATGAAACGCATTTATTTTTATGTCTCGGAAGAGACTTACAAACTTCTTCGGCTGATGGACGACCACAGACTAAAAGGTCGCATCTGGCTGGAAAACCAAGACGGGAGAAAAATCCGCCGTTTTGAACCTTATCAACACACGTCGAAGCGCACCACGCGCATGCTTTATCGAACACCCTTCGGGTGGCTGGGCGACACAGCACATAACGTAAAGTTACACCTCTTGGCACCCAAGAATGTTGGATGGCATCGTGTCGCCGACCTACTCTTGGGCGATACGAAAGAATCGACCGATGCCCTGCATCAGATGGCCGATGGACAACTTAAAGATGAACTTTTAAATTCAGAAGAAAATGAGTAAAATAGATTTTGGAAGAAGCATTTTGAACCCTACAGTCGTGCCAGCCACGGCCGTGGGTTTCCGAGAGGCGGCTGAAGCCCCAGAGACTGGCCGCATCTGCGCAGAGTTAGCCGATATGCTGGAGCAATTCCAGCGTGGCGAATTGAAGAAGGAAGAGTATGCACAACTGAAGTCAAAACAGAAGCAGGGCCTATGCTTCTACACCCCCCATGCCCACTACGCTGAGGGATACAAAGCCGGCGACAAAGGCCCCATTGACTCAGGCAAGTGTCTGCTCGACATTGACAACTACGCCGCTGGCGCCCAACTCTACGCGAACTATTTAAAGGGACGCGAGCGCGTGTTGGGCATCAACGCCGCCTACACCACGGCCAGCGGCAACGGATTCGCCGTTCTCTTCGATATCCCCAAGGGGCTGACACGCCAGCAGGCGCAAAAATGGATGGCTCACCAGTTGGGCGACGTGGACTACGACAAGGGTGTCCACGACCTGACGCGGGCAGCCTACATACCCTGCCGCAGTTATTTCTGCTACCTCGACGAGGAACTGATGTTCGGCGACGAGCCTCACCCCGCCGTGTTGTCTGAAGACGAGTTGCATCGCTGGCAGCAAATTGACGTTAAGACCGAACCCAAGACAGCAACCGCTCCAGAGACAAAGCCAGTAGAAACCCGGCAAGCCGTCACGCGTACATTGTATGCTTTCGACGAAACGCTGGCGACGACGGGCCTGACATTGGAGCAACTCAATCGCGAAGGTGTGCGTCACAACACCCTGAAACTGCTGCTACCCACGCTCTGCCAGATGATGACCGAGCATGAGTTGTTGGGAGTGCTCGCCGAGCGCATGCCCAACTACAGTTGTGAGCAGGATTGCCGCACGCTCGTTCACGATTTCTACGTGAAGTATGTCGACACCGCCCGACCCATGACGCAGAAGCAGCGCGAGTTGTTCCTACGCTCGCTGAACGTCAAGCCGTCGGCCAATGGTGAGCAGACAGACGAAAAGACTGATGAACAGCCACAGATAGCCCGAAAAGGCCTGCCAATCTCGCTGCAAGCCAGTCTGAAACCCTATCCCGACACGTTCATCATGCCCCACTTGACAGGCCTCATGCCCGCCCTGATGGCACTGGCCGACGGTGTAACCTATCGGTACTGCGATGGCAAGATTCACCACCTGGGTGCGATGGCTATCATTAGGGCCGAGCAGTCATCAAATAAATCAACGGTGAGCGATGCCGTAGAGCGATGGATTGCCTGTCTGCGAAGCGAGGACGAAGTGGCACGCATGAAAGAAGAGAAAACCCGTTCCAGGAATCGTGTTCGCAAGGCTTCAGAACGTGGCGAGGAAGCACCCACCGACGTGGTGCGCGTGGTGCCTGTCACCATTTCATGCTCCAGACTGCTGAAGCGTCTTAAGCAGTCGCAAGGGCATACGCTCTACAGCATCTGTGAGGAGATTGACACCCTGCGCAAGAGCAACGGAGCAGGCTCATGGAGTGCAAAATACGACATTTACCGTGTCGCCTTCGACCACTCCTACTGGGGGCAGGATTACAATGGCGAACAGTCGGAGAGCGGCGACGTGGAGGTCGGTTACAACTGGACTATTATGGGAACACCGGGAAGCGTTGCAAAATGTTTCAAGAACGACAACGTGGAAAACGGTCTGTCGAGCCGTGTCATGATGTCGGAAATGCCAGACAATATGTTTGCCAAAATGCCAGTATTCAAGGAACTGACCGAGACCGACCTGCAGAACATAGAGGATGGCGTCACCCGTCTGCGCGAAGCCCAAGGCTTCTACGACACGCCCCGTCTGCGCAAGACCATTAGCCAATGGGTGGAATCAAGGCGCGTAGAGTCTTTCAAGGAGTATAATCGTGTAAAGGACGTTTACAGGCGCCGTGCAGGAGTCATTGGTTTTCGCTGTGGCGTCGTCTATATGCTCCTATGCGGAAAAGAATCCAATGCCTGTTTGGATTTTGCCGTTAAAATGGCAGAGTACACCTTACAGCAGCAGATGAAGTTCTTTGGCCCGCTGTTGATGAAACAACTCAGGAGCAGCCAAGAAGAGGAGCCGCAGACTACGGTTAATACCAACATCTACGACCAGTTGCCGTCACCCTTCACTCTCAACGACTTGCGCAAACTGAAGGGCAGCGAGTTTTCTGACAGTGCCATCTACAGCATCGTTTCTCGCTGGAAAAAAGAAGGCTGGATTGACAAGACCGGCAAAAACAGTTGGTCGAAGTTGCCCACCCAGTAGACATTCTCCTTGCAATCTTGCATCTTGCATTTTTGCATAAGGTCTATAAATTTTCCCGATATTCTTTTTGAGTATCGGGAATTTTTCGTATCTTTGCACTCGGTTCGGGGAGAAATCCGGACTAACAAAGAAGCATTAGCTATTATTTCGCGTTAAGCCAAAATGCCCAGGAAACAGTTTGGAATAAGAAACGCTCAGAAGTAATAGAGAGATGGGGTGTCAGGTATGGCATTCCATTCCAGTCAATATATAGCAATGCATTCGCGCCTACAGGCGTGGTGCATTCTTAGAGACTGGATGGGGTTCCTATTCCTGGGCATGCCCCAGCTTAACGCATAAGGAGCATCACGCTTTCTTTATGCGTCCGCGATTGATAGTCGATGCAAGTGGACTAAAACTATCAATTGTGTATGGCAAAGAAAGCAAAAGAAGAGGTTTTGAATCTTGACAACATTCTGTTCAAGTGTAGAGATATATTGCGCCAGGCAAAAAACTCTGGGTCGTTTTTTGAGAAACGTGATATGATGCTGACACTCGTATTTCTCCGCTTTATTGGCGAGAAATACGAAGATAGTCTGGCAGAACTCCGTCAAGAACTTATTGAACAGGGATTAGATCCAGACGATGAAGAAATCATCAAGGCATTCTTCGACGATATGGATGGTACCTATGCTCTGCCCGAAGAAGCCCGCTGGTCGACTATTATCAATACGCCTGCCCCACAGTTGAACGTGGCACTTGATACAGCCCTGAGAAGTATTGCCACGGGTAATGCCTATCTGAAAGGGTGCTTTGTGGAAGGCACATTCACCCAGCGTAATCTTGGAGCCAACGACATCAAGAAGATTGTGGATGAAGTCAACAAGATTAGTCACAAGACCTTTGGTGAGGAGAAAGACCTTATTGGTCGCGTGTATGAGTACTTCCTGAAGGAGTTTGCCGTGAATGCCACCAAGGAGGAGGGTGAATTCTATACGCCTCACGATGTCGTACAGATGATTGCCACAGTCATAGAACCTTTCGACGGAACACTCTACGACCCATGCTGCGGCTCGGGTGGCATGTTTATCCAGAGTACCGAACTGGTAAAAGCACGCCAGGGCGACATCAGCCGCATCAACATCTACGGACAGGAAAAAGATGCTGCCACTTATCGACTGGCTAAGATGAACCTCGCACTTCGTGGAATTAGCCATAATCTGGGCTCTGAGAACGATTCTACGTTTAGCAACGACCTTCATAAAGGGTTGTACTTCGACTATATCATGGCAAACCCACCCTTCAATTTGAAAGGATGGTGGGATGACAATCTGAAGAATGACGCCCGATGGACGGACTATGGTTTGCCGCCTGAGAGCAACGCTAACTATGCGTGGATTCTGCACATGCTGTCGCACCTAAAACCGTTGTCAGGTGTAGCAGGTTTCCTGTTGGCTAATGGTGCTTTGGGAGATACCGACGCACTTGAAATCCGCAAGAAACTGATACAGAACGACAAGGTGGAAGCCATCATCATTCTGCCAAGGGAACTGTTCATTACAACAGATATTAGCGTGACATTCTGGATATTGAATCAGAACAAGAAAGGTGGACGCTATCATGGACGAGAGTTGCGCAACCGTGAGCACGAAATCCTGTTTATGGACTTGCGCCGCTGGACGGAAAATCCTGTAAAAGGCGAACAGAAAAAGAAAGTGCAGCTCATTACGGAGCAGATTCAGCGTGTGGCTGACCTCTATCACCAATGGCAGAGCGTTGGAACAGACGGAAAACATTTCGCAGAGCCAGAGCTTTATAGGAGTGTGGGCATCGAAGAGATAGAGCAAAACAATTGGACGCTGGTACCCAGTAAGTACATTGAGTTTATTGACCACGACTTGGAAATTGATTACCCCAAAGAGATGGCTCGCATACAACATGAAATGCGTGAGTTGATGGCCAGAGAAAAAGAATCACAACGCATGCTCGAAGAGGCATTTAAAGGTATTGGCTATGGGATTGAGTAAGTATCATATAGGTGAGCTTGTAGAGCTTTATTCTCAGCGATGTGACATTTCTAATCTTATTCCAGAACAGGTTTCAGGAATAAATATCGACAAGGAATTTTTTGAACCTGCAAGACAAGTGGGAGATGATACAAGTGGTTATAAAGTTGTTCCTCCGAATTACTTTGCATGTAATTTAATGCACGTTGGAAGAGATGAAGTTCTGCCAATTGCTCTAAATCATAGTGGAAAAAATAAAGTTGTTAGTCCTGCATATTCAGTTTTTAAGCTGAAGAATGAGAATCACATAATTAAGGAGTATTTTTTCATTCTTCTAAAATCGGCTGAAAAAGACCGTTATTTTTGGTTTCATACAGATTCCTCTATTCGACAAGGGTTATCTTGGGAAGATTTCTGCGATATAGACATTACTCTCCCTTCCATCGAACAGCAACGCAAATACGTAGATGTTTACCTATCGCTCCAAAACAACCTTGCTACCTACCAAAGCAAAGTGGATGATTTGAAACTTGTTTGTGATGGGTACTTGGACCAGTTAAAAGAAAGTTGTGAGAAGAAAAGAATAGGCGCAGTGGGGATTTTCCGTGGATAGTCCACGACATCACCCATACCGCCTAACCAAAATATCTTAGCGCAACGGAACGTATGTTAAGGAAAAATGTTACCTTTGCACCATGGCAAAGAAGAATTCCTCATTCGACTACGA
>JAGCZA010000044.1 GCA_017960525.1 Prevotella sp.
CGATCCCACCAGATGCCAAACACGTCGCCATGTCCGTTCAGGCTCATCAGGTAGTCGAAGTTTATCTCGTAGACTGCCTCATACTGTGCAGCAGTGAGGTTCAGCTCGTAGGCCATCTTGTCCGAGAGGACCAGTGCCTCGTGTTTTGCTGCGTTATAACTCATTGCGTTGGCCGAGATAGTCATGACCATCATCACTGCCAGGATCATCATCTTCTTCATATCGTTATCTCCTATCTTTAAAGAGTTATACATTTTGTTTCTTGTTCACGGTGCAAAGTACGGCATTTTTCACGGCATTTCAAAAGGATTTTGCCTAATCTGAGGGGTGGTTTTTCCTAAATCGTAATAGGGGAAATCCCCCATGAGATACTTAAAGATTGTTGGAAATACGACCATATAGTACAGATTCTGAGGATTATTCAGTATCTTTGCACACAAAATTAGAAGGACAATGAGACCACTATCCACAAGAACTGCAGGGTTTACGGATTCGGTTATCCGACGGATGACCCGCATATCCAATAAGTACGGAGCCATCAACCTCTCACAGGGATTCCCTGACTTTGACCCTCCAAAGGAGATTACCAGTCGCTTGGCTGAGATTGCCCCGTCTGGCCCTCACCAGTATGCCGTCACCTGGGGAGCGCAGAATTTCCGTGAGGCACTGGCCAAGAAACATAGCCACTTTACGGGACTGCCCATAGAAGCCGACAAGAATATCGTGGTGACCTGTGGCAGCACGGAGGCCATGATGGCAGCAATGATGACTGTCGTGAATCCTGGCGACAAGGTGGCCATCTTCTCGCCGTTCTATGAGAACTATACCGCCGACACTATCCTGACGGGTGCAGAACCTGTTTATATTCCGCTTGTTCCACCATCCTTTGACTTCGATGCAAACCTGTTGGAGGATGCATTCAGGAATGGCGCAAAGGCTTTGGTTCTCTGTAATCCCTCGAACCCCTGCGGTAAAGTGTTTACCCGCGAAGAACTCCAAACGATAGCAGATATCGTGATTAAGTACGATGGCTATGTGATTACCGATGAGGTGTACGAACATATCGTCTATGCCCCACATAAGCATATCTATATCTCTACGCTGCCAGGCATGTGGGAGCGAACGGTTTCCTGTAGCTCGCTCTCAAAAACCTATAGCATCACCGGTTGGCGACTGGGCTATGTCATTGCACCAGAGCGCATCATTGAACGGGTAAAAAAGGTGCATGACTTCCTGACCGTTGGTGCTGCGGCACCTTTGATGGAGGCTGCAACTGTCGGTCTTTGCTTTCCTGACAGCTATTATGCCGACCTTCAGGCACACTATACCCACATGAAGCAGTTCTTCTGTGACGGTCTGCACCAGTTCGGTCTCTCATTCACCGACCCGCAAGGAGCCTATTACGTGCTGCTCGACGTATCGAAGTACGGCGTGAAGGACGACATGCACTTCTGTGAGTGGCTGGCCGAGCATATCGGAGTAGGGGCAGTGCCTGGTAGTTGCTTCTTCCGAGAGGATGTGAATCACCTGATCCGTTTCCATTTCGCCAAGCGTGACGAGACCCTTCTCGCTGCTCTCGACCGTCTGTCTGAGTTGGATGCAAAAGCTCTGAAATGTTATTGTTAAAAAGGAAAGAAATGTATTAACGCGAATTATTATTGAAGGTTAAATACGTTAAATCAGCCCTCTTATTTTACGCATTCTAATATTCCTAATCCACTTTTCTATCGTTTAATGCGTAAGTGACTGAATATCAATATTTAATATATTCAAATGGTGCTATAACCTGACCTCCGTCACGATTCCCAACAGCGTGACGAGCATAGGAAACTCTGCTTTCAACTGGTGCAGCGGCCTGACCTCCGTCACGATTCCCAACAGCGTGACGAGCATAGGAGATTCTGCTTTCGGTGATTGCTGCGGTCTGACCTCCGTCACGATTGGTAACAGCGTGACGAGCATAGGAAACTCTGCTTTCTATTATTGCAGCAGCCTGACCTCCGTCACGATTCCCAACAGCGTGACCAGCATAGGAGAGTCTGCTTTCGAAGGTTGCTACGACCTGACCTCCTTGACCATTGGCAGCGGGGTGAAGGATATTTATAATCGGGCTTTCGCCTATTGCTACGAACTGAAGGATGTGTATTGCTTGGCAGTGGAGGTGCCTACGATGTATGATTCTGATGGTTGTAGTGGCGGTACTGACGCCTTCAAGTACTCCTACATCGAAAACACCACGTTGCATGTGCCTGCGGCATCTGTGGAGGCTTATGGGGCCGTAGAGCCTTGGAGTGGGTTCAAGGAGATTGTAGGGATTGTCAATAAAGCAGGCGATGTGAATAGTGACAATGTGGTTGATGTGGCCGATATCGCGAGCGTCATTTCTGTTATGTCGGGTACTGAAGCTGGTAATAAGGAAGCCGCCGACGTGAATGACGACGGTGTGGTGGATGTGGCCGACATAGCCACCATCCTCACACGGATGGCATCGCTGTCAAGGATGGCGGAAGATATGGAGGAGTAGGCCAAGTGGGGCAAGCGTTAACCGTGACCGGGTATCAGATTTCAGTTATTTCAATTTCAGTTGTTGTTTTAAGGTATAGTTATGTTCCCCAAACCCCTTATTATATTATATAACTAATTAATAATTAATATATTATATAAAGAAAGGGGAAACTGGTATACCTCAAAAAAACAACTGAAACAACTGAAATTGAAATGTATGGTCAGTCTGTTTCTCTCTAAAAAGCTGATTGTCAACTATGTACAATATTGCAAAGCCAACAGCGCCTTAGATGCCTAACCTCAGAAAGGGCACAGAAGGTATCAAAAACCTGATTTTTCAGGTCTCAAAAGGCTTGTTTAGCCCCTCGTTCTGATGCTTTTCCATATATTTTGCGGACATGTAAGTGGCGCAGAGAATCAATTTCCTGACCATACATGGAAGGAATTAGGCGGCAAGATGGCAAATCTGGGGGCCGATTCGGGCGATATCAAAGGGCATACCGCCTGTTGGCGGTTCGGGCTGGCACAGGGCCTGCCCCTATTGTCACGTTTTGGTTACGGCAATTGGGGGAAATGATTACGGCAATTGACCAAAGACATTACGGCAATTGACCAAAGAGATTACGGCAATTCCCTAAAGACATTACTTCAGTTGGCACGGGTTGTCTTTTTTGGGGGGAAACGAATTTACGTAATTTTCGTAATTCAAGCTGACCGTTACGTTCTCCCGCCTGTTAAAAAACACTAAGAAATGTAGGAAACTTGACAAAAGAGAGGGGCTAACTCCCAAAGTTTTTGTAATTTTACCGCCTGAAACGTCTCTTTGGCAGCACAACTGCCATTGGACGGTATGCAAAGAACTAATCGAATCAGTAACTAAACAAGTTAAATGATGGACTCTCAAGAGAATGTCCTCGTCAACGCTTCGCCAGTCGAAGAAGAGGCAAAAGTAGTTAACCAGGATGCTGCCGCTCCTGAAGTATCAACAGAAGAAACAGCAGAGGCTCCCAAGGAAGAGGAGGCTCCCCGCAAGGTCTACGCCACCAAGCAGGAGGTGCTCGACCGTGTGAAGGAAATTGCCCACGGCGAAGAACCGCCCCAGAAGGACGAGGTGGAACTGCTGAAGACAGTCTTCTACAAACTGCACATCGCAGAGCGTGAGGCCAAACTCAAGGAATACCTTGACAATGGCGGCGACCCGGAGAACTACCAGGTGACCCCCGACGAAGACGAGGAGGTTTTCAAGGCCGAGATGGGAGTCATCAAGGAGCGCCGGCAGCAGATGTTCCGCGAGCAAGAAGCCGAGAAGGAGGACAATCTGAAGCGCAAACTGGCCATCATCGAGAAAATCAAGTCGATGGTCACCTCACCCGAAGAGGCCAGCAAGACCTACCAAGAGTTCAAGGCCCTGCAGCAGGAGTGGCGCGACATCAAGGCTGTGCCCGCAGAAAAGGCCAACGAGTTATGGCGCAACTACCAACTCTACGTGGAGCAGTTCTACGACCTGCTCAAACTCAACAGCGAGGCCCGCGAACTGGACTTCAAGAAGAACTTGGAGGCCAAGACACGCCTCTGCGAGGATGCTGAGAAACTGGCCGAAGAGTCCGACGTCATCGGTGCCTTCCACAAGTTGCAGCAGTTGCACCTGGAGTATCGCGAGATTGGCCCTGTGAACAAGGATTTGCGCGAGGAGATTTGGCAGCGCTTCAAGGCCGCATCGGCTGTGGTGAACAAGCGCCACCAGCAGTTCTTCGACACCCTGCGTGCCCGTGAGGAGGAGAATCTGGCCCGAAAGACCGAACTCTGCGAGAAGGCCGAAGCCATCTGTGCCGAAGAGAACAAGGGCAGCGGCGACTGGGACCGCCACACACAGGAAATCATCGCCCTGCAGCAGGAGTGGAAGACCATCGGCTTCGCTCCGCAGAAGATGAACGTGAAGATTTTCGAGCGCTTCCGCTCGGCCTGCGACACCTTCTTCACCAAGAAGACAGAGCACTACAAGGCCCTGAAAGACACCTACAGGGAGAACACTGAGAAGAAGCGCGCACTGATAGAGAAAGCCAAGGCGCTGCAGGACAGCACCGAATGGCGCTCGACAGGCGACAAGCTCATCGCCCTGCAGAAGGAGTGGAAGACCATCGGCATGGTGCCCCGCAAGATTGGCGACCAGCTGTGGGAGGAGTTCCTCGGCGCCTGCAACAAGTTCTTCGAGGCCCGCAATGCCGCCGGTGCCGGACAGCGCAGCGAGGAGTATGGCAACCTGGAGAAGAAGCGCGACGTGGTGGCACGCCTCAAGGCCGCTGCCGAGGAGGCTGGCGAAGGCTTGCAGGAGAAGGTGCAGCAGCTCGTTGAGGAGTATAACGCCATCGGCCACGTGCCCTTCAAGGAGAAAGACAAACTTTACGAGGAGTACCACGC
>JAGCZA010000045.1 GCA_017960525.1 Prevotella sp.
CGGAGAAAGGAAGCGGGGCTTTGGCTGCAATTACAGCACTGGAAGTAAATCGCAAACTTGACTATTGGCTTAGGGGAGGAAAAAGGCTTATGACATACCCAAATGCGGCATAGAACGTACTTTTCAACCTTACAGGTCGAATTATTTCTGGATTGTATTATTAAATATCATTTTTGTTTACCTATGCTACATTTATGAAAAGACGAATGAATCTGTTAGTTCTGCTCCTGCTGGTAGCGATGGTGGGCAGGGGGCAAGGAGATAACGAGGCGGCGGGCCGTTGGAGCGTGACGCCGCACGTGGGGGCGAATCTGTGGATGGCCAAGTATGTGGTCAAAGATTTGCCAGTAGAGACTGGAGACAAAGCCTTGGGACTCACGGCAGGCGCGGAACTGGGCTGCGAACTGGCACCCAAGGTGAACCTGTCGCTGGGCGCAGACTACGTGCTGCAAAGGTTTTCCATGCCGTCCAGTTCAAGTGCAAATGACGGCAAGGATTCCTACACCGTTTCCACAGGCCGTCTGTGTTTCCCACTGCTGGTGGGCGTGAGAATCTGGCAGGGGATGTCGCTGCGTACTGGTATTCAAATGGGACTCAACCTCCACACCAACAAGGCGGAGGTGGACTTGCCCGTGAATTCTCCCTCTTGCAAAAGCACCGTAAAATATCACTTCGATGCCATTCACTGGTATCTCCCCGTCAGCCTCAGTTATGAGTACCGCCGATGGGTGGCCGACCTCCGTTACTACTACAGTCTGAAGAAAAACCACTGGTCATACGATGAGAACTACGTTTCATATTGGGGGGTCAAAGAGTTCTGGACCGACAACCACGACCACATGCTACAACTCACTCTGGGCTACCGTCTCAACCTCTGAACAAAGTTGTGATGAATAGCAGTGATGACGTGGAATTAAAGGACAGCCAGCTAATGGTTGGATTTGCGTTGAAAATTTTCGGCTCTCCTTGATAAAGATTAGCAGGCGCAACCCGACCTCCGTTTCCCCGTTCTGCTGGATTAGCAAGCCAGCAGCCGTGAGTATGAGGATTTGCAATCCGTCAACCAGCCTTTTCAGCATTGCAAATGCTGATACCCAGGGCGTGCGGATTACAAATCCGCACGAACAGGGAATATCCTGGTGGAGACAGGCGGTTATATTTCACTAAGCAATAATGGTACGATAGAACTAAGCCCTAATGGGCAATTCTCAATAGAAAATGGTGCTCTTGTGAATATTCAATACGGAAATATAATACCATATTGAAATAATAAATAATATATGTATTCCGTTATAAAAGAAAAGTGTATTAACAACTATAATTTGCGATTATGAAGAATCAATATCTGTTATTATGGCTTGCACTCGCCTTATTATCATTTGCATGCTGTAGCAAAGATGAAGACGTGAACAATGTCCCTGACAGCGTGACGCAGGAAGGACTGCTGCTGGTGGAAGGACGGCAGTGGTGCGTAGGCTCTTGTGTCACTTGGCCTGTGTATGGAGATATTATCGGACACATTTTCTTTTCTATTGATGGGAACTATGAATGTAACGGCAAAACTTACAAAAGAATAAGGGAAACCATCCCTGCTCAACCAGAATTAGGGTTAGAAAAAGATAATGTACGCTATCTGAAACCGATGCGCGAGGAGAACGGGAGGATATATGTGCTTGATACACTGTCGAAGAAAGAAACGCTTGACTTCGACTGTAATGTGAAGGTTGGCGACAAAGATCCGCAGGGATATGCCGTGACAGACATTATTTCAAGGAGTGTCAGCGCGGAAGATGAGACCCTGCGCAAATGTTTCATCATGGAAGTCAAAGACCCATATACGCCAGAGCCTGCCTACATAAGGGAATACATAGAGGGCATTGGATATGTCGATGGTGCTTTCCTCCATGACCCTCTGACCACAGGAGGTTTTTTCGTTCTCGTTTGTTGCCACGAAGCAGATGGGAAATGTATATACGGCGAATCTGGGCATGATTGCAAGTCCCGTTCTGCTGGATTTGGAATCCAGCAGAAGTGAGTATGAGGTTTTTTAATCCGACAACCAGCCTATTATGCATTGCAAATGCTGATACTCAGGGCGTGCGGATTGCAAATCCGCACGAACAGGAAAATCTCTATTATGGCTGAATCTGCAAAATAGTGGAATTTTCGCATTTTTTGGCGATACCTCACTAAATTGCTCGGAATGTCTGTGTTTATCGGGGTTTTGGCGAGTGAGGTGTGTCGTGGATACCTCACTCGTTCCTCACTTGAACCTCACTCATACCTCACTTGGGGCGTGAGGGGCATGAGTGAGGTGTGAAGTGAGGTATGAGTGAGGTGTAAGTGAGATATAATGAAGACACCTCACTCGATGAAATGCCGATAAACACAGGTGGTTTTGAGAGATTTAGTGAGGTATCCCCCATTTGGTTCGTCCAAAGTAGAAGTTTGGTTCGTCCAAAGTAGGAGTTTGGTTCGTCCAAAGTAGGAGTTTGGTTACGGCAAACTGGTAGTTTGGTTCGTCCAAAATTTTGAGGCACTGGCATATTGTCTTTTTCGTCTTTTTGGGGTTTGCAATTTTTCTGGCGAAATTTGATTAAATGTTTTGTGTTTTGGCAAACAATTTGTAACTTTGCAAACTGAATTGCGATTATCACAAACAGATTGTATTATGAAAGCTCTTAACACCAGACAGCCATTGTTCCTGACATGCCTCTTCCTGGTATGTGGACTGGCCGTGGCACAGGCCACAGAGAAACGTATCGACAGCCCCGACGGCAAAGTAAGCGTCACCATCAGCGACGAAGGGGGCACGCCCACCTATCAGGTCAGCCTACATGGCACCACGCTCATCCAGCCTTCGCCGTTAGGCTTGAAGACGAACATCGGCGACCTCACCCAGAAACTGACCATAAAGGACTGCGAGGTGAAGACCGTGGACGTAGACTACGACCTCAACACCATCAAGCAGAGCCACGTCAATTACACGGCCACCGAGGCCGTCTGCCATTTTGAACAAGAAGGGCGGCAAGCGCTCGATGTCATCTTCCGCGTCAGTAGCCGCGATGTGGCTTTCCGCTACAAGCTCTACCCCAAGCGGGGGCGCGGCGGCGAGACCCTGGTGGCTGTGGTCGATAGTGAGGCCAGCGGCTTTGTGCTGCCCGAAGGCACCACCACGTTCCTCTGCCCTCAGTCGAAGCCGATGGGCGGCTTCGCACGCACTTCGCCCAGCTATGAGACCAACTACACGCTGGACGACGAGGCCGGCAAAAACGGATGGGGCGAGGGCTACACGTTCCCGAGCCTGTTCCATTCAGGAGGTTCTTGGCTCCTTATCAGCGAGACCGGCACCGACGGCAACTACGTAGGCTGCCGCCTGCTGTACGAGAAGGATGCCTCTCACGTCACGCCTCCCACCTCTCACCTCTACAAGATCGGCTTCCCGCAGCCTGGCGAAATGAACGGGCAAGGCACCACCACCGCCGCCGTCAGCCTGCCGGCCCTCACGCCCTGGCGCACCATCACCGTGGGCACTACGCTGGCGCCCATCGTAGAGACGACCATCGCCAACGACCTGGTTCAGCCCAAGTACAAGGCTTCACGAGCCTACACCTACGGCAAAGGCTCGTGGTCGTGGATTATCGGTATGGACGCCAGTTGCAACTTTGACGAGCAGAAGCGCTACATCGACTTCTCGGCCGCAATGGGCTACCGTTCCCTGCTGGTCGATGCCCTTTGGGACACGCAGATAGGCTACGAGAAGATGGCCGAACTGTCGCGCTACGCACAGTCGAAGGGCGTGGGTCTCTTCCTCTGGTACAACAGTAACGGCTCATGGAACGACGCCCCGCAGTCGCCCAAGGGCAAGATGGACAAAAGTGCCGCCCGCCGCAAGGAAATGGCGTGGATGCAGAAGAATGGCATCCTGGGCATCAAGGTCGACTTCTTCGGCGGCGACAAGCAGCCGATGATGCAACTCTACGAAGACATCCTCACCGATGCCAACGAGTTCGGCCTGCAAGTCATCTTCCACGGTTGCACGCTGCCTCGCGGATGGGAGCGTATGTACCCCAACTACGTGGCCTCCGAGGCCGTGCTGGCCAGCGAAAACCTGCACTTCGGACAGGGCGCCTGCGACGCCGAGGCCCACAACGCCTGCATCCACCCCTTCATCCGCAACACCGTCGGCTCGATGGACTTCGGCGGCTCTACGCTGAACAAACACTACAACAAGGACAACCAGCACGGCACCACGCGCCGCACCAGCGATGTCTTCGCCCTGGCCACCGCCGTGCTCTTCCAGAGCAGCGTGCAGCACTTTGCCCTGGCTCCCAACAATCTGGACGACGCCCCCGCTTGGGCCATTGACTTTATGAAGCAGGTGCCCACCACGTGGGACGAAGTACGCTTCATCGACGGCTATCCCGGCAAGTTCATCATCATGGCCCGCCGCTCCGGTGGCAAGTGGTACATCGCTGGTATCAACGCCCAGGAGGCTCCTGTCAAGACACGCCTCGATCTGGCTCCCTTCTTCGCCAAGGGTACAGCCGTCACCGCCTATACCGACGACCCGCAACTGAACGGCAAGTCGGAAGACGCAAAACTCAAGAAACTGGCCTACAACGTGGAGATCCCCCAAAACGGAGCCTTCCTCATTGTTGGTGAGAAGTAAGGGATAAGAAGCACTCCCGCCACTGCTGGGCGATGTGGTCCAGACGGAAGCGCTGCACGTTTACGAGGGCTTTCTGAGCCATCTGGCGGCGCAGGGCTTCATCGCCCATCAGTCGGGAGAGGGCATCGGCGAGGGCGGCCACATTGCCATTCTCCACAAGCAGCCCATCTTCGCCGTCGCAGACAATGTCACGCGGCCCGCATGGGCAGGCAAACGACACTACGGGCAGACCGCAGGACATCGCCTCGATGAGCACCATGCCGAAGCCCTCGAAACGGGAACTGAACGCGAAGACGGAACTGCGGGCATACTCCTGCCTTATGTCGGGCGTCGGGCCGTTCAAGTGGCAACGGGTAGAGTCGATGCCGAGGGCGTGCATTTGCTGTTCGTATGGGGTGCGGTCGCCTTGGCCAAAGACGGCAAGCTGCCAGTCGGGATGTTTCTTCTCGATGGCTGCCCAAGCCTGTAGCAGCAAGTCGAAGCCTTTCTGGTAGGCATAACGGCCTACGGCAATGACACGCTCCCCCTCTTCCATTCCTGCCTCGGGGGGCGAAGGTGAGGCTTCAGGGGCGATGGCCAGTGGGTCAGGAATAACCCTGATGTTGTGGAGTTCTGGCCAGGCCTGGCGGTCTTCTTGTGTAAGGACGACAAAGGTGTCGAGGCGTTTGAGTTTTCTCACCAGGCTGCGCATCCAAAACCAGGCGAACAGGTTTTTCAGCGGATTGGCATCTCCGGCCTCGAAGTTGCGATAGTTGGCACGGTTCACGTGCAGCTCCCCCATCTTTCTGCTGCCATCGGGTATGTCGCAGATGAAGTTGATTTCGCGTCGCAACAGACTGATGGTTATGTCAGGCCGGAGGCGCACCAGTTCCTCGCGCACCCGCTTTTTATATTGCCGTTGCTTCCGCAGGTAGACAACAATCTTCTTCAGGAACGAACAAGTCCACAATTCCTCGAAATTGATGTCGAGGTTGATGACCTTCACCTTGGGGGAGAGGGGATAGAACAATGGTTTCCCCTCTCCGTCGGTGAGGATGATAGTGATGTCGTAGCCGAAGTGTTCGGCAAAGTAGTTGGCTTTCAGCGTGAGCACGCGCTCAACGCCTCCTGCCATATAGAGTGCGGGTGTGAGGTAGACTATCTTCACGGCTTTATCTATAGGCAGGCAAGTGCGAGTGAGAGGTATTTGGCGTCGGCGGAGTCGGCACGTGACGTAAGTACGACTGGTGCCTGTGCCCCTTGTAGGATGGCGGCTGTCTGGTTGGTGGCGAAAAGAGTGAGCGCCTTGTAGAACACGTTGCCGGCCTGTATGTCAGGGAAGATGAGGCCGTCGGCACGGCCCTCCAGTGGCGATGGTATGCCTTTCTTGTGGAGTGCCTCCGGCGAGAGCGATGTCTTCAGGTCGAGCGGGCCGTCGACGATGCAGGCGCCGAAAGCGCCAGCGGTTGCCTTCTCCACCAGTTCGCGATACTCCACGGTGACGGGGAAGTGCTTGGGGTTGACCTGCTCTGAGCAATTGATGAGCGCCACCCGTGGGCAGTCGATGCCCATCAAACGGCACAGGTTGAGCATATATCGCAACTGCTCCTCGCGCTGCTCTTTGGTGGGATATGGTATGACGGCCACGTCGGTCATAAAGAGCAGCCGGTCGAGTTGGGGCACGTGGGCGCAGGCCAGATGGGTGAGTACGTGGCCCTTGGGCAGGATGCCCGTCTCTTTCGACAGGACGGCACGCAGCAGACAGTCGGTGGTGAGCAGTCCCTTCTGCAGCACGTCGGCACGGCCCTCGCGCACCAATGCCACGGCCTTATGGGCAGCCTCGTCGGCATCGGCTGCGTCGATAAATTCCACGTAGTCGCCACATTGGGCAAATGCGGCCTTGGTCTCTTCGGTGCAGCCCACGAGAATGGCGCTTGCAAAACCTTCTGCTACGGCGCGGGCGATGGCAACGGGTGTCGACTCGTCGTTAGGACAGGCAACGGCCACGCACTTGCGCTCTTTGCGACTGACCAGATGCTGGGTCAGTTCGCTGAAATTATGAATAATCTGTTCCATTAGTTGAGTATTTTCTTACGATTAGTGATGCGAATACCATTGCGGGCTGGCAACTGGCCTGCCCCTACAACAGGTCGTCCGCCGAGATTGTAATTCGTTGATTGTGAATTATAGTTCAAGGGCTGTCCGATGTCTTCGATGCCTGTGGTAAAAATGACATAGTCGTCAGCGCTGGCCACGAAGTTGATGTCGTAGATGGTACTTGTGCCCGTGGTGGAGGTGAGTCCGAAAATGGTCTGCCCCATACAGACGCTGTTGCGCTCCTGCGTGAAGTTGTCGTAGAGCCCGCTGGTCTCCATATTGAAGGCGATGACCTGCTGCTGCATACCGTCGATGGTGACGGTCTGGGCACTAACCGGGGGCACTTGCGAACCACGGTTGGTGCCGTTGAGCCACCACAGGTAACTGGCGCCTGAGGTGGTTTTCAGGTTGGTGCCTCGCACTATCAAGTAAATCTGCTCCTTCGAGATGTCGTAGTCCAAACCCTCGTATTTCATCATCAGCGCCACGTTATTGGCCCCTGTGCCGGCGTTCACGGTGATGGTGTTATTGTCTTCGTCGTAGGTGAACTTACTGGCCTGCACGCGGTTGGGGTCGCCCGTGGTCCAGTCGGTGCAGCGGAACTGGTAGGCATTGGCCTCGGCATTGTAGTCCTTCATCAGGCGCACGTAGTACACACCCGGGCAGAGCGTCGAACTGCTGGCCGTGAGGCGCACCACAAACTTCGTCTTGCCCTTTGTCAAGGCGGCGGGGATGGCATATTCCACGTTGTAGAAGCCGTTGCTGTCGCTGCCCTTGTAGGAACTGGGGATGGTGATGTCAGCCACTTTCTGCCCATCGATGGTGAGCGTGGCCATACGTCCACGGTCGGCCAAGTTGAAGCGGAACAACACGCTGAGATTCTCGTCCACACCAGTATTATTATATAATGTGTACTGGATATAGCCGTTGGCACGTGCGTCGCGGTAACGCTCGCTGTTATACATACCCGTCGAGGAATCGCTGCTGTACTTCACGTCGTGGCCTGCCTCGCTCTGCTGCTCGCCGGGAGCCACGAAGTCGAGGGTGCGCTGGGCCAGTGCCTCGTTGGCAGCCTCAGTCTGGGCCATAGAACTATTGGCGTAGTTCTCAGCGGTCTGCTGGTACCAGTAGCACATATAGCGCTGGTGGTGAATCTTGTAGAAAGGCACGAGTTTCAACGACGACCACTTGTAACTGCTCACCTCCGGGCGGGAAGCGTCGATGGTGAAACTGAGGTCGATGCTGCGCAGACGCTGGATGCGGGAGAGCACGTCGGCACGGTCGCCGATGAGCATTGGCGCATCGACCAGACTCTTCGACGTGGCGCGGCTGCCTGGGGCGTGGTCCATTCGGCCCTCGCCGCCATATTCGTTCTGCAACTTCTCATAGGGGAGGCCGGAGCCGTCACCATCAGCCAAAGCCGTGGTGGCGGCACCAAGCAGGATGGGGCCGTACTTGAAGGCAATGTAGTCGGTGTAGTTGGGACACACCTTGTAACGCAGTTGCATATCGAGGGTGACGCTAATCTTATCGCCCACTTTCCAGTCGCGTGTTTCCTTGACGTAACTGGCCTTGCCCTGCTCCACGATATGTCCAATCTTCTCGCCATTGACCGACCACTCAAAGTTATTGCCTGCCCATTCGGGGTGACGGATGGCGATGGTGTAATGGCCTGCCTTGCCGATGGTCAGTTCAGTCGTGTTACTGTTGGGGAAGTTGGTATCCTGGGTGATGACGAAATCGTCGCTCACAAGCTTCGAGGGTGTGAAGAGGTTCACGTAGAGGGTCTCACTGCCGTCGTGGGTGTAGATGAAGTGACCGTACTTGGAGTGGTTCTCCATACCCGTGCCCACGCAACACCACATGCCCTGGTTGGGCTGCGAGTAGATGCGGTAGCCCTGCGGGCGGAGCGTAGTAAAGTATACATAGCCGCCGGTCTTGGGGTCTTGGGTGGAGAGGATATGGTTCCACATCGTGCTTTCGTAGAAGTCCACGTACTTGGCATCGCCAGTACGGTCGGCCAGCATCTCCGACATCTTCAGCATATTGTTGGAGTTGCACGACTCCGGGCCATCAAGCTGGTCAATGTATCGGTTGGAATTGGCTACTGAAAGGAAATGCTCACCCACCGAGTTGCCGCCAATGCAGACGGTGCGGTTCATGGCCACGTCCTGCCAGAAGTTCTCGGCAGCCTTCTTGTAACTGCCCAATGTGCTGCTCTGCTCGTAGATGCGCTCCATACCGATGAACTTGGGCACCTGCGTGTTGGCGTGCTTACCGTCGAGGAAAGTGGTGTTCAGCGTCTGCATACCGTTGAGCATAGCCTTGTGGGTGTATTTCTTGGCAGCAGTGAGGTACTTGGCGTCGCCGAAGAGTTGGTAGGCATCGAGCATTGACTCGTTCATACCGCCGTGCTCACAGTTGAGGAAGCCCTCGAAGTCGTTGCTGCTGACCTTCGCCACCACGTTCACGCTCCAGTCGGCCAATTTGCGGAACAACTCCTTGGCCACGTCGCTGTTGCCATAGAGATAGGCATCGCGCAGACCGGCCAGAATCTTGTGCTGCACATAGAAGGGCACCCAGCCCCAGTTGCCCTGGATGCCAGAAAGGTCGCCCTGATAGAGTTTCTTCCACGAGTCGTTGATGGGCTGTCCGCCGATGAAACCGTAGAGGCCCTCTGTATTCTGGTCGTAGGCGTCCTGACAGTCCTTCATCACATTCAGCATATAGTCCATGCGTTCCTTCAACTGTGCCCGCACGTTCTCATCGTGGCAGGCGGCATAGGCCAAGGCGAGGGCCGAAAGATAATGACCGCCCACGTGGCCGCTGAGGTCGAAGCCCGCATCGCCGCCCCAGTTCTTGAAGTTAGGGTGCTTCGTGAGCCACTGGTAGTAGGGCGACGACGAGTCGGTGGTCGAGGCGAGACCGGCCTGACGGACGAAAGGTGTGAGCAGACGGTCGGTGTCGTACTGCAAGAGCATCTTGATGTTCAGGTTCATAGCCGTCTTCATCGGGCCGTCAAGCAGTTCCACCTGCTCCAAGTCGAAGTGTTTGGGATAGAGTTCGCTCTGAGCCGTGGCCTTGCTGGCCATAGCCAGTACCATTGCGCTGACTGCAATGGCGATGGGGAAGTTTCTTTTCATTGTTATTATTGGGTTAGTGATAATCGTCTTAGCCGAAGAGGGCACGCAGGGCTTCCTCCACCTTGCGCACGGGGTGAACCTCAATCTTGAACTTACGGGAGTTGATGCCCTGCATATTGTAGCGCGGTACGATGATATGGCCGAAGCCCAGTTTCTCGGCTTCGGCTATGCGCTGCTCAATGCGGCTCACGGGGCGCACCTCACCGCTGAGGCCCACCTCGCCAGCCATGCACCAGTCGCTCTCTATGGGCGTGTCTACGTTGCTTGACAGGACGGCGGCAATGACGCTCAAATCCATAGCCAGGTCAGTGACGCGCAGACCGCCGGCAATGTTGATAAACACATCCTTCTGCATCAGTTTGAAGCCCACGCGCTTTTCAAGTACGGCCAACAGCATATTCAACCGCCGCTGGTCGAAGCCCGTGGCCGAGCGTTGTGGTGTGCCGTATGCGGCAGTACTGACGAGGGCCTGCGTCTCCAAGAGGAAGGGGCGCATGCCCTCGATGGCGCTGGCGATGGCCACACCCGAAAGACCCTCGTGCCCGCCGGTAAGGAGCAGTTCCGAAGGGTTGCTCACCTGACGCAGACCGCCCTGCTGCATCTCGTAGATGCCCAGTTCTGAAGTGCTGCCAAAGCGGTTCTTGATGGAACGCAGAATGCGGTACACGTAGTGCTGGTCGCCCTCAAACTGAATCACCGTGTCCACGATGTGCTCCAGTATCTTCGGGCCTGCCAGCGTACCTTCCTTGGTAATGTGACCGATAAGGACAACGGGCACGCCGCTGGTCTTGGCAAAACGCAACAGCGAAGAGGCGCACTCGCGCACTTGGGCTATGGAGCCTGCGCTCGACACCACCTCGTCGGTGGCGATGGTCTGGATGGAGTCGACGACCACCAGTTCCGGCTGCTCGTCCTTGATGTGCTCGAAGATGTTTTCCAACGAGTTCTCGCAAAGAATCAGGAAATTGTCAACGTTGCGCTCTGCGCCTTGCAGCAGCCTTTCGGCTCGCATCTTCAGTTGGTGGGCACTCTCCTCGCCGCTCACGTACAGGATGCACTTGTCGGAGAGGTTCAGCACCGTCTGCAACAGGAGCGTCGACTTGCCTATGCCCGGCTCGCCGCCCAACAGGACAATGCTACCCGGCACCAGACCGCCGCCCAGCACACGGTTGAGTTCGCCGTCGCGCAAGTCGATGCGCGGGTCGTCGTGACTGCTGATGTCACGCAGCCGCAAGGTCTTGTTCTGCCGCAGGGCGTGCCCCGCCGAGGCCGCTGCCGAAGTGGCCTTCTGACGGGCCGTATCAGCGGCAATCTTTATCTCCTTGAATGTGTTCCACTGGCCGCAGGCAGGACACTTGCCAATCCATTTCGGCGACTCCTGTCCGCAGTTCTCGCAAACGTATGCAGTTTTGTCTTTTGCCATATTTTATGGTTTTGCGCTACAAAAGTACAAATTATTTTCGTGGTTACAAAACTTTTTCGTACTTTTGCGCCGTAAATATGGCTAAAGCAATGAAATACATATACATTCTGCTCCTGACAACTGCATTGGCAGTTGCCTGCAATGACAACCAGCCGACGGCAGAGGATGGGAGTGCCGACAATCTGCCTGCCGACTCGGCTACATTCAGAGTGGCCGTTATGCCCACCCTCGACTGCCTGCCCCTCTATGTGGCAGACGAGCGTGGACTGTTCGAGCAGCAGGGCGTCGATGTCAGGCTGGTGCCCTTTATGGCCCAGATGGACTGCGACACCGCTTTCGCCCGTGGCCGTGTGGAGGCTATGGCCACCGACTTGGTGAGGGCCGAGCGGCTGCGGCAGAAGGGCATCAAGGTGAGTTACGCCACGGCCACCGACCTCTACTGGCAGTTGCTCACTGCCAAGCACGCCCGCATCAGGCAACTCAACCAACTCGACGACAAGATGATAGCAATGACGCGCTTCTCGGCCACGGCCATGCTGGCCGACCAACTGGTGGACAGCGCGAAACTGACCACGGAACGGGTGTTCCGCATCCAAGTGAACAACGTGCTCACCAGACTCAATATGATGGAAAACGGCATTATGGATGCCATGCTACTGCCCGAGCCACAGGCCACAGCAGCCCGTCTGCTGGACAGCCGCGAACTCTACGACAGTAGGCGTGACAGCCTGCTTATGGGCGTGCTTGCCGTCAGGGAGGAAATGCTGTCTGACACCATCAGGAAACAACAACTTGAGGCGCTGCTGAAGGCTTACGACCTGGCTTGCGACTCGCTGAACGAGCGGGGGCTGTCGGCCTACAAGGACATTGTCGTAGAGCGGTGCAAGGTGAAAGCCCAAGTGGCCGACTCTCTGCCCCAAGACCTTACGTTCAGACATTCCGCCGCCCCACGCCAGAAAGACATCGACAAGGCCAAGGCCTGGCTGAAGCGGAATTAGGAAGTTCGAAATTACGAAGTAGGAATTCATGCTGAGTGTCATCATACCCGTCTATTGTGTTGAGGAAACGCTGGACCGTTGCGTGGAGAGCGTGGCAGGCCAGACGTTTACCGACCTGGAGATTATTCTCGTAGACGACGGCTCGCCCGACCATTGTCCACAGATGTGCGACGCCTGGGCGCAGCGCGACGCCCGCATCAGCGTTATCCATAAGGCCAACGGCGGACTGAGCGATGCACGCAATGCCGGCATCGACGCAGCCACGGGCGACTTTATCACCTTTGCCGACTCCGACGACTATCTCACCCCCGACTCCTATCAGTCCGCCTTTGAGGCCGGGGCTGATGCCGACATCGTGGAGTTTTCCTTCTTCCGCTTCTACGGTGGGCCCAAACAGCAGATGATCCATCTGCCCCCCCACACCTACACCGACGCTGCCGACTACTGGCTGCAGGGCAAGGCTTACGAGCACTGTTACGCCTGGAACAAAATCTTCAGGAGAAGTCTGTTCGACGGCGTGCGATTCCCCAAAGGACTGGTTTTCGAGGACGTGTGGACGCTGCCGCCGTTACTGCACAAGGCCAGACGCATCGTGACCACCGACAAAGGGCTATACTACTACTGCGCCAACCCGCAAGGCATCACCGCCACCGCCAAAGGCGAACAACTGGAAATGCTGGTCAACGCCCACCTGAAGGCGATGCAGGAGTGGATGGACGACCGCTACTACATGCACGTGCTGAACATACAGATGGACGTCTGCCGACTGACGGGGAAAGCCCCCGTGTTGCCCTTCCGCCGCGTGAACCCCTTAGGCAGCGGACTGGAGCCCAAGCAACGACTGAAGGCCGCCATGCTCCGGCTGGTAGGCATCGACCATATATGCACACTTAACAAGACAATCCACAAATGGAAGCACAGCCACTCGTAACTTTTATCATACCTGTCTACAACGTATCCATCCCTATGCTGTCGCAATGCATCGGGAGCATCAGAGCACTTTCGCTTGGCGAGAGCGAGCGGGAAATCATTGTAGTGGACGACGGGTCGGAGGTGCCGCTGCCCAATGAAGAGGTGCCCTGGCTCGACGAAATCGTCTACGTGAGACAGCGCAACGGGGGCGTGGCCACGGCCCGCAACCGCGCACTGACCCTGGCCAGCGGGAGGTTCATCCAGTTTGTCGATGGCGACGATATGCTCATCAAGGCACCCTACGAGCACGTGCTCGACCTGCTGCGCTACGAGCATGCCGACATGGTGATGTTCAACCATGCCGACACCGCCGAGGCTGTCCTGACCTACGAAGACTTGGGGCCGATGACTGGCAGCGACCTGATGCGGCAGCACAATATTCACGGAGCCGTCTGGGGGCTGGTGTTCGGCAGGCACATCCTCGGCGAACTGCGCTTCACGCCCGGCGTGGCTTTCGGCGAAGACGAGGAGTTCACGCCCCAACTGCTGCTGCGGGCCGAGAACGTTTTCCAGACCACGGCCAAGGCCTATTTCTACCGCCAGCACGATGCCCAAGCCACCAGCGGCAGTTCGCCACGGCAGACCATCCACCGGCTGAACGACACCTTAGGCGTGCTCCGCCGACTGAACAAATCGGCGTCGATGATGCCTGCCTCTGACCGTATAGCCCTGCAACGGCGCACGGCACAACTCACAATGGACTATATCTACAACATGATAGTAATGACGGGCAGCCGCCACTACCTGAAGCGGAAATTGGAAATACTGCGCCGCGACGGCCTATACCCCCTACCCGACCGCAACTACACGAAGAAATACAGTTGGTTCCGCAAGATGGCCAACTCGGAGACGGGCCTGGTCATCCTGATGCGGATGCTCCCACTGTTCAAACGCGAAAGATGATGAAGATACTTCTGCTTGGCGAATACAGCAATGTGCACAACACGCTGGCCCAGGGGCTGCGCCAACGGGGGCACCAGGTGACGGTGGCCTCCAATGGCGACTTCTGGAAAGACTATCCACGCGACACTGACCTGGCCAGAAAGCCCGGCAAGTTGGGGGGAATCTGTCTGTTAGGAAAGGTGTGGGCACAACTGCCACGCTGGCGCGACTATGACGTGGTGCAACTCATCAACCCCATGTTCCTCGAACTGAAGGCCGAGCGCATCTTCCCCATCTACCGCTATCTGCGCCGTCATAACAAGTGCGTCGTCATGGGAGCCTTCGGAATGGACTACTACTGGGCGCACGAGTGCATAGAGCGGAAACCGTTGCGCTACAGCGACTTCAACATCGGCGACGAACTGCGCACAGACCCCATTGCCCTGCGCGACAGCCGCGACTGGATTGGCACACCCAAAGGATGCCTCAACCAGTTCATCGCCAACGACTGCGACGCCATCGTCACCGGACTCTACGAGTACCAAGTCTGCTACCAACCGCTCTTCCCCGACAAGACCACTTTCATCCCCTACCCCGTTTCAAAGTTGAGAGTTCAGAGTTCAGAGTTGAGAGACTTTAGTCCTGAATCCCAAAAACTAAAGTCCCTCAACTCTCAACACTCAACACTCAACACTCAACCACTAAAACTCTTCATCGGCATCAGCAAGGGGCGAAGCCAGTACAAGGGCACCGACATCATGCTGCGTGCGGCAGAGGAGGTGCAACGGCGCCATCCAGAACATCTGGAACTGGTGAAGGCCGAGGGGGTGCCCTTCGACGAATACCAGCGGCGAATGGACGACTGCGACGCCCTGATGGACCAACTCTATAGTTACACGCCGGCCATGAACGCCCTGCTGGCCATGTCGAAAGGCATCATCGTCATTGGCGGAGGTGAGCCTGAGAACTACGACATTCTGGGCGAGCAGGAACTGCAGCCCATCGTCAATGTGCAGCCCACCTACGAGAGTGTGGTCGAGGAACTGGAGAAACTGGTGCAGCACCAGGCTGCCGCCGACGGCACCATCGACTTGCTGAAGCGCCAGAGCGTGGAGTACGTGCGCCGCCACCACCACTACCTGACTGTGGCAGCGCAATACGAAAAATTGTATCAACAGTTACAAAGTAAGAATTAAGAATGAGTCAAAGTCTGCAAATGTTTCTCGTCGGGATGGCTGTGGGAGCCTGTCTGCTCTATGCCGCCATGCGTCTTTGGCGTACCCTTAGCCGTCGGGGAAAAGACCCATGTGAAGGTTGTTGCGGCTGCAAATAGTAAATCGAAAATCAGTAACATAAATACTTATACAACTATGACCATTACAAGAAAACTATTGCTTTTCGCCACCAGTCTCATCCTGCTGTGTGGCTTCCAGACAGCGAAGGCCCAAGTGATGAAGGCCGCCGACCTGGAGAAATACGCCAAGCAGCGCTATGGCGACAAATGGCTCGACGCAGCCGCCAATCTGGCCAGCCAGTTGCAACTCGACAAGAACGAATCGCTCACCTACCAGCAAGTGATTGAGGCGCAGGGAAAGACGAAACAACAACTCTACGTGGCCTTGAACTACTGGGCCACCGCCACTTTCAAAGACAAGCAGGCCATCACCTTGAACGACAAAGAGGCGGGCTGTATCATCATCTCGTCGACCATCGACGGCGTTGCCGACCACACCGGCACGCTCAACCGCTATGTGGTGAGCATCACCCCTGTCATTAAGATTGACATCAAGGACGGGCGCGTGAGGGTGACCTACACGGTGCAGAACTACGACATCCTGAAGGCAGAGGACGCCGGATGGCTGGGCGGCATCTTTGACAACAGCGACAACAGGCAGAGCCACCAGAACGTCTACAGCGACGGCAAGCGCATGAAAGGCGACAAGACCGACCGCCGACTCTACGACCAGCAGTGGGAGATTGCCCGCCACTATCCTTTCGTGGAGAAAGACGCGCAGAAGCGCACTTGCGCGAAAGCCCTTGTGATGACCCACGCCTACTCAAACGCCATCATTGACAAAGTGGAGGAAGCCATCAAGAACGGCATCGTCGGCAATGAAGATGACGAATGGTAAACCCCAATTAATGTTTAATTGTCAAATCTTACAACCTATGAAAAGAATCACCATTTTGATGACGTTACTGCTCGTGGCATTGGCCATAACGGCAGAACCCGTTACGCCCGCCATCGCCCGGCAGGCAGCACAACGTTTCCTAAAGACCCAGGGCAGCCAATTGAAGAGCGAAGCCCTGCGTGCTCCAGGCCGCACTATAGGACATTCCTTCGAAGGTGAAGGTGCCACTGAAAACAGCACCTACTATGTGTTCAACGCCTCGGCGGACAAAGGTTTTGTCGTGGTAAGCGGCGACGACTGCGTGGGCGACAACCTCATACTGGGCTACACGTCAAAAGGCAGTTTTGATGTCGCTGCCGTTCCCGCAAATATGCAATGGTGGCTCGACGAGACAAGCCGTCAGATTGACGAACTAAGCCGTATGGGGCTAAAGCACAGATAGTGACCTTGCACGATGACGTGGCTCCTTTGCTGACTTCACTATGGAACCAAGGAGCCCCCCTCTATAATCCACAGAACCCCTACAACGCCCTCTGCCCCGAAACTGACGGACAGCTGTGTGTTACCGGCTGTGTGGCCACCGCATTGGCTCAGGTGCTATACTACTATCGCTGGCCCCAGGAGCCGCTGACTGGCCCCGTGCCCAGTTATACGATGGCAAACGACAGGGTCATCGACGAGCTGCCCGCCACATCGTTTGATTGGGACAATATGGTCGATGACTATACGCAGCCCACCACCGAAGAACAGCAGGAAGCCGTCGCACGGCTGATGCGCTATTGCGGACAGACAGTACAGATGGACTATACCCCATACATCTCCAACAGTTATTATTACGACACGGACATCCTTGTCAACCTCTTCAGCTACGATCAGGGACTCAATTTCGTTTACTCAACCAACTATACCATTGCCGAATGGAACGAAATGCTCTACAACGAATTGCGCGAAGGGCGACCTATGCCTTACGTTGGCTCATCGATGGGCGGCGGACACGCCTTCGTCATCGACGGCTATCAAGTCAAGGATGGAACAGGCTATTACCACGTGAACTGGGGATGGGCAGGAGAAGCTGACGGCTTCTACAAAATCAATCTGTTCAATCCTACCAGTTCAGGAACGGGAGCAAGTTCCACCTCCGACGGCTACAACATCCAACAAGGGGCACTCATCGGCCTACAGCCCGCCAAGGCACCTCTCACAGACTATGGAAGGTATCTAGTCAGTAATGAATGGAACAATGTTTCCATCGACGAAAACGATATTGAGCACCATATTTGTGGTGCCGTCAACACCTCCTACAAACCCGGACTGTTTACACTTGCCCTCGCCGAGCGAAACGCCGACGGCTCCATCGACTACAGCCAACTCTACGACCAAAAGGATGTGGAAATTGCAGGCTTCTCTGCCGCAGAGTATCCCACTATCGGTACGGGAAAATACAACTTTGAACCGCTCTCTCAACCCTCAACCCTCAACTCTCAACCCTCAACCCAGGACATCACTACCTTACAATCGTCCACAAGGAAAGCGGCACTACAGCCCCCTGGAGGCCCATATACGGCACTAACCGCTACATAGAAGTCCTCATCGATGACCAAGGGCAGGCATCTGAGATAACCTACCACCCACATCAGCAACTCTCTGCCACACAAATCCGAATCGGCGGACTCAAGCAGTGGGGCATACGACAGGACATCACCGCCACCATCGCCAACAACAGCGACGATGACTATACCGGACAACTCGAATGTGCCCTCTACTACGTCAAAAACGAACAACTCACCCTTCTTAGTTTGTCATTAGCAGGCATTATGATAGAAGGACAAGGCACATCAACCGTCACTTTCAACACATCCGCTCCAGCAGACGGAAAATACGTAATTTTAATCACAAACGTAGGAGAAGACATAACAGGCACCAAACTCGCCGACATAAAAAAAACCAGAGCATACGTTGGACACAAAACCTTCAATATCGGACAACTCACCTTCTATTGCCAAGACGTAGTCTATAGACAACGGCCCGACAACAACTACTACATCGATGCCGCAATAATCAACAGCACACCAATGAACTACGACGCCGCACTCCTAATCAGGCTCTACCGGCTCACCGACCAAAGCACATACACCCCCCTCCTCTTCCCACAAGCTCCCTATCTCTATACCAACTTCCAACTACCATCCAAGTCAGCCGGTACTGCCACCATCCCTCTGCCAGAAGCACTCGAGCCCGGACAATACGCCATCGAACTCCTTATCGCCAACGATTTCAAAAGCCACGACCTCAATGCCTATTTCGTCTTTGCAGCCGGCCCCATCTCCATTCAGGACATCACAGCCATCAATAACATCAACCCCGAGCCTGCCAATGCCGAAGCATACTACGACATTCAGGGCCGCCCCGTCAGCCACCCCACATGCGGCATTTATATCAAGAATGGAAAGAAGATAATAATTCCTAACTAAAGTTTCCCACCCTTTGAGGTGGTGCTGAAAAAAGAAGAATAGATTTTGAAATAGATTGCAAAATATAACAGAAATCGAGAAAAATTTCGTAAATTTGTAGTTGCTAAACAAACAAAGTAGAAACGCTTCAAGACTTC
>JAGCZA010000046.1 GCA_017960525.1 Prevotella sp.
ATGGGGATGAGCCAGTAGCCCGCGTGCGTGAGGTGCTCCCACAGTTCGACAAAGCTGATGTCGAAAGTGAGGAGCATCACTACCACCGCCGCGATACCGACGAAAAAGAAGAGATTGTTAAGCCGTTGCTTGGTCCACCTCATGGGGATTTTCGATTTACGGATTTTCGGATTTTCGATTTTCGATTTGAGTGTTGAGAGACTATAGGGAGTCTGCAATTTTCTTGCAGAAGCTCTCATGGCGTTGGTTCACATACATAGCGAGGATGGCCATTCCGAAGAGTTCCCATACGAAGTTGAGCACAGGCACGTCGAGCAGGCAGAAGAGGAACAGGCCGGCGGAGCGGAAATTGAAGGTGAGCAGGCCGTTCCACTTCATCAGTGGCAGGGAGTGGCTGCGCAACCGCTCTCTGACCTCGGCGGGGATGTTTTCAGAGGTGCCGTATTTCTCGTGCAGTACGCCAATCAGTCGCTGGAACTGTGGTGTCTTCCGCTCTTGCTTCCGCGTATAGTCGATGTACGATTTCTGGAAGATGCGCTCTACGGCGCTTGTCTCAGGTCCCATCTTGTCGTAGATGGCCTGCTGCTGTCGGGAGTTGTCCAGTTCGCTACCTTTCTCACCCTTAATAAAGAAGAGGTGTGCCTGGATGTAGTAGTCGGCCAGTCGCTGCTGTCCGGCTAAGCCGTGAATGCCGGAAACGATGGCAAGGACGAAGACAACGGCTGTGGCTATGAGCACGTTCTGCGGGGTGTCGTTGATGCCCAGAAACTGGAACTCAAGGTCGTGGTGCTGGTAGAAACGCCACACCAACGCCGTATAGATGGGAGTAAACCAGACGAAGCCGGCAACACCGTCGAGTATGCGGCCCAGCCGGCTCTTCTTGCCTGTCATACGTGCCAACTGGCCATCGGTGCAGTCGAGCAGGTCGGCCACCATCAGCAGGAAGATGGCAATGAGATTGCAGGCCAGTCCCATAGCCCCCTCGTAGTAGAAGCACCCCTGGGCGAAGAAGAAGCAACTGGCCGCGCCGATGACCATCGACCAGATGGTGACTGTGTTCGGATGGGTGCCCAGGCGGGCGAAGAACAGGCAGAGGTAATAGCAAAGGGGGCGTATGACGTGATAGTCAAGCCAGTCTTCGGTGTCGGCCGATTTCAATGTCTGATAGATTTTCTCGTTCATAGCTATTTAGTTGAGTGTTGAGAGTTTTTTCGTTAGAATGTTAGACGGAAGATGTACCTGATGCCCCACTTCTCGCTGGTGGGCAGTTCGAGGTAGTTGAGTCGGCGCACATACTCTACGTGGATAATCTTGAAGATGTTGTGCACACCGACGACGGCCTCGATGTAGGGCTTGCGGTGGTGCATGATGTAGCAGCCCTCGGGGAAATACATCAGCGTGTTGCTGCCTGCGTTTTCGGGCAGATAAGGGTTGTTCTTGTCGGAGAGGTCGCCCCAGAGCATATTGACAGCCAGATATTCGCGCCACTTCAGTTTCTTGAGCAGCGGCACGCGGTTGAAGAACTTTCCGTTCATGTCCCACGAGAGCATCATCGAGGCGTAGCGGTCGTTGAGGAACTCCATGTTGTTGATGAGGTTGAACATCTCCTCCTCAATGACAAACGACTGGTTGGCCACAGGGTGGATGAGGAGCATATAGGGCACCTGGTTCCACTGGATGCCGGCCTTGAGGTGGAGGTCCACCTTGCCCCAACTGTTCAGCCAGAAGCGCTGGTAGAGCTTGGCCTCGGTGAAGTTCGACTGGTACTGTCCGCCCAGCACGTTCTTGAATCCCATCGTATGACTGACCGACATCGAGGGTGCGTCGTGGTTGATGGTGACGCGGCGCTGCTTGCTGTTGATGTAGGTCTCGCTGGGTGCCCAGCGCAGCTCGGCAAAGAGCTCGGTAGTGCGCAGGAACTCGTGGTTTGCCTTCAGGCCGTCGTACTTCACCTCGGGCTGGTCTAGCGTCCTGAACGACATATTGCCGCAGGCCTCATACTCTTCGGCTTTCAGGCTCAGGGTGGTGCGCAGTCCGCCATAGAATTCATATTCGAAGGCCAGCTTTTGGCGGTTGTTGATGGTCATCTTGTTGATGCCCGTCCACTTGAAGGCCACGAAGAGATTGTCCTTGTCGGTGGGCAGATAACGGTCGCTGGGCGAGCTCATGTCGTAGCTGCTCTCCAGCTTGAGTGTGCGCTTGGGGTATTCCCAAGGCGAATAGGCCTTGTCGATGAACGAGTAGGTGACCCCCGTGTTATAATAGTTCTTATGGCTTCCCCAGCCGTGTGCATAGTAGCCGTCCCAGAAGAATCGCTTGTTCAGGTTGGCGGTGGTTTTCAGGCTCAGTCGGGTGCGCCAGCCGTCAATCAGGTTGCGCGTGATGATAGTGTTCACCGGCGAGATGTCGAGCTTGTTGGGGTTGCCCGTCTCAATCGAGTTCTCAATCAGCGCGTTCAGGCCATACATGATATACTTGAAGCCCTTGATGCGCTGTATGTTGCTTACAAACTCGCCCATCGAACTCTCGCTCTTTGTCAAGTCCACCTGCCGGTATCTGTTCCAGAACGTCTTGCCTTGCATCCCTGCATCAGGCTCACGTATCTCCGTCCTGGCGCCCTTGAAGAGCTTTTTGGGCAACTCGTCGAAGGAGTACTCTCCCATGCGTGTGTTGCGAATGACGATGGCCTCTTGAAGGAACTTGGTGAACCCAAGTTCGGTAATCATATCGTTCTGGGTGAGCACCCATTCGCCGTTGTCCAACTGTTCAAACTCCTGGTCGATGCGAAGGTTCCTCACAAAGTTGACCGATGTCTGCTTGGGCAGGGTCAGTTCGCACCGGCGCACGTGGTAGGTCGAGTCTTTGAGGATGTAGATGTCGCCCCTGAATCCGAAGTCCATCTGGTTGTTTGGCAGGAAGTGGAGGCGGATGCAGCTGTCTGCCTCCACCTTCAGCGTGTCTACGATGTAGAAGCGGTAGAAGCTGATGGCATCCTTGCCTATAGGCGATGTGAACGGGTATTGGAGCAGGCGTATCTGGTCGTCGTAGAGGTCCACGTCGGTGAACACGTCTTTCATCACAATGTTGAGTATGTCGCCCGTCTGGAACAAGTCGTTGATGCCCGACGACTGCTGGCCCTTGATATACGTCTTCTTCGACTGCGGGCTCTTCCTGTAGACAATCTGCGAGACGGTCTCCTCGACGCTCAGCGGGAGAATCATCTTCAGGTTGTACGGGCAGACCTCCACCTGGTCCATCAGCCAGGGGGTGCTTGAGAAGGGCTTCTGCTGCAGCATCTGCGGCGTCAGGTCGTTGGCCGCCAGAGTGATTTTCTCGTACTTGTTGTACTTATAGAAATCGTGGTTGGCCAGGTTGCTCTGTTTTTTGGCGGCAATCACCTTCTTCATAAGCTCCACGGCGGGGTTGTCTTTGCGGCTGTAGCGGTTGCGCTTGGCCTTGACGGTGACTTCTGCCAGTTGTTGCTTGTCGGGTGTGAGTACAATGTTCAGCGGACTCTTTGTCTGTGAGCTGATGGCCACCACGGTGGTTTTGTAGCCCACGGCGCTGAACGAGAGTTTCCATCCGTTGCGCCTGATGATGGCGTAGTGGCCGGCCGTGTCGCTGACTGCCGCCATGCTGTGCCCCTTGTAGACCACGCTGACAAAGGGGATGCTGTCGCCCGTCTCGGCATCGGTGATGTAGCCAGCAATCTGCTGTGCAGCTGAGGGCAGACAGAAAGCGAAAACGAGCAGCAGGACGAGTAGAATGTGTCGTATGATTGTCATAATGAAGTCTGTGTAAAAGTGTCATTTCAGTTCCGAGTGCTCCTGCTGGCGGTACTCCAGCGGGGTCATTCCCGATTTTTCACGGAAGAACTTGCCAAAGAAGGAGGTGTTGGGGAACCCCGTCTGCATTGCAATCTCTTTCAGGCTCTTGTCCGTCAGCCGCAGTTGGGTGTAGATGTCTTCCATCGTGTACTCCATGATCCACTTGATGGGCGGTTTTCCACTGATACGTGTGCAAAGGACGGTCAGATACTTGGGCGTGACGCAAAGCTCGTCGGCATAGAACGAAACAGGGTGGCGCTTGACCGCCTGACGGGAGAGGTTGTCGAGAAACTTGATGAATAGCAGCTCTTCGCGAAAGACGCCACTCTTACATTCGTCTTGTGTTTCCGTCTTATCGGCTGAAAGTTCGAATTGCTCGCAAACAAGCAGAAATTGTGTACGCAGAAAGGAAAGTATGATTTCCTTGAAAAGTGGTGAATGTTTCTTTTGAAAAAGGGTGACGTTGTCGGTTTTCGTGTCTGGAACCCACATTGCATCGATGACGTGCGTCTTCTGCAGATACATCGCCCTGTTCCAAATGCCTATTTGGACACCAAGGATGGATTTTAGCGCCTTGTCGGAAACGCACAGTACTGACAGGTTCGCGTCGGAGCTTGTCACAGTTCCTTTCAACATCTTGTTAGACGGCAGGATGCACATTTGGCCCGCACTAAAGCGTATGTCGCCGTTGATCAGTTCCAGCCGTATGCTCCCTTGGTTGCACAGCACGAACAGGTTGTACTCAGTCTTTTTGTGCAGCAAGTCTTGGGGGAAGGCTTTCATACTGTCGACAGCGAACACCTCGCCGTTGAACTCCTCGTAGAACTTCAACTCTGAATAATTAGCTTTGTCTTTCTCGTTCATCCTCATTCATCCTCATATCTTCTTTGTGTAGCAGCGGCGGCGCTTTATGGTTTGCGGGCTGAGTGCCCTCCACTGGCTCAGTTCGCGGGCGTTGTCTTCGAGTTGTGGCCCCGTTTCGGCCCACTTCATTCCATATTTGTTATAGATGGGTATGAGGTCGTCGAAGAAGAGCGCGTTCACGCCCATCCCCTGATAGTCGGGACGGACGGCTATGAGCAGCATCTCAACGGTGTCGGAACGGTTCCACTTCAGCCCGCCCAGCAGATGCCACCAGCCTGTTGGCCACAAGCGCCCGCCTGAGCGGCGGAAAGCGTCGGCCATACTGGCCATAGTGATGGCCACGCCCACCAGCTCGCCCTGCTCGTTTTCGATGAGAGGCATCATTTGCTTGTCGACCAACGATATATACTGGTCCACAAAGTCGCCCATTTGCCTGTCGGTCAGCTCGGTATAGCCGAAGAGGGGGCTGTACGCTTGGTTTAGCAGGGTGAAGATGCGTCTGCCGTAGCTCTGGCGTATCTCGCTGTTGGTGACCTTGCGCACGTGCAGCCCCAGACGCTCACGTGCATGACGGGCCACACGGGTGTAAACGGCCGGCACCTCGGCAGGCACCTTCACACGCACCTGCAGCCAGTCGGCTTCCTTCGTGAAGCCCAGCGCCTCCATGTGGCGGGGGTAGTAGTCGTAGTTGTAAATGGATGACAGCGAGCCTGGTATGTCGAAGTCTTCGACGAGCATACCTTCCTTGTCGAAGTCGGTGATGCCCATTGGCCCCTGTATGCTTTCCATGCCGCGTTGGCGCCCCCACTCTGCCACAGCGTTGAGCAGCGCACTCGACACTTCGGTGTCGTCGATGAACTCGATGTGGCTGAAGCGGACGTTGCGGTTGTGCCACTTCTCGTTGGCGTGGCGGTTGATAATGCCCACAATGCGGCCCACCACCTCGCTGCCACGATAAGCCAGGAAGGCCTGGATGTCGGAAAACTCCAGACCGCTGTTCTTTTTCGGATTGAAGAAGTCGCGCACTTCGCGCTCCAGATCGGGAACATACTGCAGACAGCCTGCATAGTGCCGCTCGGCGAAACGGACGAAACTGGTCATCTCGCTGCCAGTGGTCACCGCTTTTACTGTAACTTTCTCCATTGTCTATTGCAACCTGTCGAGCTGACGTTTCAGAGCCTGTAACTCATCGCGCACACCCGTGAGTTTGGCCAGCACCTCGGCCTTGCGGTCGGCGCCGTCGCGGTTCTGATTGATGATTTTCTTGGCAGCGGCCAACTTGAACCCACGCACCTTCACCAGGCTGTGGATGAGCCGCACCTGATCAATATCCTTCTCAGTGTACTGGCGCACTTTGCTGGGGCCGGCAGTCTTGGGCTTCAGATAGGGAAACTCTGTCTCCCAGAAGCGCAAGGTGCTCTCGTTGAGGTCGAACATCTCGGCCACTTCTTTGATGGAGTAGTAGAGTTTCAGATTCTTGTTCAGGTTAAGAGCCATAGTGGGGATTTACGATTTACGGATTTTCGATTTTCGATTTGCGGATTGTCATCAGCCGATGTTGGTGCGGCGGTAGAAGTTGATGTTTTCCTTGGTGAGCAGCTCGATAGGCATATAGTTCACGGGTGTCACTTCCTTGCGCAGGACAATGGCTTGGAAGAGGGTTTCCACGCAGGCGTAGCCCTGCATATAGGCGTGTTGGGCGATGAGGAACGAGATGCTGCCCTGACGTACGCACTCTGCGTTTTTCGGCACCATATCGTAGCCCATAATCTGGACGTTGCGACGGTTGGTGCGCAGCAGATACTCGCCCACCAGATGGGCCTTCGAGTTGAACGTGATGCAATGGTGCACGTGGGGATGGGCGGCAAAGAACTCGTCGAGTATGGCGTCCATCTTCTCACGGCTGGAACCCAGTGGCAGGTTCAACTCTGTGATGGCTATCTTCGGATAGTGGTCCTTCATATAGTGGCGGAAGCCCGTCTCGCGGTTCGACTGCTGCTTCGAGCCGACATGCCCCTCCTTGAGTTGCTTCATCAGCATGATTTCGGTCTCGTTGCTGCCAATCAGCATCAGCATACGGGCGGCGAAGTAGCCGCTCTGGAACGAGTCCTGGCCGTAGAACGACAGGGGCTTGAGGTCGGGCAGATAGGAGTCGAGCAGGATGAACGGCACGTTGCGCTCGCTCAACTCGTCGGTGAACTTGCGCGTGAGTTCCAACTTGGCCGGCACCACGATGACGCCGTCGGGATTGCCTGCGAGGCACTCCTCCGTTGCCTTGACGAAGGTGGGGCCGTTGAAGCGCTCGTAGTAGAGCAGTTTCAGGGTGATGTGGAAGTCGCGCCGACGCGCTGTGGCTGCCGTCACGCCCTCCTCTATCTCGTCCCAGTAGGCCTCGCTCTCGTGCAGGGGGATGATGCAGTAGAAGGTATAGTCCTTATTGTAGGCCAAGGCCGAGGCGTACACATTGGGTTCATAATCCATTTCGGCCAAAGCCTGCTCCACTTTCTCGCGTGCTGACTTCGACACGTTGGGCCTGTCGTGCAGCACACGGTCTACTGTTCCTACGCTGACACCTGCCCGAAGGGCAATGTCTTTAATCCTAATCTTGTCTGATGCCATAGCGATATTTTGCTTTTGCGCGGCAAAATTACTGAAAAAAAGCGAAACGCCCAAAAAAGGAAGGCGAAAAGTTCGCCTTCCTTGCATAAAGTTCAGAATTTGAAGGTGTATCCCAGCCCAATGATGTGGCGGTTGCCCTCGTCATCGTCGTCGCCATACGATTTCTGGAAGATGTATTTCACGTCTAACCAGTGCTGCTTGGTGAGGCGGATTTCGGTGCCTGCGGCATAGCGTATTTTCTCCAGCCCATCCGACACGGTGCTCTCAGCATTGAAATAGGGGCGCCACATCTTGCTCACCTTGTACTTCAGCTGCAGGCGGTTGCGCCACGCGCTCTTGCCTTTGCCGTTGTAGGTGTGCTGGTCGGCCACCTCGCCCTCGTAGCGGTCGTCGTCCTCGTCGGTGTAGTTCCAGTAGCGGTCTACCGTCTTCTCAGGCCGATAGGTATACTGCCAGCGTTCACGCAACGATATGCCCAAGTTGCCGAATTGTTGGGAGGCGGTCAGCGACACGTTGAAGCGGTGGCGCAGGCCCCAGTAGTCGGCATATTTCTTGCGGCTGTCGTTCAGCTTGTAGCGGTGGTCGTCGAGCAGGGTGTAGCCTGCCGACGCCTTCAGCCAGTCGGTCAGCTTGTAGCTGATGTCAGCCCCGAAACTCCAGCGGTCGGTCTCTTTGACATCGTCGCGGCTGCGGAACTCCACGCCGACACCCAGCTCAACCCTTGAGCTGATTTTCTTTTCAACGTTCACTTCGCCCCAAAGGCAGAAGTCGTCGTCCTGCGCCCTTGTCTGCGTGACGGCCGCTGCGGCCACCACCAGCACCATTATCAAACGTTTCTCCATTGCGACTTCGATACTTTAAATTGTCCGTCTACCTCGTTATGGCCCTTGCCGTCGTAGGTGACGCGCAGCACAGCCGTGTCCTTCAGGAAGTCCACGCCGCCCACGTCGACCTTTATCACCCGCACGCCCAGGCGCTCCTCCAGGTCGGCCACCAGCTCGGCCCGCCTTTCGGGCTTGATCAGCTCAATGCGGTCGTACTGCACCAGTTTGGTGGACTGCATCTTCAGCATCTTCTCAAACATGAGGATGACCAGCGCCACGATGATGTCGATGACAGCCAGCTTGAACAGCTCGTAGCCAATCTGAGCCGTCGTGAGGCTGCTCACGTCGACCATAGCATGCACCACAGAGAGGCACACTATAATAAAGAGGTAGGTCATTTCGCGCACAGGCATCGTGTCGGTGCGGTAACGCATGATGGAGAAGATGCCAAACAGGCCAAGCCCCACGCCCATTGTGGCCTTGCCGCGATCCATGCCCATCATAAAGTAGACCAGGAAGAAGATGGCCACAGAGATGAGCATAAACGTGAAATAGAAGTCACGGCGGCGGCTCTTGCGGTAGTAAAGGCGGTCGATGATGAGCCAGTTGACCACAAAGCAAATCAGGAAGCGAGCCAGCGCATTCCCAAAGTCGCTCGTAAGCACATTCATAAGTTGTTCCATACAGTTTCTATTTTTAGGTTTTTATTTGTCTGAAATCAGGACGAACCAAAGTTGAAGTTTGGACGAACCAAACTCATAGTTTGGACGAACCAAACCCGGAGTTTGGACGAACCAAATTTTGGGGAGGGTCAGGGATGTTCAAAATCTTCTCCACCTCGCGCAGTTTCTGCTTGAACCGGTGCTGGGGCAGACCGTCGTTGGTGAGCGCCGCTCCCATGCAGTATTTGCTGAAGCCGTGAGGATGGATGCGCAACTGGCGCAGCATCTCCAGCACAGGCGAGAAGACCAGCCCGTCGCGCTTCAGTTCGATGATGACCAGTGGCCCCATATCACGATGGGTGTCGGTCAGCAGATTGTGGAATTGCAACTGCGTGTCGATGGTCAGCCGCTCGGTCTTTCCCTTGTTCACCAGCGTGATGCGATGGAAGTAATTGTGCGTATGGGCCTGAAGCGTGTCCACGTCGAAGCGCAGCGTCTGGGCCAGGAAGTCGCGCTTGACAGGGTCGTGCAAGTCCATATCACCCACCTCAATGCGCTTTTTCTTCGTGCGGCCACGATTGTTCTTCGTCTTCACCTCCATAAACTGCAGGTGCGAACTGACGTAGGTGCGGAAGCGGATTTTCTGCCTGCCGGCATGCCCCTGCTGGTGCTGGCTGTACATGTCGAAGCCAAGGGTGTCGAAATAGGTGGTGTCGTAGAGCATGTTGCGCTCCCCGTCAATCTCTTGCACGTAGTAATCGTCGCCGGCCATCTGCAACAGACGCTCCAACTGGGGCAAGGTGGTGACGAACTTCGTGTCGGTCCGGTTCATCAGCTTCACCCCACTCATCTCAGCAAGCGTTATCGGAGAAAAATGTCTCAGCAACTCTTCCATGCAACTCCTGTCTCTCGTTTTGTGCTGACAAAGTTACACATTTAGCCCAACATAGACAACTGTTTTCAGTAAATCAGCCTTTTTATTCAATAAAATTAATAATTTATTTGCCATTTTGCGTATTATTTTATAACTTTGCACTCCAAAATGAACAGAATTAGGCAGATGTGCGTTTGGCTGGGGCGGCTGCCACACAGCAGAGGATTTGGGGTGCAGTCGCCGACTGACTACCGGTTCGTCCGATACGTCATCAACGAGTCGTGGCCTTACTATGCCTACAAGACGCTGGGCAAGAAAGACCACTGGCTGCGCAAGAAACTGGGAAAGCTCTACTTCCGGGTGGCAAACCACCTGCAACCACAATATATCGTCGACGGCATCGGCGTGGAAAGCTATCTCAGGGCGGCGTGCCCAAAGGCAACCATCAGCAACAAACTACCCGAAAAGGATGAACAGCCGTCGCCCCTGCTCATTCTGGCACCCATACAGACAGAATACCAGCAACTGTTGGACTATTGCGGCGAAAACACCATACTCGTGCTCGAAAACATCAACCAGCATCAGCCCCTGTGGCACTGCATTGAGTACGACAGGCGCACCTCCGTCACTTTCGACCTCTATTACTGTGGCATCGTCCTCTTCGACAAAAAACGCTCAACCAATAATTATAAAGTCAACTTCTAAACAATGAAAATCACAAAAGTTTACACTCGGCGCGGAGACGCTGGCCAAACTGACATCATCGGCGGCATACGCATCAGCAAAACGGACGTGCGGCTGGAAGCATACGGCACCGTAGACGAACTGAGTTCACACCTGGGTCTGCTGGCTGCCCTTTTGGACGAAAGCGGCAGTTCTATGAAAGCAGAGCGCGACAACATCATCCGCATACAGAACAACCTATTCAGCGTGTGCTCGCATTTGGCCACCGACCAAAGCCAGACACCCCTCTACCCATCTGCCCAACTCGCAGAGGGAGAGACGCAGATGCTGGAGCAAGCCATCGACAGCATCAACGCCCAGTTGGCAGAGCCACAAGGCTTCATCCTGCCAGGAGGAACGGTGGCCGCAGCCCAGGCCCACGTCTGCAGGACTGTTTGCAGAAGAGCCGAAAGGCGCATAGCCGCCCTTGCAGAGACCGCCATCGTAGGCCCGGAAATCATGCAATACATCAATCGATTGAGTGATTATCTGTTCATTTTGGCCAAAATAATAAATTTTAACACAGGACACAGCGAAATTATATGGCAAAAAACTTGCAGATAGAAAATAATTTACTACTTTTGCGCCCAAATTTGAAAAAGAGAGTTATAAATCGTTAAATAGTTAAACGTCAAATAGTAAATTAGAATTATGTATTGGACACTTGAACTAGCCTCAAAATTGGAAGATGCTCCCTGGCCCGCAACCAAGGAAGAACTCATAGACTACGCCATCCGCTCCGGCGCTCCCCTCGAAGTGCTTGAGAACCTGCAGGAAATCGAAGACGAGGGCGACATCTACGAAAGCATCGAAGACATCTGGCCCGACTACCCTACCAAAGAAGACTTCCTGTTCAACGAGGATGAGTATTAAACGTTAGATTTTAATCTAAGTAATTTAAAATCAGCGAGATAAGCAAATATTATTTGTTTGTCTCGCTTGTTTTTTACCACCTAAAACTACACTATTTGTTTGCCTAAATTACATCTTTTAACTCTAAAAACTGAGTTTGTTTGTCTAAAAGTTAGTACTTTTGCACATCCTCAGGAATAATAAGACAAACAAATAGTAATTATGGGAAGACCAAAGAGACTTTATCCGTTGGGTAAGTATCGCCTCCGCACTCCGAAGACGATAGACAAGAGTAAGACCTATCCTATTGAGTTGGAATACACATGGAATAGGCAGGTTCTAAGGAAGTCAGCTAATATATTCGTGAAAGCAGCTGACTGGAATCAGAATGGAAACCAAGGGCGTGGCGAAATACGTTCGAGTTACGGTAATGAGTATAAGAGACTCAACAAGGTGCTAATGGAGCGAGTTGATACCATGGATGCACAGCTTGCGGAATACAATGTCAAGCATCCGAATCAAATTACTGCGGAGGTGATCGCCGGCTTCTTGTCACACAAACCACTGACACGAAAAGATCAAGGTAAAGACTTCGCAGAGTTTGTATTGGAACGATTGGAGTCTGAATATTCCCGTCATAAGATTGGACGCAGTAGATATAAGAATGGTATTTGCTGTATGAACGTTTTCACAACCTTCTTGCGAGCAACGAACCAAGGAACATACGAAAAGGACAAGATATATGTGGGCGATATTACCCCAGAGCTGATAGACGGCTATATAACTTGGCGACGAGATATAAGGCAGAATGGTGACGAGACGATTAATCACTCTCTGACTCCAATTCTCAAAGCCTGTTCGTATGCTGCCGAGTTAGGTATGATTGAGC
>JAGCZA010000047.1 GCA_017960525.1 Prevotella sp.
AAATAGAAGCCGTTCTGCCCGTTCAGCCGTTCTGCCGGATTTGCAATCCGGCGGGAGTGAGTATAAGGACTTGTAGCCCTGAAAAGAGCGCATCGCAGATGCTAATACTCATTGGGGCTGGATTGCAAATCCAGCCCAACGTGGTATCGGGGCAGGCATTTTCCTTTTCCAAATGTCTCCCCCGCGCTTTCGTGTTTGTCTCACCCAACTCTTATCCGTCTTATAATCAATAAGATGGATGGTTATTTCCTTTGGTTAATTTTTGGTTTATTTTTATTCCTGATTTTCCTTGCACAAAATCGCGGAAAGTCGTTCCTTTGCACCGCTTTTTCGATAACAACAGAACACAGATGAAAATGTCCTTTAGAACAGTATTGCTGCTCATTGCTGTGGTGCTGCCGTCGATTGCGGCGAGCAAGGCGACCGGCACTATGGCAGGAACTGCCACCTTCAGGCAGATGAAGGAGCGGATGGATGGCAACTCGCTGCCACTGGTGAACCTGACGGTGGAATTGGGCGCGGTGAGCCGAGAGCGGTTCGTGCACGGCGAAATAGAGATTGCCGACTACCACGGAAGGCTGGACGGGGCGAAGAACTATGTGAAGTTCAGCTGCCTCATTCGCTACAGGGGACGCACGGCGGCAGGGTTCGAGAAGAAGGCCTTCGGCGTGAAGCTGCTTGACGAGAACGGCGGCGACCTGGACGCCGACCTCTTCGGCATACGCAAGGAGAACAGCTGGGTGCTCGACGCGCTGGCCATCGACCGCTGCAGGATGCGCAACAGGGTGTGCTTCGACCTGTGGAACGAACTGAGCCGCACACCCTACGACACCAACTACGAGGGACGCAACGGCACGAGGGGCCTCTTCGTGGAGGTGTTCATCAACGGCACGTACCAGGGCCTCTACTGCTTCTCCGACAAGATAGACCGCAAGCTGCTGGGGCTGAAAAAAGCAAGGCTGGCCGACGGGGGCGGCGTGGCCGTCAGGGGCGTGCTGTACAAGGGGGTGAACTGGAACGACCACGACGACATCTATCTACTGTCGTACAAAGACGCGCCCACCGACGGCACGGCCTGGAACTCGTGGGAACTGAAATACCCGGAGGACTACCCTTCTGCCGAGACCTGGCAGCCGCTGAAAGACCTCATAGACTTCTGCTCGGCCAAGACCGGCGACGACGACTTCGGCGGCCACTGGCAGGACCATTTCCATATGCAGAACTTGTTGGACTACTTCGTCTTCACCCTGGCCCTGAACGTGGGCGACAATGCCTATAAGAACACCTACCTGAGCCTACGCGACATCGGCGGAGACGACCGCCGCTTCCTCATCACCCCGTGGGACATGGACCAGTCATTCGGCAGCCACTGGAGCGGCCGCTATGACGAGACGACGGCCACCCTTTCAAAATACGACGGCGTGGCCCCCTTCAACCGACTTTTCCCCAACAACATCGACGGCTTCCGCGACGAGGCGGCCCGACTGTGGAGCCAGCTGAACGACAATGTGCTCGCACCCGCCCACATCTTCAGTCTGATGGAGTCATACGCCCGCCAGCTCGTGGCGTCGGGTGCCTGGCAGCGTGAGCGTGAGCGGTGGGACGGCAACCCCGTGACGCTGAAGGAATCACCGCTTGACGAGCTGGAGTATGTGAAGGACTGGTACCAGCGCAACTACGACGCCCTCGACGCCCAGTTCGAGTCGGTGGGCATCGACGACGCCACCGTGCCACAGCCCTCCGCCACCGTCTTCACCCTCGGCGGACAGGTGGCAACCAGCACGTTCCGCCCCGGCATCTACATCCTGAATGGACGCAAGCGGGTGGTGAAAGAATAACTTTTCCAGGAAAACCTTTTGTCATAAAAGAAATATGTAGTAACTTTGCAACGGAAAGACAAAAGACTATGAAAGGGAAGATAACTATGCTGCTGCTTGCAGCGCTCCTGCTCGCCACCGGTATGCAGGCACAATTCAGGCGGGGCGACGTGAATGGCGACCTGCTCGTCGACGTGGCCGACATTTCCACCATCCTCAGCATCATGGCGGGCGAAGGGGGCGGCTATCAGGATTCGTTTGTGCAGTATGGCAAGGAATACCGTGTGGCCATCGACGGCAGCGGCGACTACACGTCGCTTCCTCATCACCCCGTGGGACATGGACCAGTCATTCGGCAGCCACTGGAGCGGCCGCTACGACGAGACGACGGCCACTTTGCGGTCTTTGTTCGAGAAGTTGTCGATACCGCTTTTGATACACCATCCCATCACGGCCATTCCTATGGCCAGGATGGCTGCTTCAGTTATTCTGCTCATAATTTTTTTGTTGGTTTGTTTTTGTTGTGAGTATTTCTAAGCCTTATGGTTTTAGCTTTTTGATATATTCTACTGGTTGGGCATCCTGCTTGATGGCATCCGCAAACTGCTGCGGGCGGATGGTGACTGGGCCTCGCATAAACTCTGGGACGTTGTAGCACTTCAGGAACTTGCGGTGATAGTCGGGATCGGCGCAAGGCAGCTCGAAAGGCTTGCTGCCGCGTCCGTTGCTGTCGATGTGGGTCATAAACGGTCGGGTGTAGTTGCCGTCGTAGCGTCGGCTGCTGAAGACAATCCACCGCCCGTTGCTTGACCATGAGTGGTAGCTCTCGGTGTCGGGCGAGTTGATTTCCTCTATGCTGCGCACTTCGCCTGTCTGGAGGTCGAGCATCCACAGGTCGGCATCGTGGTGCCAGATGTGGAAGACGCCCGACTTGGCCAGTGTGAACATCAGGTATCGTCCGTCTGGGGAGATGCGCGGGAGGGTGGCGCTCCGGTCGATGGAGTCGGCTGCGAAGACCAGTTCGCGAGGGCCGAACTGCCAGGTGTCGGGGTCGAAGCTCTTTTTGTAGAGATTGTATTTCAGCTCTTCTGTGCGTGTAATGAACTCCTTGCCTTTGTCGATGGTGTCTTTATACTCGAAGTGTGCGCTGCAGTAGTAGAGCGTCTTGCCGTCGGGTGCCCAGAAGGGGAAGCACTCCAGTTCTGCCGGGTCGTTCTCGATGTTTGTCACCTCGTTTTTCTCCACATCGTAGGCAATCAGGTCGCTTTCCGTGTCGAACACCTCAATCTTGTTTGGGTCTACGGAGTGGAATATCTGTCCTGTCATATTTGTGGAATAGACGATGAGCTTGAGCCAGGGGTGCCAGGTGGGATAGACGCCAGCTGAGAGGATGGAGTCGTTGCGCATGTTGATTTTCCGGATGTTGCCGTCGTATGCGATGATGGTTCCTCCCAGGTTCTGGCGGGCGTGAAACTGCATGCGGTCGGGGTTGTACTGTTGGTAGTTGTGACAGTTGATGCACTGTCCGTCAGCCCCTTCCGAGCAGAGCATATTGTCGTAGATGACGCTTTCTTGATAGTTTTCCAGGCAGCGCTGGCTGATGGTCAGCTCTTCGTATGTGACATACGATGGCGAAATGAGGCGGTAGCTGATGTAGGGGTCGATGGAGTCGGGCGAGACACAGATGTCGAATGGCTTGTAGCGGGTCCAGTAACCAAACTTCTCGACATAGAGCTCTACTGTGATGACACCGCCCTTGGCGCTTTCTGCCAGCCGGCGCCAGTCGTCGGCGTCGGGCTGAATCTTGCTGCCCCCACAGACCAGCTCTTCCGGGCCGGCAGTCAGTCGTGCCACCATATCGTCGGCCTCGCCGTCGTACTCGAAAGTCAGGGGTGCGATGTTGATGGGCACCGTGACATTGGTGTAGTCAGGATAGATGGCCGGCAGTTCGTCGGACTCGCTGAAGTCTTGTGGTATTTGGTTGCCGCAGGCCGCCAGCAGCAGGGCGGCCACGATGCTAAAGAGCGGGATGCAAATGTTTTTCATCTTCAATAGTAAGTGATGTTTCTCAGGAAGAAGAATTCGAAATAGTAGGTGTTGCCGTATTTTTCGTACAGATACTGTTTGAGTCGGTTGTTGGGTGCCTGTCTGAATTTCTCCATCAGTTCCATAAATGTGTAGAAACTATCCTTGACCCCATCCTCAAGCGCCCACTCTTCCAGCCCCTGCTGTCCCTGCATGTTTGCGAAGAGCCATGCGGCTTCCTGGAAGATGCGTGGCAGCGAGCGTCTGCCGTTCAGCGCATAGTAGTGCTCCAGTCGCGGCCAGAAGTAGTCTGGCTCTCTGGTCCACATGGCTCCCAGCACGGCCTGCTCCTGGAAGTAGAGGTCGTTGGCATCGGTTTGTGCCAAGGTGGTCATGATGCATTTCTCCACCCATCCCTCCACGGCGTCAAGATGGTCGGCGTAGTTTGTCATGTGGGTAATGGGTCCCGTCTCCACGTCGGATTCCAACAGCTGTTTGTCGTTCATCAGTTTTTCCATACGGTCGGCCCATGAGCCGTAGTAGCTGGTTTGCCTGAGTATGTCGAGGAACTTCCTGGCCGCCTGCTTTTCGTTGCTGAAGATGGCAGCGCGTGCCAAGTATCTCAGCACTTCCACATTCCAGCCGTATTCCACGCCGTCCTCCATGCAGATGCGGTGGCACTCGTTCATTATGCCGTATTGATAGAGCATCATTCGCCCTGCCACGTGGTACATATAGATGGGCAGCGGCGTGTTCGGCTTGCTGGAACCTTTGCGGAACTTGTACATTTCCTGGCATTGGCGGCCCAACCGGCTTAGTGCCAGGTTGTGCATCATTACGATAGAGCGTGTCGGCTCGCAGTCTTGCTTTTTGCCTTCTTCAATGACGCCGTCCCAGTCGACATTCTCCACACAACGCTGCATGCGCAGCTCGTGGTGGAAGTTGTCGTCTTTGTACCAGAAATGGTAGACGAAGCCAACAACAGCAGCCAGCACCAGCCCCTGCTTAATTCCCTGCACGACGGGGCGTTTCGGTGCCTTCCACTCCCGCCAGCCGATGAAAGTCAGCAGCAGGAAGCATACGGCCAGCAAATAGTAGGGATAGTAGTACTCAGGATAGTCGTCGCTGATGGTGAAGACAGGAAGGGCTGCCGTGTAGATGTCGTTGATATTTGTCTCGTAGTAGACGAAGCGGTAGTAGAGTAGTGGCGTGAGGACGACACTCAGCAAGGCGGCAGCGGCCACCCCCCATGCGGCCACACGGCGATAGTCGTGAACCACCGACATCAAGCCCATCAGCACTACCGCCGCCAGAGCGTAGAATCCCATCAGCGGATAGCCCGCCAAAGCCCCCAGCACGATGAATCCGGCCCGCAGCCACAGGCTTTTTCTTGCATTGGCGGTCGTTGAGACTTTGCGGAACGCCCAAAGCAAGGCTGTCCCGGCCGTCACGCCGAGAGTGGCCACATAAAAGAAGCCGCGCAGCTTGATGACATACACCCAGTAGCCCAGTTCCATATTGGCGACCAGCAGGATGGCCACAGGGACCAGCGTGAGCACTTTCCATTTTCCTGGAATGTTGAATGCCCGCTCCGTCAGCCACATCAGCAGCAGCCACCAGCCGCAGAGCAGGATGACCCCCACCCAGGGATAGTAGAAATGCTGGCTGAAGCAGGACCCCAAATAGGAAAGCATGCCGCCCGGCACCACCATCTGCTGTTGGAAATACAGGGAGGAGTTCAGGAAAACGTTGTGCTGCTGCACCTTCCACAGCAGGTCGGCTTCAAAATGCAACAGGGCAAAGGCCACCACAATCAGGGCGCCAACCCACAGAGCGACAGATTTCAGCTTTTTCATTCTGGCAGTCAAATGCTTTTTCGGTCTATTTCACCTTCAGGTGTGTATGGCCTTTCGGCAGATAGGCCGGCAGGGTGACGTTTGGCATGTTTATCTGGCTGGTAAAGATGCCCACCTCCTCGTCTTCAGGCAATATATAGTCGCCAACAATCTTGTAGTGGTTCGTGGGGCACGACTTGCCCTTCTTCAGGTCGGCACGATTGGTGTCGTAGGCCAGCTGGCCAACCTCTACGCTCGACTTGACAAGCTTGTGGATGGGGGCATTCATGTTGAACTGCAAGATGGCGGGAACGTCTATGTCGCATTTTGAGTGTACCGTCGGGATTGACTCCTGGAACATCCAGTCGTAGAGGAATGTGGATCGGGTGCTCGTGATGTTGTATTGGTATTCAATGATGCTGCCAGGCTGGACGTCGGGCACCACCACGTGCATCACCATATAGTTTTTGTCGACGCGCTCCTTGACGAAAGCGTCGGTGTCGATATTCCTTTTCTCCACCTTCCCCTTTTCGTTCTTTGTGAAAACCCTGACCTTCAGGTCCTTCAGGGCATCGTTGTTGATAATCTTAAAGTCGTCACCATAATAATAAGTGATGTCGATGTTGGCGTGTTCGACGCCGGAGCTCTTCAGGATCTTGGTGCGGAGCCTCACCTCATAATTCACCAGAATGTTGCCCTCGTCAATGTTGTTCTTGCCAAAATCGTCGATGTTGTCGACGCCGACGTCGGAGAAAGAACTGTTGTTCATCACCTGGTCAGAGAGCTGATACGTCACCTTCATCGTCTTGCACAGGATGATGGCGTCAGCATTGACAGCATTGCCCCAGCCGTTGAATTCCCATTCCATGCTCGACGGCTTGCCAAATTTCTCATTAGGCAGCTGTGCGTTCGCTACGCTTCCGCAAGCGAAAATAGCTGCAACCAATAACAATTTCCGAAAAGAAGATTTCATGATTTTATCTTTTTTAGTTGAATATTGCTGCAAAGTTACAAAGAATAGTTGTAACTGCCAAAGATTTTCCTTTTTTTTGCCATTTGTGGGGGAAATAAAAAGGACGAACCAAACTATGAGTTTGGACGAACCAAAGTGGGAGTTTGGTTCGTCCAAAATTTCAGGCCGGTTTTGGCCTTCACGAAAACTCCCCCAGCCGTTCCTGTAGGAAAGACTGGGGGAGTCCCGTTTTTGTGGTGTCTGTTGCTTCTGCTACATGTTCATGCCGCCATCCACCTGTATGACCTGTCCGCTGATGTAGCTCGACATGTCGCTGGCCAGGAAGACGGCGCAGTTGGCAATGTCGTCGACGGTGCCGCCACGGCGGAGGGGGATTTTCTGGCACCACTCCTTGCGTACTTCTTCGGGCAGGGCCTGCGTCATAGCCGTGTCGATGAATCCGGGTGCGATGGCGTTTGCACGTATGCCCTTGGGACCCATCTCCTGTCCGATGGACTTGGCCAGGGCGATGAGGCCGGCCTTCGAGGCAGCGTAGTTGGCCTGTCCGGCGTTGCCGTGAACACCCACCACCGATGCCATATTGATGATGCTGCCGCCGCGCTGGCGCATCATCACCGGCACGCAGGCATGGATGAAGTTGAATGCCGACTTCAGATTGACGGCGATGACGGCATCCCACTGCTGTTCGCTCATGCGCAGCATCAGCCCGTCCTTGGTGATGCCGGCGTTGTTCACCAGTATGTCTATCGAGCCAAACTCCTGCTTGACGGCCTGCACCACCTCTTCCGTCTGTCGGAAGTCGGCGGCATTCGAGGCGTAGCTCTTTGCCTTGACGCCTTTTGCGGCAATCTCCTGCTCGGTTTCAAGATTCACTTCGAGGTCGGTGAAGGCAATGTTGGCTCCTTCCTCTGCAAACTTCAGCGCGATAGCCTTTCCGATACCGCGTGCGGCCCCCGTGATGAGTGCCGTTTTACCCTGTAAAAGTCCCATTTCTTTTGGTTTTTTGTTTATTATTAATCAACGATATGCTTCAGTCTTTCTTGTGTTTCCCCAGTGCGCCGTAGACAAACTTTGCCACCTGCGGCTTGGTGTCCTCCTCCTTCATCCCGTGGGCGATGCGGCCGTAGATGTAGGGCACTTCGAGGCCCTTGATGCAGTAGTGGCAGATGTCGGCCACCAGATTGACGTTCTCGATGTCGAACTCACCGTCCTCCTTGCCTTCGGCGAACACTTTGCGGAAAAGCTCCACCTCGGCGCGGTCGAAGTGCTTGCGCACCTTTTCCACCATCCAGATGTTGCGGAAGAACTCGGCCCTGAGATTGCCGTTGCGAACCACCGTCTCGCGAATCATGCTCAGGTGGGTGTAGATGAGTTCGATGACTTTCTCCTGGGGGCTGATTTTGCGGGCGGCCACCTCGTCGAGCTTGTCGGAGAGACGCTCCAGTTCGGTCTCGATGACGGCAAAGTAGATGTCTTCTTTCGACTTGAAATAGGTGTAGAGCGTGCGGCGGCCCTTGCCCGAGGCTTGGGCAATGTCGTTCATCGTGGTGTTTTCCATACCATTCTTGGCAAACAGCTGGCGGGCCACATCGACCAGCAATTGTCTTGTTTTTGATATTGACATCGTTCTTTTCAGCTTTTATGTAATTCCACATCACGGTTGTTGCACACCATGTGATGCGTGTGCAAAATTACGCTTTTTCATCCGAATGACCAAACTTTTCGCTGAAAAACTACCTCTTCATCCGTAGAATTGCCTCATTCCTTAAAAAAAACGTGCGTTTTTTTTGTACTTTTCAATAATTTTTTCTAATTTTGCACACATAATGATAAACTAATAGAACTATTTGATATGAAAGTAACAAGGATTTTTTTGCTTACTACAGTTTTAGCCGTAAGCTGTGCACTCCCGGCAGCGGCCAACCGCTATTCCGATATGGAGCCGATGAAGCTCACACAGCCCGTTTTGGAACCGCGCCTCGACTATTCGGCGCTTAACCGCCACAACCGCAACCTGGACATACAGCCTGTGACGCTGACAATGACAGGCATGGACAAGTATCAGCAAACCTGGATGCGCACCAACGAGGGCGTGAAGCCCTACAAGTTTATGGACGACATGACCTTTGTGGGCGTGCCCCTCTTCGTGGCCGGATGGGCCGTGAAGGGCGACAAGGCCATGTTCCGCGTGAACAACAAGGAGGGTAAGAAGAACACGCAGCTGCTGACCGACTTCAAGACCAGCATCGACGACTATACGCAGTTCTTCGGCCCCGCTATGGTGGTGGGCCTGAAGTTGGGCGGCGTAGAGGGCCGCAGCGACTGGGGCCGCCTGCTGGCATCGGCTGGCCTGTCCTATGGTATTATGGCCGGCTTCGTCAATGGCATCAAGTACACGGCCAAGGAGATGCGCCCCGACGGCTCAACCGCCAACTCATGGCCTTCGGGACATACAGCCACCTCCTTCGTGGGTGCCACCCTGCTGCACAAGGAGTACGGTCTGACGCGCTCGCCCTGGTACTCGGTGGCCGGCTACGGCGTGGCTACGGCTACGGGCGTGATGCGCGTGCTGAACAACCGCCACTGGGTCTCCGACGTGATGTCGGGCGCCGGTATCGGTATCCTCTCAACCGAGCTGGGCTATGCCTTGGGCGACCTCATCTTCAAGGGCAACGGCCTGCTGCGCAATGACTTGGAACTGGAGTCTGAGAATCCGTCGTTCTTCGGCATTTCGATGGGTCTGGGTCTCGGCGGCAAGAACGTCGGCTACAACATCATCACCGACTTGCAGGACAAGGAGCAGCACGGCTTTGACGACGAGATGGTGGATTTTTACAAGGACTGGGACGAGGCCAGCATCAACATCGACTTCCGCTCGGCTACTGTGGTCGACGCTGAAGGCGCCTACTTCTTCAACAAGTACGTGGGTCTGGGCGGACGCTTCCGTGTAAGGGCAATGTCTGCCAAGTCATTCGGACAGTATGCCGACATCTCAAACGAAGACGCCAACGACATCTGGAACACCGACATCGCCGACATCTACAGTAGGGCTGGGCAGACGCTTACCAGCAATATCATCAACGCCGGCGGCGCACCCGTCACACAGGCGTATGGCGTGGTGAAGAGCGACCACCTGGCCGAGTTCACCGGCAGCGTGGGCCTCTACCTCAACCTCCCGCTGGGTTATGGATTCTCTCTGGGAACCAAGTTCCTCGTGGGACGCTCCATCACCCAGGAACTCGACATCGACGGACATGCCGAGGGAAATGTCAAGGACATGAAGTACTATATGCTCATCGAAGACGGAAAAGTGGCCCAAACTGATGAAGGCGAACTGGCATTTGCAGTGTCCGACCCCCAGAGCACTGGAGAGACCTACTCTGCCGACTGGGACTTCCTGACACTCGGCTCCGACAACTCCACCTCGTATGGCACCGGCCTCTCGCTGACATACCGATACAAGTCGAACTTCGCGTGGAGAATCTTCTGCGACTACGACTACTCGAAGAAGACCTACACCATGACCTACGACCCCTACAACTTTATGAGAAAGGCCTTGACGCCTTCGGCCTACAACCTGGTGTGCAACACTGAGGTGTCGGAGTTGGGATATAGCATGTCACCGTTTGTCTTCAAGAAAGACAAGAAGATGAACTATTGGACTTTGGGCATCTCGTTTATGGTTAACCTGTAAGTAATGAAGAGACTGCTTAGACGCTGCCTTATATGCGCTCTCCTGCTGGCTTCTGCCAGTGGGGCCATGGCACAGGTGGAACTGCGCACCGAGGCCCAGTTGTCGGCCTCCGGTGGCGACCATACACCCTTGTGGCTCAACGCCAACAAGTACGGCCTGAGTTCGCTCGACCGTACTAATGGCTACGTCAGGGCCGGACTTTTCCGCCCCTTGCAGCTCGACTCCGCCCGCCGCTGGGGCTGGGGAGCAGGAGCCGATGTGGCGGTGGCCGGCGGATTCACCAGCACATTAGTGGTGCAACAGGCCTACGGCGAACTGCGCTGGCTGAAGGGGCTGCTCACCGTGGGCAGCAAGGAGCAGCCGATGGAACTGCACAACCAGGAACTGAGTTCCGGCCCGCAGACGCTGGGCATCAACGCCCGCCCCGTGCCAGGCATGCGCCTCTCACTGCCCGACTACTGGGACATTCCCGGCCTGCGCGGATGGGTGGGCCTGAAGGGGCACGTCTTCTATGGCTTCACCACCGACAACAAGTGGCAGCGCGACTTCTCCCGCATGGCATCGACCTACACCGAGAACACTATGCTCCACACCAAGGCGGGCTATCTGCGCATAGGCCCCGCTGACAAGCCCTTCACGGCTGAGGTGGGTGTGGAGATGGGTTGCCAGTTTGGAGGTACGTCGCACTATCTGTCGCCCGACGGTATGGTGACCTACGAGAACAGCGACGGCGTGAAAGCCATACTGCGTGCCTTCGTACCCGGTGGAGGGGAAACCATAGAAGAAGGAACCACCTATCAAAACACCGAGGGCAACCACGTGGGAAGCTATGTCGTCAGGCTCAACCTGGACTACGACCGCTGGGGAGCCTCGGTCTATGCCGACCATTTCTTTGAAGACCAGTCGTCAATGTTCCTGCTCGACTACGACGGTTACGGCACCGGCGATCGCTGGAACGACCGCGTCAGTTCGCGCTACTTCCGCTACGACCTGCGCGACATGATGCTCGGCGCCGAGGTGCGGCTCAAGCAGTGCCGATGGGTCAGCAGCATCGTGCTGGAATATCTCTACACCAAGTATCAGTGCGGTCCCATCTATCACGACCACACCAAGAATATCTCCGACCATCTGGCCGGTACCGATAACTACTACAACCACTATCTCTTCTCCGGCTGGCAACACTGGGGACAGGTGATGGGCAACCCGCTCTACCGCTCGCCGCTCTACAACGACGATGCCACCATCAACGTGAACAACAACCGCTTCTGGGCCTGGCATTTGGGCATCGCCGGCTCGCCCGTCGGCGGTCTGCACTACCGTCTGCTGTGCACCCTGCAGCGCGGATGGGGCACCTACTATAAGCCCTTGGACGACCCTGCCCGCAACTTCAGTATGATGGCCGAGGCCGAATACCGCTTCGCCGACCAGTCGAAGTTGCAGGGATGGAGCGTCAAGGGTGCCTTTGGTATGGACCGTGGCGGACTGCTGGGCGACAACACCGGCGTGCAACTCACCATTGGTAAACGACTAACATTGGGAAACAAATGAGACAGTACATCAGACTCCTGCCATTAGCTTTGCTCGCACTACTGACCGCCTGCGACATGCACTCGTCGGACAACGGCGAGCTGGACGGCTATTGGCAGATGCACACCGTAGACACATTGGGCGGAAAGTCGGCTGACATACGCTCGGAGAAGATATTCTGGGCCGTGCAGGCCGACCTGCTGGAGATGGTGCAGCTCAAGGGAGACATTACCAGCCACCGCTATAAGGACATGGTGTTTCGTTTTCAACTGAACAATGGGGAGCTACGCGTCTCAAACCCCTTCTGGAAGGCCAGGAACATTGGCGACGAACCGATAACTGACGTAGAGGACGTAAAGCCCTACGGCCTTTCGGAAATCAATCAGACGTTCCGTGTGGAGCAGCTGAACAGTTCGGATATGACCCTGAGCACCGACCATTTGCGCCTGCATTTCCGAAAGTATTAGAAAATGAAACCACAAGAAAATCATAGTACCACACAGCGGTTCACCGTAGTGCTGATGCTGCCGCTCATCCTGTTGTCGACATACGCCATTGTCACGCCTGCCGGCAATAGTGTCCTGGCCGATGACTACGAACTGGTCTTCAGCGACGAGTTCGACGGCCCCGATGACAGCCGCCCTGACACATCGGTGTGGCGGCCTTGCCAGCGCTATGCAGGACAGTGGAGCCGGTGGATCAGCGCCTCGCCAGAGGTGGCTTTCATCAGGGACGGCAAACTGGTGTGCCGCGCCATCCCTAATGAGAGTGAGCCTGAAGACACCGCCGAAATGCTGACCGGTGCTGTGGAGACAAGGGGCAAGTTTTCGTTCAAATACGGAAAGATAGAGGTGCGTATGCGCACTAATTTGCAGCAGGGCAATTTCCCCGCCGCCTGGCTGGTGCCTGTCTACGACGACAATGACAAGCGCTATGGCGAGATAGACATCGTGGAGATGTTCGGCTATGACTCCAAGTCGTCGCACACCATCCACACCCACCGCTCATTGACGTTGCGCAAAGACGACATCAAGCGCTCACAGAGCACCCCTCTTGACGTTACTGATTGGCACGTCTACGGCGTGGTGTGGACCAGCCGCTATGTGGCCTGGACAGTTGACGGGCAGGAGGTGTTCAGGTACAACAAGATAGACACGCCCGAAATGGCGTTGGAAGGGCAGTGGACCTTCGACCGTCCTTACTACATACGCCTGAACCAGAGCGTTGGCAACGGTTCGTACCAGAAAATGATTCCCCACACCGACGAAACCTACGAGACGGAGTTCGACTGGGTGAGGGTGTATCAGGAAAAGTAAAGTTTTATTAGAAAATCTCGTCGATGATGCATTTGCTGTGGCTCTTCGCCACGGCCAGCAGACGGTTGACAAAGAGCGGGAAATTGTAGCGCCCTTTGCCAGTAAGGAAAATTGTCAGGTATTGGCGCCAAAGGCGAAGCGCGTTCTTTACAAAGAACCCTATTGGAATCTGCTTACGCAAGGCAGAACCAGCTCTCAGACTCCGATAGTAGATAGTGTCTTCAGATACATAATTGGCCCCTTTTATCTTGTCGGAAATCATAAACATAAAGATGGCGTCCTCACCTACCTTAAAGCCCTTGTTGAACCGCCTGTCGCCTATGATGTCCTTGGGGATGGCTTTGCCCCAGCTGGATGACAGCAGGACGTGAATTGAGAAAATGTGGAATCGGCGCAGCTTCCTGTTTTTCATATATGCCCGACCCAGATAGTCCAATGTAGACGTGTTGGTGTTTTCGTCGAAAGCCTTTACATTAGCCACGGCGATGCAGCCCTCGCTGCCATTGAGGGCAGTGGCCAGGTTCTCCAAATAGTTGTCGGTGACGAAGTCATCGTCGTCGATGAAGCAGATGCTGCGGCCTTGCGCCTTGTCGACAATCGTGTTGCGGGCATTCGACACCCCCACCACTTCGGTGTGAATCAGTTGGACGTTCAGTTTGTCGGCGTGCTGACGGATGTAGTCGTCAATCTGCGTGAAGTACGGCTCTTTCGGTCCGTTGAGCACGATGATGACTTCAAATCGCGTTGTCGCCATCGTTTGCCTGCATAGCGAGTCGATGCACTTGTAGATGTAAGTGCCAGGTTTGTAGGTGGGTATGCCGACAGTTATCTCCATAGTGACCTAAATAATGTTGTCTTTGATGGCGTTGAGGAATCCCCTACCATACTTCAAGTCCGGCTCCACATAGTTGCCTTCGCCCCATTCGTTCCACGATTTCAGAAAGAGGATGCGGTGCTCGGGCTGCTTTCCCGCCACCAGTTCGACGGCCTGTCTGAGATGCTTGGCGAAAGCCTCGGGTGTGGCATTGATGTAGATGCCCTCGCCTGTGCCATTTCGTGGCGAGCGGTCCCACTGCGGCACAACGATGGGAAACACGTTTTCCCACTTGTCTTCTGGCGCAAAGTAGTTGGGCATCACCTTTGGATAGTCATAGCACAGAGCCGGTAGCTTCGAGAAATGATTGTGAAGGAATCGGTTGACAAGACGCCTGTACTTGCCTACTGCCATCATCTCGGCGCGTGCCCTGCCGAATGAGGCCACACTATCGAACCCCATTGAGAGCAGCTCATTGTAGGCATCGGCGCTGCTTTCCAGATTGGGCATAATGCGTTTCAGGCTGCCGTCGGACTGCCGTCGGATGGTGGGTGTGCTATTGGTGTAGGCGTTGAAGTGGATGGGCGGAATGCCAGCCTTGGCCGCCAAGGTCTGCCACAACTCTATGAAGTGGGCGACATCCTTGAAGCGGTAGGGGTCGAAGATGCAGAAGAGCGGTCGGCTGTCGATGGTGATGTAACGTTTGTCGCGGAAGGCTGGCAGCACATAGTTAAAGTGGGCGGTATAGTCATCGTCGCCAGGGTAGAGCATAGGAGCGATGACCTTTGCCTTTTCGCTGTTTTCCCAGGTTTTGGTGGTCCACTCGTGGTTGGCCCAGCACAGGCAGAAGGGGAAATCGGGTTGGCCGCTCTGGAGCACTTCCTCGAAGGGGCGCTGGAGCAATATGCGGCCTCCTCCCATCCAGTAGTGGTAGTAGCAAAAGCCTTCTACGCCAGCCTCTCGAGCCATCTGTGCCTGCTTTTCGCGCACTTCGGGCAAGCGCAAGTCATAGAACCCCAGTTCCGAGGGGATGCGGGGCTGGTAGTGGCCACGGAACAGCGGTTTGGCCTTGGCCACATTAGTCCATTCAGTGAATCCGGGGCCCCAGGCTTCGTCGTTCTCTGGGATGGGGTGGAACTGAGGGAGATAGTATGCTATGACTCTTGCTTTCATATATGTCTATAGACCGGGGCGGAGGCTCCAGTCCATTTTTCGCGTGCAAAGGTACAAATATTTCTAGAAACAGCAAAACGAACAACTAAATAATTACATAAACCAGACCATCTTAGGCGTTTCCGGCGATGCTTTTATAGAATTCAAAGACCTTTTGGGCGTTGGTTTCTTGGGCATAAAGTTGGTTTACCACCTTGAAAGCTCTTTCCGTGTAGGGGGCATAGTAGCCGACTGGCTGGCGGGTCACTTGGGTCAGCAGCGCAGTCAGTTGCTCGGTGTTTTCGTAGCGCAGGGCAATCTCTTCGCCCGTCATCTCCAGGCCGTTGTCAAGTTGTTCTTTGGTGCCGGAGGTGTTGCGGGCAATCACCAGACAGCCCTGCTGCATGGCTTCTGGCATACTAAAACCGAAACCCTCGAAACGCGACGAGACCACCAGTGCACGCGCCCCTCTCATCAAGTCGGAGATGTCGTTGCGCTCGCCCAGCACTTCCACTAACTGCGTAAGGCCATTGTCGGCGATAAAGGCACACACCTTATTTATATAATCCTCGTTGCCGGTGCCGGCCAACTTCAGCGGTAGGGGGGCGGGAGTGTCTTTGGCATAGGCGGCGTAGGCTTTCAGCAGTTGGTCGAGGCCTTTTTCGTTTTGCAGGCGGCCAGCGAAGAGAAAATAGTCTTTGGCCGTGCCCATAGGCATAACGGGCTGTGCCTGGAAAACGCCGTCGTAGATGACGCAGACTTTGCCCGCTTCGGCCTGTTTCTCCAGTTCGTAGTAGTGGAGCACGGCCTTGGTGATACAGATAGAGTGGGTGAGGGGCAGTTGTCGGCGGAAGGCTTTCTGGCCGAAGATATAACTGTAGCCCACCTGATCGGCAAACTCCCTGATGTGGTAGATGTGGGGCGTGTGCGTCCGTCGGGCGGCATCGTAGCCGATACGCACCACGCTGGTATTGGAGTGGACGATGTCTATCTGGTTCGTCCTGAGATAGTCAGCCAGTCTGTTCGTAGCCTGGCGGTTGGCCAGCAGACGGGCAGCCAAGCGCGGCAGAAAGAGCAACTTCTCCTGCCAACTGTAGTGCCTGGGATAGGCGCAGGGGCGGTAGGTGAGGCATAGCACAGGCGTGCCACGGCGTTGCAGCACTTGACTGATGCCGTCGTTGTCGGGCACCACCACGTGGGGCTGCACTCCGTAGGCCGCCAGCCCGTCAATCAGATTGACGAATGCTTTGGTGGCTCCGCCGTTCACTACTGTGGCATTGAGTATGTAAGCAACTTTCATATAGACCTGCTTAATGTTCAATGTTCAATGTTCAATGGTCCAAAGTTTTGGCAGATGGCCTGCTCACGATGGCAGAGGCGCACCTCGATGCCGAACTTGCTGTGGAGGTGTTCGGCCAGATGCTGGGCGCAGTAAACAGAGCGATGCTGGCCGCCGGTGCAGCCGAAACTGAACATCAGGCTGGTGAAGCCACGCTCCAGATAACGTTGCACGTGGAAGTCAGCCAGACGGTAGACGCTGTCGAGGAAGGGAACAATCTCGCCGTCATCCTCAAGGAATCGGATGACTGGCTCGTCAAGGCCCGTCAGTTGCTTGTATTGCTCGTAGCGTCCAGGGTTGTGGGTGCTGCGGCAGTCGAACACGTAGCCGCCACCATTGCCGCTCTCGTCCTGCGGAATGCCTTTCTTGTAAGAGAAACTGAAGATGCGCACCACGAGGTGCTTGTCCTCCTTTATTTGTGGAATTAGGGAAATTCGTGGTTTTGGCTCCTTACGGAAGCGTGGCAGTTCTGTCAGACGGTGGAGTAGGTCGGTGAGGTAGGGGAATGCCTTCGCATCATCTTCTGACAGCAATTGGCGCAGATTGTCGATGGCGGGTGGTATGCTGTCGATGAAGTGCTGCTTGCGCTCGAAATAGCCCCGGAAGCCGTAGGCTCCTAGCACCTGCAGGGTGCGGAAGAGCACGAAAAGGTGCAGTCGCCGGTCGAAATGGGAGCGTGGCGGCAGGGTGGTGTGTTGGCTTGCCGCATCGTAATAGTCGTCGATGAGTGCTTGGCGCAGTGAGTCGGGATATTTGGCCGAAGCCTGCCAGAGAAATGAGGCCAGGTCGTAGTAGAACGGCCCTCGGCGACCGCCCTGGAAGTCGATAAAGTAAGGCGTCTGATGGTCATTTCCCGCCAGCATCACGTTGCGGGCCTGGAAGTCACGGAACAGGAAAGACGTGCAGCGCTCTTCCGTCAGTTGGCTGTCCAGTAAGCGAAAATCTTCCTCCAGTTTCACTTCGTGGAAGTCCAGTCCTGTGGCTTTCAGGAAGCAGTATTTGAAGTAGTTCAGGTCGAAGAACACGCCCTGTGTGTCAAACTCTGGCTGGGGGTAGCACACGCTAAAGTCGAGACCTTGCGCTCCCTTGAACTGTACGGAGGGCAACTGGCGAATGGTGCGGCGGAGCAGTTCCTGCTCTTCCAGCGAGTAGTTTCCGCCCGCCTCGCGCCCGCTTCGAATGGCGTCGAAGAGCGACGTACTGCCTAAGTCGTTCTGCAGATAGCGCAGTTCGTCGTCGCTGGCGGCCAGCACTTCCGGCACAGGCAGGCCGCATTGCACGAAATGGCGCGAAAGGCTGATGAAGGCGTGGTTTTCTTCACGGCTGGTGCCAACGCAGCCTATCAGGCTTTGCCCGTCGGCATCCGTCATACGATAGTAGACGCGGTTGCTGCCCGCTCCGGGCAGTCGTTCCGTGGTTTCGGGGTCGCAGCCTTTCAGTTTCCGATAAAGTTCTGTCAGTTGTTGCATATTGTGAGCATTTGTGGCGCAAATTTAAAGATATTATTCCACATTGCCAAACTTTTGGGAAATAATTTGCTATCTCGGCAATTATTCGTAACTTTGCACCCCAGATACACCCCAAATGGCCGAATAAAGCAAAACAATACGAAATGGACTATCAAGCAATCATCGATAACTATTATCCGGAAGCGGAGAATGACCTCCGGCAATTGCTGCTCCGCCATTCCCGTCAGGTGGCTGACCGCTGCCTGCTCATTGCCCAAAGACATCCGGAACTACACTTGGACGAAGCGTTTCTGGAAGAGGCGGCTATGCTTCACGACATTGGCATACGCTGGTGCCACGCTCCCTCGATTTTTTGCCAAGGTCACGAACCCTACATACGTCACGGTCTTTTGGGAGGCCAGTTACTCCGCCAAAAGGGGCTGGAGCGCCACGCAAGGGTTTGTGAGCGCCACACCGGAACAGGTATCACGCGGGAGCAGATAGAGGCTCAGGGGCTTCCGCTTCCTCTCGATGGATGCTATTGTCCGGAAACGTTGGAGGAGCAGTTGGTTTGCTATGCCGACAAGTTTTATTCCAAGTCGCGGCCTGACCGCGAACTCACTGTCGAACAGGCAGCTCAGAGCCTTGCGAAGTTTGGCCAGGATGGTGTCAGGAAATTCTTGGAATGGGCAGAAAAGTTTGAGTAGAAGTTATGGCAGTCGTAGAAATCACATCGCTCTCACACCCTGGCGTGGAGGTCTTCGCCACCCTCACCGAGGCACAGTTGCGCAATCGTCTGGACCCTGCCAAGGGCATCTTCATTGCTGAAAGTCCAAAGGTGATTGGGGTGGCACTGGATGCTGGTTATGAACCCGTCTCGCTGCTTTGTGAGCGCCGCCATATTGAGGGCGATGCGGCGGCTATCATCAGCCGTTGCGGTGACATTCCTGTCTATACCGGCCCACGCGAACTGCTGGCTTCGCTGACTGGCTACACGCTGACACGAGGTGTGTTGTGTGCCTTTCGCAGACCGCAACTGCCATCGGTGGAGGAGGTGTGCCGAAAGGCTCGTCGCGTGGTGGTCATTCACGGCGTGGTGGACACCACCAACATTGGGGCCATTTTCCGTTCTGCCGCTGCCTTGGGCATCGACGGTGTGCTGCTCACCCGCGACAGTTGCGACCCTCTCAACCGTCGGGCTGTCCGTGTGTCAATGGGGTCGGTCTTTCTGGTTCCTTGGACTTGGATTGACAATCCGCAGCCGCTTCTCAACAACTTGGGATTCAAGACGGCTGCTATGGCACTGACAGACGACTCTGTGCCTTTGGACCATCCGCAACTTTTGGCCGAGGAACGGCTGGCCGTCATTATGGGAACAGAGGGCGACGGACTGCCTCACCACGCTATCGACGGAGCCGACTACGTCGTGCGCATACCAATGGGTCACGGCGTCGACTCACTCAATGTGGCCGCTGCCGCTGCCGTTGCTTTCTGGCAATTAAGGGTTCCAGACTATTTGTCGAGGGAACTGTAAATGGAGTTGTTGCTGCGATATTCAGGAACAATGGCCTTCATCTTGGCCACTGTATCCATGTCGTTGAACAGCTTGCCGATGGCGTAAAGCTCGTCTATTTCCTGGCAAACGTTGGCATAGTCGTATTCACGCACACTGGCAATACGAATCTTCTTGTGGAACGAGGGCTTGGTTGCCTCCTCTTCGTTGAGCACTTCCTCGTAGAGCTTTTCACCAGGACGCAACCCCGTGAACTCAATCTTAACGTTGGTGGCGCCACTCAGCATAATCATACGCTGGGCCAAGTCTGCAATCTTCACCGGCTTGCCCATATCGAAGACGAATATCTCACCGCCATTACCCTTTGTTCCGGCTTCGAGCACCAGTTTGCAGGCTTCGGGTATAAGCATAAAGTAACGGATGATCTTGGGGTCGGTTACGGTGATGGGACCGCCTTTCTTTATCTGTTCCTTGAAGAGAGGAATGACAGAACCATTGCTGCCCAGCACATTTCCGAAACGGGTGGTGACGAATTGGGTCTGGCCTTTCACCTTGCCGTCCTTGATAGCCTTGTCGAGGCTCTGCACGTAGATTTCGCAGATGCGCTTCGAACATCCCATCACATTGGTGGGGTTCACGGCCTTGTCGGTGGAAATCATCACAAACTTCTTCACGTCGTACTTCACGGCCAAATCGGCAATGACCCTTGTGCCGATGATGTTGTTGCGCACACTCTCCGAGGGATTGTCCTCCATCATTGGCACGTGCTTGTAGGCGGCGGCGTGGAAGACATAGTGCGGACGGTACTGGCTGAAGATGGATTCCATAAAGTCTCGCTCACAGATGCTGGCCACAATGGTATGGGCCTTGATGTTGGGCCACTGGTTGGCCATCATCAGGCGGATGTCGTGCTGTGGTGTCTCGGCCTGGTCTATGAGAACCAGTTCTGATGGCTTGTAAATAGCAATCTGTCTCACCATTTCACTACCGATGCTGCCTGCAGAGCCAGTAATCATAATGCACTTGCCCGTAAGCTGTTCGCCAACCGATTTCATATCCACTTGAATCTCGTCGCGTGGCAGCAAATCCTCGATGCTGATTTCCTTCAGTTGCGGAGCGGAGGGAATCTGGTTTTCGCCCAGTTCTTTCTCTTCCTGAGTGATAAAGATGCGGATGCCAGCCTTGATGATTTGGTCTTGCAACTCTTGCTCATTGCGGAAAGCCCCTAACCGATAGGGAGATACGATGAGAGCCTCTATACCTTCAGCCACCATGGTTGGTACCAGGTCTTTGTCAGCCATGTGGACTCGAGTGCCCATCAGTATATGGCCGTCCATCTCTTTTTCTACGGTGGCGAATCCTTTCAGGCGGAAGCGCATTGGCTTCTCGCTGCGGATGTGCTTGGCAATGGCGATACCATCGTTCTTCACGCCGAAAATGTAGGCCCGTTTCGAGCGCTTGTTGGCAAAGAGCATGTCGTAAAGTGTCTTCACTCCAATGCGCACCACCCACAGAAGGAGGGTAGCCATCACGAAAGCCGCGAATATCTGCCTTCCACTAACGAAGAACATCTCTTCCACGCCAAGTGTCCCTACCAGATAATGCACACAGAGGGCTATCACAGTAGCCAGCGACATGGCATAGCCCACACGTTGCAAGTCGACAAACGACGAGTAGCGCAGAATGCCAGAATAGGTGCGGAAGATGCGGAAGCAAATGTTGTAGATGACAAGATAGATGATAATGTTCAGCGAAACCCATTCCAACCGGCTGAATGAACGCACGTCACGGTCGAAAAGGAGGTACATAAAAAGGAAGGAGAAAAAGACAATCAGGTTGTCAATCAGTAGGATTCCCCATAGCGGAAGGGCTCGTCTTCCGAAATACCAATTAGCCAGTTTGTCAAAATAATTCATAAGCCCTCGTTCCGTGTTGTTAATTATCTTTCACATATTTGGCTGCAAAGTTACGACTTTTTTCTGAATCACAATACGTTTTGCCTGTTTTTTTTATTGTACTCCCAATCTTTCTTAATATTTAACAAAAATCACCCCCCCCCTATGAAATGTTTTTTAACATTTGCACGGGGAGGGGTAATATTTTAGTTGATTTCTATTAATTCGCTAAATTGTGCGCAGCCGCTCCCCTCTCTTGTAGGGGAGGGGCTGCGCCTTAAATGAATTGATTAAAGCAAATTGTTGCGCTCGATGTCCTTGAAGTAGCGGTAGGTGCCCACCTTCAGTTCTTCGCAAGCGGCATCGTCGGCCACGATGATGCCATGCTGGTGCATTTGCAGGGCGGAAATGGTCCACATGTGGTTCACGCTGCCCTCAACGGCGGCCTGCAGAGCGCGGCACTTGGCGTGTCCGTTCACCAGAATCATCACTTCCTTGGCAGCCATCACGGTGCCTACACCCACAGTAAGGGCTGTCTTGGGCACCTTGTTGATGTCGTTCTCGAAGAAGCGGCTGTTGGCGATGATGGTGTCGGTAGTCAATGTCTTCTGGCGGGTGCGGCTGGTGAGGCTTGAGCCTGGCTCATTGAAGGCGATGTGACCGTCGGGGCCGATGCCACCGAGGAAGAGGTCGATGCCGCCAGCCTCCTCAATCATCTGCTCGTAGTGGGCGCACTCGGCGGCCAGATCCTTGGCATTGCCATTCAGGATGTGGATATTCTCCTTCGGGCAGTCGATGTGGTTGAACAGGTTGGTGAACATGAATGAGTGGTAGCTTTCGGGATGCTCTTCGGGCAGGCCCACATACTCGTCCATATTGAACGTCAGCACGTGCTTGAACGAAACTTTGCCCTCCTGATAGGCTTTCACCAGTCCACGGTACATGCCGATGGGCGACGAGCCAGTGGGAAGTCCCAATACGAAAGGTTTCTCTGCCGTCGGCTTGGCGGCGTTAATCTTTGCCACAACATAGTTGGCGGCCCACTGTGACATCAAGTCATAGTTCGGTTCAATGATAACTCTCATAATAGTTTGTGTTTAGTGTTTATAAATTTGTTAAAAGGGAAATATTGTGCTTGCCATAATAGTTAAGACAGCAGAGATGTCGGCAACGTCCACCAGACCGTCTTCGTTTATGTCAGCTTGTTCCAAGAGTAAATTCTCTGATGCTCCTGCCATGAAGGAAATGATGCTGGCGATGTCGGCCACATCCACCCTCTCGTCGCCGTTCACATCGCCCTTAATGGTTTTTGTGTTTCCTCCCATGAATCGGAAGGAAATGGTTCCATCGACATTCTGCACAATGTTGGTAATAGGCTTCGACAGCATCTTGGTTCCATCTGGGCCGGCATTGCTCATTACCGCAGCGGGTACTGAGTAATTTGTCAGCGAGTCGTTCACGAATGACGTTGAGTCGGTAGTCCAGGGGTAGGCCGACGAGCTGAGTAAATTGCTGTTCATGTGGCCTGAATTGGCATACTGCACAGGTTTGGTCCACGTCATGATATAGCTATACCAATCGTCATAATCCATATTGTCTGCATGAACCAGTTCAAAGCGGCGATTTTTTACGCTGTTGTTTACTGAATTGCTCGACCAATAGCCCCTGTTGTAGTTCACGTGGTAAATCACCAGGCCTTTTCCGGGCAGCCCTGCATCCCAGAAGGTTTGCTGTCTGTTTTCCAGTAGCAGCCATTCATTTTCTGTATGCTTGATGCGATACACCTCTCCGCCTTCGTCTACCGTCTTCATACCTGTTACCGTGGTTGGTTCTGTGAGGTCCACAGGTGTGATCCACCCCAACAGCATCTTCTCCAAAGCTGTGTAGTTGGGCGGACACCAACCGTAATTGGTGAAGTTTCCACCGTCCATCAGGTCCCATTCGTCAACAATGCTATATCCGGCATCATCGGTTGTTGGATAGATGTCGGGCAGTCCCAGCGAGTGGGTGAATTCATGCAGAATGGTGCCAATGCCGCAGGAAGAGTCGTTTGCCCACATTTCGGCGCTGGCAGTATAGTTGGTTATCTTCAGGCCGTTGGGTGTGGTGATTGTCGTGAATGTGCTGGTGTTCGGCCAGATGTGTCCATAGCTCTTTGTTGACGACTGGTTGCCGCTATAGCCAGCATAGACGTAAATGACCTGGTTAATGTTGTTGTTGCCATTCCAGTCGTAGGGCGAGAAGTCCACTTCGAGCGAGTCTATCACCTTATTGGTTGCCTCTATGAATACGTCTTTGCCGTAGTTGCGCGTATTACTTGTTGGGTTTGAGTAGGGCTGTGCTTTCGTACTGACCTTGATGGGGCCATAGACATCGAACTGCGTGTTGAACAGCCCCCCCGACTGCTGCCGCAGATATTCGGCCACGCAGCCTGGCCCTTTGCGCTTGTTGAAGCCGGGGTAGTTGAAGAGACTGTCGTAGAAAGCTGTCGGATTTTCCATTGAGAAGTCTTTGTCAGAGAACGACACCAGAATGACAGCTTGCCGATAGACCTTTTCGGCATCCCATTGCGTGTTGGGGGTTGAGAGCCGTCGCGGCATCTGGTGTCTGCCTGCAGCCGCAGTGGTGTCAGCGTCGGACAAATGAGGCGTACACCCGCCCCTGATGATTCTCAACTCCTGGGCCGAAGATTCCGACGGCGCAAGTGAGAACAGGCAGACCAATAGGGCTACCCACATACTATTAATATATAATGTGCTTTTTTTCATTCTTGGTATATAACGGAGAAGGTGTACGATTTATTTTCCTTTTGTTTGTTTTTTTATTTACAGGACTTTTACTACCTTTGCACCCAAAAATGGAATACATGTCACAGGAAGGCTACGACAAACTCGTGGCCGAACTCCACCAGTTGGAGCATATTGAGTTGCCTCAGGTGCGTGAGGCCATAGCCGAGGCCCGCGACAAAGGCGACCTGAGCGAGAACTTTGAATACCATGCCGCCAAGCGTGAGCAGGCGCGGTTGCTGAGCCGCATACGCTTCAAGCAGCGTGTGCTGGACTTTGCCCGCGTCATAGACAAGTCGCGCCTGGGCGGCGACTCGGTGGGCCTGCTCAGCCGGGTGGAGATGACCAATCTCAATGCCAACCGCCGTATGGCCTACACCATCGTCAGCCCCCACGAGGCCGACTTGCGCAGTGGCAAAATCTCCATCAAGTCGCCCATCGCGCAGGCATTGCTGGGCAAGAAGGCGGGCGATGTGGTGGAGGTGAGCGTGCCCGCCGGTGTGCAGAAGTTGCGCATCGAGAGCATACAACTCTAATCTTTGAACGCTTGGGACAAAAAGTTAGATGGTATCTAACTCTGAGTTATATACCTTCTAACTCCGAGTTAGATACCATCTAACCTCCTTAGACCTTATATTACTTCACGTAGAGTTTGCGGCCTCCGTAGATGTAGAGTCCGCTCTTCGTGGGCCTGCCATCGAGTTTCCTGCCGTCAAGCGAGTACCACGCTTCGCTTGAATCTGCGCCATTCGTGTAATTCGTGGTCGCGATGCCCTGTGCCTCGCCGTCGCCGAAGTTGAGCACGAAGGCACGGACGCCAGCGGTGTTGCTACCCAGGTCGAAGTAGGCGCGGAAGGCACCGATGGCTACGGGATGGTCTGTGTCGGCAGGCTGTGGCCAGTACAGCGTGTTGTTGCTGCCGAGGAAGAGGATGCTCTTGTTCTCGGTGTTGTACTGCTTGTAGTCGTAGGTGCCCACGAACTTGCCGCCCGTGAAGGAAACTTCCGTTGAAGCGTTGTTGTCGATGGTGACTAGACGGTGCAAAGATACGAACTTTTTAGCAATCCCGTGTCATCGCGTTAAACTTGCAAAAAGCGGGCAAAGATGCGCCGTTTTGTCATCTTCGCCCGCATGGAGCGTTGTTGCCGCTGAGTTGGTTACTTCTCGTTGAAGATGAAGTCAAGCCCCTGTCGTCGGTAGAAGTCGAAGCGGGTGTCGCTGGAGATGAGCGGCATGCCGAGCGTCATGGCGTGGGCGATGATGACGTGATCCGACGGGTCCTTGTGGTTCATTGCCGTGTTGATGCGCAGCCGCGAGTAGGTTTGCATCACCTCCTTCTGGATGGGCAGGATTTCCACGTAGTACGTCTCCTCGATGGAGCGTACCATGTCCTCGGCGCTCTTCCATTTCTTGTTACCCCAGCCCTTGTTGTTATAGGCCACTATCAACTCGCGCACGCTCTCGGCACTCATGCACATCACCGTGTCGGGTTCGCTCAGCAAGGACAGAATGTCGGGGTGCAGGCTGGTATGGTCTGTGCTTAGGTAGATGTAGATGCAGGTGTCGAGCAGGTATCTCATAGCAGCAGCATCGGGTCCTTTACCCACACCTCACCCTGGTGTTCCACAAAGGCTTTCATACTCTTGTTCTGCGGCACGATGGTCGCGTTGATGGCTCTCCTCTCCTCGGGAGTGAGTTTCTTCCTCCTTCTCGAAGGTCTTCTTTTCTTCGTTGTTGCTTCCATATTATTAAGCATATTATTGTTTTGCGCTGCAAAGATACAACAAATTCCCGAAACGGCTTTCTATTTTGAAATGAATTTCCATGAATTATCCATAATTTTACTTCACCACGACCTTGCGGCCATTGCGGATGTACACGCTCTTGCGCGTCGGCATCTTGTCGAGTTTCACGCCGTCGAGAGTGTATATACTCCCCTCGCCTTTAGGAGAGGGGTCGGGGGTGAGGCTTATTCCCTGCGTCTCGTCTCCGTCGCCGAAGAGCAGGCGGGCATTGGCGACATCCCCGGCGGTGAGGCCATTCTTCAGCTGGAAGTAGGCACGGAAGGCGTTGATGGGCATGTCGGCATCTGGCCAGTAGAGTTGGTTGCCACTGCCGAGGTAGAGGATCGACCTGTCGCCAGCCACAAGCGGCACGGGGTCGTAGGTGCCGACGAACTGCACGTAATCGTCCTGACTGACGGTGGCTTTGTCGGCGGGATTCTCATTCTCCACGGTGACGCCGCTGAACGTCGGGTTGACGAGGTCAGAGCAGGCGTCGGCGTTGGTGCCGTCGTATGCGATGTAGCCTTCGGGCTTGCCCCACTTCACGATGTAGGCCACGCCGGCTTCAATCTCGTCGGCATCCACGAAGTCGAGGTTCAGTGTGCCGGTCGAGGCGTCGAAGCCCGTGTTGCAGGCCTCGCTGTTGCCGAGCGTCATCAGCGCCTTGGGTGCGAGTTGTGCCGTCACCTGCTCGGCGGTCATCGAGAACGGCAGGCACAAGGTGTTCCAGTTGCCGTCCTTATAGAGCGTGCGGCCCTGCAGCGTCACGGTGGCAAAGTAGCCGTCTTTGCCGTCCACGTCGTTCGTCTGGTTGTCGGCCAGGCTCACGGCCTCGGGTGTCATATAGTACAGACCGCCGTACTTCAGACCGCTGGTATAGGACGTGATGCCGCTCGTGCCGTAGGTCTCGCCCGCCGTGCCGATGTTCGCGGGCAGCGTGGCGGTGGTGAGGGCTATTGCGCCCTGCGGGGTGCCGAGGGCGGTGGTGTAGTACGAATTGGTGGGCGTGGGGGCGCCCCCGCCGCCGTTATAGTAGAACGTGCCGCCGCTGATGCTGCTGCCGTCCTGCGGGGCGAAGAGGCAGTTGGTGATGGCGAGTCCGTTATAGCTCCAGCCTACGAAGCCGCCGCTAAGGCTGCTGCCGTTGATGATGCCGTTGAACACGCAGCCCTCGATGGCCACTTTTCCACCGATGCTGAAGCCAGCAGTATAGCGCCCGCCGCTGATGTTGACGCTGCTCATGCAGTTGGTGATATGGCTCAGGTTTTCGCTGGTCTCGCCAATGATGCCCGCAGCGCGATAGCCGGTGTCGGTGATGCTGCCGCCAACGACGAGGTTCCGGATGGTGGCGCCGTCCACGTAGCTGAACGGTGCCGTCATGGTGTAGTCGCCCGTGTCCTCGTAACTGACGGTCAGCGTATTGCCCTGGCCGTCGAAGGTGCCCGCGAATCTATGGTTGTTGCTGCCCGCCATGCGGGTGACGCTGATATTGTCGCCTAACTTCACGGTCTTGCCGCTGAAGGTCTCGCTTTCACCCAGTAGGTCGCAGAACACATCCCAGCCCGTGGCACTCTTGATGGTGTACTCGTCGCCGTCCTGCGCGAAGTGGGCTGGGTCTGGCGGTGTCGTATAGTATTTCCCGTTTTGATTGATGCCGTTCGTGTAGGCCGTGATGCCGCTGACGTTGTACATCGTGCCCTCCGTGCCGATACCCGTAGGCTTCGTGGTATAGATGTAGGGGGTCGTGCCCTGCGCGTCGCCGAGCGTGCGGGTGTAGTAGCTGTTGGTGATGGTGACCGTAGTGTTTTCGCTGCGTAGGAAGGTCTTGCTGTCGCCGGTTGGCTCTGTCTCTGAGCCGACGAGGGCGGCAGGGGCGTAGAGTGAGTTGGTGATGTTGACGGCGGTGCCGCTCACGTGGGAATAGCCTACGATGCCGCCGCATTTGGTCGTGGCAGGGCTTCCAGTAGAGAGCAGTTTGCCGGTGAAGGCGCAGCCCGTGATGTTGAGCGTGCCGCCGTCGAAGACACCTACTAAGCCGCCGTGGGTACCGTCGCCCGGGACGCTGCTGCTGATGGTGGTGCGAACGAGGCAGTTGGTGATGTTCACTTTTCCTGCGCAGCCACCTGCGATGCCGGCGGCGAACTTGCCAGAGGCGGTGACGGTGCCATCCACCACCAGGTTCTGTATGGTGGCGGGGTGGTCGTCGTCTTGCGATTTGACGTAAAAGAAGGGTGCAACGTATTGGGCGCCGCTAAGGCTGACGATCAGCGTATTGTGCTGGCCGTCGAAGGTGCCGCAGAAGTCATGGCCGCTGCTGCCCGCCGTGCGGGTGACACTGAAGCTGTTGCCTAACTTCACCGTCTTGCCGATAAAGCAGTTCCACGTCGTGTTGTCTTCCAGCGCGTCGCAGAACTGGTTCCAGCCCGCCGCAGTGGTGATGATGTAGGGATGCGCTGCGCTGCCGTCCACCAGCGGGTCTTCGTTGTAGCCGAAGAGGGTGAGGTCGTACAACGTGGCCGTGACGGTGACGTCGCTGGCGGGCATGATGAACGAGTACTGGCCGTTGGCGTCGGCTGTCAGCGTGTGTTCGCTGCCGTCGTTGTAGCTGACCGAGCCGATGGTGTAGCCGTCGGAGGCGGCGAGCGTGACGGTCTTGCCCTCCGCGGCGTAGTAGCCCGCGTAAGTGCCGCTGCTGATGCGCGCGCCGTTAGCGTCAGTGCCGTCGCCGGTGTAGGCCGTCGCTACGTCGAGGCCTTTGCTGAGCGTCACCTTATAGACGCGGGTGCCGCTGGTGGTCTGGTTGCCTCCATAATAATAGCTGTTGGTACAATTGCCAAAGCCGCTTATTGCACCGCTTTCGAAGCCCCCGCTAATCGTGGGGTTGATAGTTATGCATTGGGTGACGGTTCCACTTCGGATTCGTCCCACTACAGCTCCGCTGATTCCTTCGGTACTTGTAACTGACGGTGCCATAATACGCACATTCTTGACGGTGCCATTAGATAATTCGCCGAAGAGTCCGGCACATCCGGAGCTGGTGCTGACTTTGAGGCCGCTGATGGCATGGTGGCCACCGTCGTAGGTGCCTGAGAAACGTTTGCTGGTATGGTAATCAATTCCTATTGGCGTGAAGGTCCCGCCGTTGCTGAGGTCGATGTCGGCAGTCTGCACGAAGCGCTTGCCGCTGCCGTTGTTGCCGGCGTTGACGGCAGTAGAGAGGTTGCGCAGGTCCTGCTCGGTGGCGATGACGAAATAGTCGCCGGCGCCATCGGTGCCCTTCGTGAAGGGCTGACCGCCAAAGATGCAAGAGGGGTCTCTCACCATGTAGCCCACGGTTGCCGAGCCCGTGTAGTTGCCGATGCCCGCTACGGTCAGCGTGTAGTCGCCCTCCGCCGCGCGCTCCTCGTCCCAGTGGAGCACATAGTCAACGTCCTTGGTCAGCGTGGTGCTGCCGTCTGTCACCACCGCCTCGGGGTGTACGGGCTCGGCTCCTAACGGATAGACGGCGGCGATGCCGCTCACGCTGCACACCTGGCCGTAGTACGTCGCACCGTCGGCTGCCGAAACGACCGGCTTGCAGATGCCGGCGGGCGCCGCGGCGGTCACCTTCGTGCCCTGCCCCGCGCCGAAGTCCGTGGTGTAGTAGGTGCGGGTGAAGGTGGTGGTGCCAGAGCCAGCGGCTGGCTGAACGAAGGTGCCGCTGCCGTTGGTGCCTATGGTGACCGCTGCGGGGGCAAAGAGGCAGTCGGTGAAATTGGCGGTGGCGTTCTGATTCAGTCCCACAAAGCCGCCACAGCGATAGGTCTGGGCGCCGAGCAGACTGCCCTTGAACGAGCAGCGGTCGAAGGTCAGTGTGCCATTGTTCACTCCCACGAAGCCGCCGTCGTGACTGAAGCCGTTCCAGGTGCAGTTGAGCGTGGCGGTGATGTGGCAGTTGGTGAACTGGGTGCTGCCATCGCTCTTTGCTACGAGAGTGGCGGCATACAGTCCGTTGCTGCTGACGCTGCCCGCCACGGTCAGGTCGCTGATGGTGGCGCCGTTCACATAGCGGAACGGGGCGGTGCAATTATGGTCATCGCTGATATCGACCGTCAGCGTATGGCCGCCGCCGAGGAACGTGCCGTTGAAACTGTGCGTGTTGTTGCCCGCCATCGTGGTGACGCTGATGTCGGCGGTCAGGCTGACGTACTTGCCGCTGTAGTTGTTGCCGTCGGTCACTTGGGCGTCAAAGGCGTCCCACTCCGCCGGGGTGCCTATCAGGTAGGGATGCTGCTGCGAGCCGTCGCCCGCGGTCACGGTGAAGGTCTTCGACACGCTGCCCGCATAGTCGTCCTTGCCCGTGGCGGTCACGGTGTAGGTGCCGGCGGCGTCGAGTCTGCGGACTTCGGTGTTGCTGCCGTTGCGGAACACCACGTCGTAGTTGGCGGCAGCGAGCACCGCGCCGTCGAACCTCACGCCTGCCGTCGGCAGGTCGAGGCTGCTGCCCGTATATGCGTAGGCATCGTTGACGCCCGTGATGGCGGCAGCGCCATCCACATAGATGGTATTATCGCCACAGGCCGTCCGCTTGGTCAGCGGCGTGGCGGGCGCCTCGGTATATGCACGCGTGCCCTGATTACGCGATTGACTACTGTCGAAGGTGCGATAGGCGCGGGTCAGCGTGCTGCTGCTGCCTGTCCTATTATTGCAGAAGCTATAGAGAGAACTTGCCGCGATGCTGATGGTAGAGGGGTCGAAAAGGCAGTCGGTGATGCTGACCGTACCCATGTTGTAGCCCACGAAGCCGCCGCAGTCCAGCGTGACCGAGCCAGTGAAACTGCCGCTGAAGGTGCAGCCGCTGACGGTGAGCGTTGCGCCGCTCGCCACCTCGCCCACCAGTCCGCCGTGCCAGCCCGAGCCGCTGCCGCTGCTATTGATGGTGCTGCCGACGGTGCTGTCGCTGATGGTGCTGCTGCCCATCGCATTGCCCGCTATGCCGGCGGCATAGTACCCGTTCTTGCCGCTGACGGAGACCCGGCCCGCCACGCGGAGGTTGCTGATGGTGGCGCCGTTGATGTAACGGAACGGGGCACCGCCGGCATGATTTGTCGAGAAGTTGAATGTCAGCGTGTGGCCGCCACCGTCGAAGGTGCCGCGGAAGGCCGTGTTTGCAAGATCGCCGACATAGACTGCCAGGTCATCGCTCCCTGTACCAGTGACTTCGATGTCGGCCGTCAGCTTGTAGCACTTGTCGCCGTAGGTGCCGTTCTCTCCGTTCACCATCGCGGCGAAGTCCTTCCATTGCTGGGCCGTACTGATCTGATACGGGTCGTTAGCCGTGCCGTTGCCCGGAGTTCCCCATGGGGAGTTAGCCCACGCCGTCGTGGTCGTGAGCACCATCATGAGCAGCACGGTGGCCGCCCGTCTCACTGTGAGGGGCGGCGTCCCCGCCGCCCCCGAAAACAGTCTTGTTCTCATAGTCTTCTTAATTTTAATTTAATTTGTAACGATTAAGGCAGCCAATTTTGTTAAATATCTGTAAATAAAGGGCCAATCTGTCATGCTTATGCTTATTGATTCAAAAATAATTGCTACATTTGTAACGGCTAAAGGAAAAATCGTT